>NZ_JBWKPK010000024.1:10608-103416 GCF_059418205.1 Caulobacter sp. GW821-FHT09B11 | reverse complement strand
GTCGTCGACCTGCGCAACGTCTACAAGCCCGCCGAAATGGTCCGCGCCGGCTTCACCTACGCCTCCATCGGCCGCGGCGCCGTGACGGCGCCGGCGGAAGCCGAGCCCGTCGCATGAGCCGAGGCCCAGTTCTGGTAACCGGCGCGGCCGGCTTCGTCGGCATGCATGTCGCCGAGCGCCTGCTCGATCGTGGCGAGACCGTGATCGGCGTCGATGTGTTCAACACCTATTACGATCCGGCCCTGAAGGCCGCCCGCGCCGCCCGTCTCGACGGGCGGCCGGGCTTCTCGATGGTGCGGATGGACATCGCCGACCACGAGGACCTGCTGGCCCTGGTCAAGGCCTCGGGCGTCAAGCGGATCGTGCACCTGGCCGCCCAGGCCGGCGTGCGCTACTCGATCGAGAACCCCTTCGCCTACGAGCGCTCGAACCTGGCCGGCCACCTGGCCGTGCTGGAAGCCTGCCGCCACGGCGGCGTCGAGGCCCTGGTCTACGCCTCGTCGAGCAGCGTCTACGGCGATCGTCCTCTGGCCGGCGAAGGCTTCAAGGAAACCGATCCGGTCGAGGCCCCGGTCTCGCTGTACGCGGCGACCAAGCGCTCGTGCGAGCTGATCAGCCAGAGCTACGCCAAGCTCTACGGCTTCCCGCAGGCGGGCCTGCGCTTCTTCACGGTCTACGGACCGTGGGGCCGCCCGGACATGGCCTATTTCAGCTTCACCCAGAAGATCCTGAAGGGCGAGTCGATCGAGGTGTACGGCGAGGGCAAGATGGCCCGCGACTTCACCTATATCGACGACATCGTCGACGGGATCATCGGCGTGCTCGACAACCCGCCCCCGCGCGGCGGCCACGAGATCTACAACATCGGCGACAACGATCCCGTCGGCCTGATGGACATGATCTCGGCTCTGGAGGCGGCGATCGGCGTCGAGGCCCAGAAGGTCATGCGTCCCATGCAGCCCGGCGACGTCACGGCCACCTACGCCAACATCGACAAGCTGCAGGCGCTGTGCGGCTACAAGCCCAAGGTCAAGCTGGCCGAGGGCCTGCAGCGCTTCGCCAAGTGGTACGCGGAGTTCTATCCGCGCCCCTGACCGGCGTGCGGTTCGCGTGAATGATCGAAGGGGCGGCCGCCGCGAGGCGACCGCCCCTTTTTCATGTCAGGACGCGGTCTGGCCGGCCAGTTCGACGCCCGTGAAGGTGGGGCGCGCCGGCTCCAGCAGGCGGCGATAGAGATCGTCCAGCGAGGCGTTGAGGCGGCCGCTGGTGTAGCAGGCCTCGAACCGGTTCAGCCCGGCCTCGCGCAGGGTCTCCAGCCGCGAGGGCGTAAGGTCTTCCAGCACGTCCTTCAGGGCGTCGGGCTGGTCGAGCGAGACCACCAGGCCGGCCTCGCCGTGATTGACCACCTCGGGCAGGGCGCCGCGGTCGCTGACGATCACCGGCAGGCCGGCGCGCATCGCCTCGATGGCCACCAGGCCGAAGCCCTCCCAGCGCGAGGGCATGACCAGCACGTCGGCGGCCTGCATGAAGGCGGCCACGCGCTTGCGGTCGGCCCAGCCGTGGAAGGTCACGCGCTGGCGATTGGTCGCCGAGATGCCGGTCGATACGACCGCCCCGCCGACGACGTGCAGGTGGATGTCGTCGCGCTGCAGCCGCTCGACGGCGTCGAGCAGGATGTCGAGGCCCTTCTGCGGGTCGTGGCGGCCGACGAAGAGCAGGTTCAGACGCCCCTCGCCCAGCTCGACCTTGGCGCCGACCTCGGGCACGCGGCGCACGCCGTTGTGGATGACCATCATCCGGTCGGCCGGCACGCCGGCGGCGATGGCGGCCTTCTGCTCGTAGTCGGAGATGTTGACGATGGCGTCGCTGAAGCCGCTCAGCACGCGTTCCAGCACCGCATAGACCTTGGAGCTGAGCGCCTTGCCGTCGCGGGTGAAGGCCCAGCCATGCGGGCAGTAGATCACCTTGGGCCGCGGCTGGGTCAGCGCCAGCACCGGCCGGGCCACGCCGGCGAAGCTGCTGTGCAGGTGGACGATGTCGGGCTTCAGGGATCCCGCCGTGCTGGCCAGCTTGAGGCCCAGCCGCGCCAGGTCGGCGACCGTGCGCTGCTCGCAGTCGAACCCGACGATGCATTCGCGCGGGATCGACGGCACGTGGTCCAGCGAGGATTCCGGCAGCAGGAACCGGACGTTCTCGACGCCGTAGGCCTCGATCTGAACGGGAGCGATCTCTTCGAGATAGCTCGCCGTCCCGCCGGGCAGCATCTGGGCGAAGTGGAGGATCTTCATGACTGAGCGCTCTCGGCGACACGCGTGTAGAAAGCTTCGCGCACGGGGTAGACGGCCGTCGTGGTGTAGCCGCGCGCGTTCTCCAGGTTGACGGCGCTGGCGCGGACGAGTTCGTCGCGATCGGCGGCCAGGCGGCCGACGACGTCGGCCCAGCCCTTGGCGTCGTCCTGGGGCACCAGGAACTCGGGCCCCACCAGTTCGGTGTTGCCGGGCAGCTGGCTGCAGACGGCCGGCAAGCCGCGGGCCTGGGCCTCGATGACCACGCGCGGCAGGCCTTCCTGGCGCGACGGCAGGACGAAGAGGTCGGCCTGGTCGAGGATGGCGTAGACCTCGGCGCCGGCCTTCTTCTTGCCGAGGAACCGCACCTGGTCGGCGACGCCGAGCGCGGCGGCCTGGGCCTCGAACTCGGCGCGGGTGTCGCCGTCGCCGACCAGCCAGAGGTCGACCAGCACGCCGCGCGACTTGAGGATGGCCACGGCCTCGATGATCAGGTCCTGGCCCTTCAGGTGCTTCTGCATCATGGCCACGTTGACCAGGGTCAGCCGCTCCTTGCCCAGGCTCTCGGCCGAGCGCGGCGCGGCCGCCAGGTGGTCCGGCGACAGGTCGAGCGTGGTGTAGTTGAAGGTCGGCCGCTTGGGATGCGGCGGATAGTCGGCCTGCAGCGAGCGGGCGGTGACGTAGGACGAGACGGCCGCCATGCGGCACTGGGCCTTCATGATCGCCGTCCAGATCACCCGGTAGAAGGCCCGGAAGCGCTTCTTGTAGGCGCCGGGCGCGAACTGGGCGTCGGCGTCGGCCATGGCCTCCACCGCGAAGGGCATGCCGCGCAGGGTCAGCACCATCCAGGCGATGGCCGGGAAGATGCCCGGCACGCGCAGGATCACCGGCGACTTGCGGGGGATCGAGAAGAAGGTCTTGAGGATGCCCGGCCCGAAGCGCAGCAGGTCGACCGGCCCGTGGACGGGCGGCAGCGTGATCACCTCGACCCCGGGGCCCTCGACCGCTAGCGCGCCCGCTTCCTCGAGGTCGTGCACGCGGCACATCAAGGAAACGTCGTTGAACACCGTAGTGTAGCGCTTCGAAAAGTTCTCGTAGTGCGTGCGATTTGACGACGGTGCGCCGTTGGTTCGCGTGAAATCCCCATCCAGGACGACAAAAACTCGCTCGAACTTAGTCATTTTCCGTCCTGGACGTCTTCACATAAGCGTTGCAGGCCAAATCAGGCCGCGAAAAGCCAAGCCATAACCGGACATGGCGGCACCCTAGCCACTAGATGTGACGACAATTAGCGATGAAACGGGTTTTATACCCGGGCTTTGTGCCTCAGATCGTCTTCAACACGCCCGAGCTTTTCTTCAATCGCGATTTGTTTCGCCAGTCCAGACTGATGGCAATGGCAAACGCCGCCACTTGCACCAGAGAACCGATAGTGATCGCGACATATGCACTATAGAGGCCAAGACTGGCGCTGAAGAAGCCAGCGGCGAGGGTCGCGGCCAGCCCGATCCCGTAGCAGACGGCCATGCGGCTCGACAGGCCGGCGGCGAAGGCGGCCGAGGCCAGGATGGACACGCAGTAGAACGGACCGGCCGAGATGGCCGCCATGGTCAGCGGGCCCAACTGTCCCGCGAACTCCGGACCATAGACGATGCGCAGCACCTGCACGCCGACCAGGCGCACGGCGACGACGGCGATGATCGACACCCCGACGGCCAGCGCCAGGCCGATGCCGGTCTGGCGGATGAAGCCGCGCCGGTCGTGGGCGCGGACGGCGGCGGCCAGGCGGGGCAGCAGCAACTGACCGACGGTGGCGAAGGCCACTCCCCCGACGGCGACGAAGTGGAAGGTGGCGGCGAACACGCCCAGCGCCTCGTTGCCGATCCGCTCCAGCGCGTAGCGCGGGGCGTTGGAGTTCAGCGACATCAGCACCGACGACAGGGCCATGGGCGCGGAGACCAGCGCCAGGCTCATCCGCCGCTTGACCGTCTCGGGCGCGCGGTCCCAGACCTGCCGCAGGGTGACGGGATTGGCCATCCGGCGCTCGGCGATCAGCGCCGCCGCGCCCCACACCCCGGCCAGGATCAGCAGCGAGGTCCCCAGGTCGTGCGTCAGCCAGTAGGCCAGCGGGAAGACGATGGTCGACACCACCAGGCGGCTGATGCTGACCTCGACGATCAGGCGCACCTGCGTGTCCCGCTGCAGGAAGCCGTAGGACAGGTCGAAATAGCCCTCGGCGAAGCGCAGGGCGAACACCCCGAAGGCCAGCCACAGCGCCTCGGGACCACGCCCCGAAATGGCCAGGCCGACCATCAGCACCAGATAGATCGCCGCCGGCAGGACCGTGCGCAGGAAGGTGAAGTCGGCGTCCTCGACGCCCTCGACCCGCTTGGAGACGACCTGCTGGCGCAGCGACATCCAGGCCATGTAGCCGGCGGGCACGGCGATGCCCTGCAGGAAGGCGAATTCGCCCAGCCGATGCGGCCCTTCCGAGCGCGCGACCAGGGCCATCATCAACCATTGCAGAGCTGCGGGCGTAATACTGGCCAACATCAGGCCGATACTCTGGGCGCCTAGCCGACGCATGCCCTGAAGCTTGGGCTTATCGGCGAAAACTGCTTCTTCCGTATCCCCTCGCGGGTCGGAGACGGACATGCGCACCCTCATCGATACAATTCGCGCTGGCTTTCACACGTAGGCCTTTCGGATGCAAGGCCAGCGTCATACACGGGGCGCAATACTCAAGAGGAGTAGGCGATGCGCTTCGAAAAGGGCGATGGAATGGCTAGACGAGTGGCGCTGCTGTCCACGGAATATCCTCCCTACCCCGGCGGCATCGCCACCTATGTCGGCGGCATCGCCAAGGCCCTGGTCGCGCTGGGCCACCGTCCGACCATCATCGGCGTGGGTCCCGAGGCGCCCGAAGCCTCCAACGGGGTCGAGACCCGCCACATCGCCCTGCCCGCCTATTCGCACAAGCAGCTGCCGCTGATCGCCAACAAGACCCGCGCCCTGCTGGCGGCCGAGGACTACGACGTGATCTTCGCCTGCGACTACCGGATGATCATGGCGATCGGCTGGCTGAACAGCCGCGCCAAGATGGTGGCCGGCGTGCACGGCACCGACATCAAGAGCAAGATCCTGACGAGCCTGGGCGCGGCCGGCGTCTATCGGCCGCTGCGCAACTTCCGCAAGGTGGTGGCCAATAGCGAGTTCACCAAGAGCGAGCTGCTGAGCAACCACCCCTATGTCGATCCGGGCAAGGTGGATCCGGTGCCGCTGGGCGTCGATTCCTTCTGGCGCGAGCCCGACGTCGGCAGCGACGTCCTCGAGCGCCTGGCCATCGGCGAGGACCGCATCGTGCTGGTCTCGGCCGGCCGGCTGGAGCGCCGCAAGGGCCAGAACATCACCATCGCCGCCCTGGAGCGCCTGCCGCCGCACCTGCGCGACCGCGTCACCTACCTGATCGTCGGCAAGCCGGTCGAGGCCGACTACACCGCCGAGCTGGAGGCGGCGATCGCCGCCGGCGCCGCCGACGTGCGCCTGCTGGGCGTGGTCTCGCGCGAAGACATCCGCGCCCTGTTCCACCGCGCCCACGCCCTGATGCACACGGCCACCTACATCCCGCGCAAGGCCGAGGGCTTCGGCCTGGTCATCGCCGAGGCCGCCGCGGCCGGCGCCCCGGCGATCGCCTCGCGCGTCGACGCCATCCCCGAGGTGGCCATCGACCAGGTGACCGGCCTGCTGACCAAGGACGGCGACCTCGACGACGTGGCCCGCGCGATCACCGCCCTGATCGAGGAGCCGGGCCTGCGCGAGCGCCTGGCCGCCGGCGCCAAGGCCCGCAGCGACATGTACGTGTGGGAAGTGGCCGCCAGGGCCGTGCTCGACGAGGCGGCCTGACGCAAGGAGCAGAGGAGCGCCTGCGCGGCGCTCCTCTGTCGTTTGGGGCCTAGCGGAACAGGCCCTGCTCTTCGAGGCGGCGCGCCATGAACGCCGAGCCCGACTTGGTCAGGTGGCCATAGTCGAACTGCACCGGCGAGCCGTCCGGCAGCGTCTGGACGCAGCGATCGCCCGAGCAAAGCGCCTGGTAGGTCGAGACATAGGCCACGCCCTCGCGCCGGGCCAGAACCCGCATCTCCTTGTCCAGCTGACCGGCCTCCGGCACCCGATGCTCGGCCGGCAGGTGCGGCTTGCCCTCGGTCAGGGCGCGGGCGATCAGGCGCGGCAGCGGCGCGTCGTATTCCACGATCGGACCGACCAGCACGACGCTGAGTCCGCGCGTGCGCAGGGCCCGCACGGTCTCGACCAGGCCCGGCATGTCCTCGGCCCGCCAGCGGGCGGCGATGATCACCCGGCGCGGCGTGTTGTGCTTGAGGAAGTCGTCATAGACCAAACCCATGATCGCGTCGCAGGCGGGCTTGGCGTTGGCGGCGCGCTTCAGGACGGGCTTGCAGCCCGTCGCGGTGGCCTGGAGGATGGCGTCGCTCGACTGGGTTTCGGCCAGGCCGCTCCACAGCTGGGCGGCGTGGCTGTCGCCGACCAGCACGTCGTAGGGCTTGCCCACGGGCGGCGTCAGGCAGGTCTTGCGGTCGTAGTCCTCCAGGCGGTGGCCCGAGGCGATGAAGCACTTGCCGCCGCGATAGGCCGGGTCGGCCTCGTAGGACAGCCAGCTGGCCATCTCGCGCGCCTGCGGGGGGAAGCGCTCGGGCCAGCCCTTGCTGGCGACCAGGCCGCCGAACACGGCCAGCAGCACGGCCGACCAGACGCCGATGACGATCAGCAGCCGGCGGGTGTTGAACAGGTCCTGGCGACGGAACGGACGCTCGACGATCCACCACGAGGCTGCGCCCAGCGCCAGGCTGGCCAGGACCAAGACCACCTTGACCAGCAGCAGCGAGCCGTTGGCCATCAGCACGGCGTTGCTCTGCTGGAAGACGATCAGCGGCCAGTGCACCAGGTACAGCGAGTACGAGATCTTGCCGATGAACACCGCCGGCGGCAGCGACAGGCCGCGGTTGACCAGCGAGCCGCCGCAGCCGCCCAGCCAGATCAGGGCCGCCGCGCCGAGGCAGGGCGGCAGGGCCGCGAGGCCCGGGAACGGCGTGGAGCGGCCATAAAGGAACAGCGGCCCGACGATGCAGGCCACGGCGACGACGCCGATCACCTGGCGCAGCCAGGCCGGCGGACGCCAGCCGAGCGGCAGGATGGCCAGCGCCGAACCCAGCATCAGCTCCCAGGCGCGCGAGTACGGCAGGTAGAAGGCGGTGCTGGTGTCGATCGCCACGGTGATCGCGGCGGCGACGAGCGAGACCGCCGCAATGCCCGCGATCACGGCCAGCCAGGTGCGCAGCGACCGGCGGCGCAGCAGGAACAGCAGCGGCGGCAGCAGCAGGTAGTACTGCTCCTCGACGGCCAGCGACCAGGTGTGCAGCAGGGGCTGGGTGGCGGCGTGAGCGGCGAAGTAGTCCGAGGTCGCCCAGAAGAAGATGTTCGACACGCTGGCCAGGGCCGCCAGCCCAGAGCGCCCGAAGTCGTCGAGCTCGGAGGGCAGCAGCAGCATGAAGGCCGCCGCCGTCGTGACGGTCATGGTCGCCAGCAGGGCCGGGATGATCCGGCGGATACGGCGCACGTAGAAGGTCGAGATCGAGAACGACTGCCCGACGATCTCCTTGCGCAAGATCGAGGTGATCAGGAAGCCGGAGATGACGAAGAACACGTCGACCCCGACATAGCCGCCGGCCAGGGTGCCGAAGCCCGCGTGGAACAGCAGCACCGACATGACCGCGACGGCGCGCAGGCCGTCGATGTCGGCGCGATAGGCCAGCGAGGCGTGCTGGGCGGAGGCCGGGGCCGCGCTTTCGCGGGCGGCGGCGGAAGGCAGGACGGCGTCGTCCGCGGTCAGGGCGCTGCTGGTCACGAGGCGTCTCCGCTGGCGGCTGGGGAGGAGGCGTTGGAAGGAGGCGAGGCTCGGAAACGGCGGGGCCGTGCGGGCGGCGGGGCCAGGCGGGCGCGGACGGCTTCCATGCCGCCGCCGGAGACGGCGTAGGCAGCCGCCAGGCCCAGCGGGCCCCAGAAGCAGAACATCTTCATCGTCGCCACCGACCAGCCGGCCAGGACCGTGCCGAACAGGGTGGCCACGATGGCCACGGCGATCAGCGGCAGCCGTCCGGTGGCTTCGCGGTAGCGGTTGGCCGCGCGCCCGGTGATCTGCACCATGACGCAGCCCATCGCCGTCCAGACCAGCACCCCCGCCCCGCCGAGTTCGGCGGCTAGGCGCGAGTGCAGCGAGAACGACGGGAAGAACGAGGAGTTGGGATCGGTCATCCAGCGGACGAACTCCCAGCTCAGCGCCCAGCTGGGAATGGTCGAGGCCACGTAGAAGCCGTACTGGCCCATGCCGACGCCCAGCAGCGGATGCTGCAGGAACAGCTTGATCTGGATGGCCACGGTGCCGAAGCGCGTGACGTTCGAGACCTGGCCCGACTGCACCATCGACTCGGCGATCTGGTCGCTGTTGAGCGCGATGTAGAGGAGCGGCAGCAGGTTGGCGGCGATGAACAGGATCAGCACCACCCGCCAGGCCATGCGGAAGCTGAAGCCGCGCATGCGCAGGATCTGGTCGATCAAGAAATAGGCGGCCGTGATGATCATCACCCCGACCAGGGCGGTGCGGCCGGAGATGAAGCCGAACACCACCAGCAGCGCCGTGCACACGAAGATCAGCGGCTTGTAGGCCGAGCGGACGGGCGAGCGCAGGTACGAATAGGCGAACGGCAGGATGAAGATCTGGAACGCGCCGAAGTTGGACGGCTCGTAGGTGATGCTGTGGATCCGCCCCGGGATGAAGTGGCCGCGCCCGACCGCCGCGTGCAGGAACTTGCTCGAGAAAGCGGTGTAGGCCGTGGTCACCGGGCCGATATGCCAGGCCATGAACTCGATGCAGCCGACGACGGCCGCCACGACCAGCACGATCATCAGCGGGCGCATGACGTACTTGTCGAAGTCGTAGATCGCCGCGTTGCGGATCAGGTGCGCGTAGTAGAGGCCGAACACCAGCACCATGGTGCTGGTCAGCATCTTCTCGCCGCCGCCGCGATTGCGGAAGTTGGCGACCGAGATCTCGTTAAAGTTCACGACCATCGACAGAAAAATGACGAGCGCGAACAAGCCTAGAAAGAATGTCAGCGTCTTGTCGATCGACAGCCGGCCGTCGCGGAAGAAACTGAACGCAATCAGCGGCGTGGCGAACACCGCGAAGATCGCATAGGCCTCATGGCCAAGCTCTCCGAGCGGCGAGAACGAGAACTCGCCGTTGAACGGGAAAATAAAGACAGAAAACGCGATAAGCAAAAAGCTGACGTTTGTCGCTCGCGACTGCGCAACGCGACCAGTCGCCCGGCGTGACGCCAGCGAATTCTGCCTAGCGGACATGAAGACCATGCTTGTTACGATATCCGTAGCGACGCCGTCTCGTGATCGTCGCCTGGACGCCGCGGCAACTCTTCACGGTGCGTGTAGCAGCCTCCTTGCTCCAGGGGAAGCGAGGCGCCGCAGCGCAGCACGGAGATCATGCAATTTTCACGCGGCGCCGCCGGAAGAGGCGCAGGACGACGGCGCCGGCGTCAGTCCGGACGCGACGAGATCGCCTGGGCGGGCGCGACGGGACGCTTGCGCGACAGGGTCTTGGCGAAGTCGACCATCGGCGCCTCGACGAAGCAATAGGTCAGGCTGGCCAGGGCGGCCGAGACCGCCATGACCACGACGTAGAGCACGACGAAGGCCGCCGTCGGCCAGCCGTCCAGCGCGCCGACCAGCCCGTCCAGCAGGTGCAGGACCACGAAGTGCAGCAGGTAGACGCTGAAGCTGATCTTGCCGATGTAGCGCAGGACGCGGTTGTCGATGACCGGCCAGGAGGCCTGCATCGAAAACAGCAGCAGCAGGGAGAGCATGGCGCTGACCACCAGCGGGTTGCGCAGCGGCCCGAAGCCGAACGCGCCGACGCCGCAGAGGACGACCAGCACCGCCAGCAGCCCCGTGTTGGCATGGGGCCGCAGCCGCTCGACGAGCGGTCCGCTTCCCAGGTGGTGGATGACCACCCCGAACAGGAACGCCGGCAGGTTGGTCAGGAAGCCGAAGTGGATGAAGTGCGACAGCGCCTCGGGCTCGACCCGGCCGGCCAGCAGCGCCGGCAGGGCCAGCCGCGACGCCGCCGACAGCAGGACGCCGGCCGCGGCCACGACGAGCGCGCGCTTCAGCGTGGTCATCGTCGCCAGCAGGAACGGGAAGACGAAGTAGAACAGCGCCTCGCAGGCGATGCTCCAGCCGCCCGGGACGATGTCGTTGATCGCGCTGGGCGACAGGCCATGGACGAAGAACACGGTGAGCAGCACGTTCTTCACCACCGCCGCGTCGATCTCGTAGCCGGGCGAGGTGATGCCGCGCAGGGCCAGGTACAGCACGACCGCCAGGTAGAACATCGGCGCGATGCGGAAGAAGCGCCGGATGTAGAAGTCCCTGGCGACGAAGGCGCGGCCGGCATAGGCGCTGAACATGGTGAAGGCGCTGACGATGAAGAACAGCTGGACGCCGCGCAGGCCGAAGCTGGCGAAACGCTCGAGAAGCACCGGCAGGCCCGACGTCGCCTGGCCCACGTGGATCAGCACGACGCCGCAGATCGCGAGCCCGCGCAGTCCGTCGAGATAGCTGAGCCTCGCGCCCGAAGGCGGCGCGATCGGACGCGTCGCCTCGAGCGCGGCCGCCGCCTCATGCCGCATGCCCATCGCCCCCAAAACCGCCCGCCCCGGAGAGATACACCCCAGAGACGCACTCACTACATATAACGCCCATAGTTGATCGCGCCCTTGGAGAACAGCCCCAGCGCCCGCGAAATTCAACCCCTGGCGGATCTGCCGGAATCCTCACACCCATCGAGCAAAAATTAGGCATGAACGAGGCGAAGCGCGGATCAATGCCCGCACCATCACATCAAAGTGCAGCATAATTCGAAATAATGGAACCCTTCTTCTTCAAGTTTATATTATCGTTTCCCTACAGTATGAGCACACTCAGACGGTAAAATGAGACCCATGACCTTGGTTAAGCTGCACCATTAGGCCTGTCAGCTTAACCATTACACGATTCAGGGGAGCACAATTCATGGAACGTCGTTTTTTCATCGGCGCCGCGGTGACATTGATCGGCGCCGCCTCCGTGCGCAGCAGCTTCGCTGGAGGGTGGCAGCAGGCCGCCGGCCAGAGCACGCGCGTAAAGATCGCGCCCATCGGCGACAGCCGGACGGCGATCGTCACCTTCGACCTGAACCGCATCCAGGGCGCGTCGCAGTGCCACTACAACTGGGCCAACATGCTGCACCGGCAGCGTTTTCCCCTATCGGGCGTGTTCGCCACCTCGGGCTTCACCTCGACCCAGGCCCTCGACTGGCTGCCGTCGGCGCTCGGTTCGGGCGCGGGCTTCCTCTCCATCCTGCTGGGGGTCAACGACGTCGCCGCCGGCATTCCGGTGAACCAGACCGTCGCCAACATCAGCTACATGATCGCCCAGGCGCAGGCGGCCGGCATCCGGGTGTTCCTGTTCACCGACCCGGGCAACCAGGCGATGAGCACCAGCCAGGCCGCCAGCTTCCACGGCGCGGGCGGGCTGAACGACCAGCTGCGCGCCATCGCGGCCTCCAGCGGCGGCCAGGTGATTCTGGTCGACTGGATCCCGACCCTGCTGTCGAGCACCAGCCCGATCACCTTCCGCTCCGGCTATTCCTATGACGGCACCCACCTCGACGTTCCGGGGGCCATCGCCGGCGGAGCGTTCTTCGCCGGCGTCGCGGGCGCCTACCTGCCGGCCGAGGCGAACCCCGCCCCCGCCGGCAACCTGGTCGTCAACGGCGACTTCGCCACCGCCACGGGCGGCTCGCCCGGCGCCGGCAACAGCGGCGTGCTGCCGTACAAGTTCTCGGGCGGGGTGGACAACGCCAACTGCGGGGCGGTGTTCTCGCTGAACACCCGCTCGGATGGCCTCAAGGAGATCGTCGCCGCCGTCACCACGGCCAACGCCGCCACCGCCCTGGGCGGCATACGCGTCAACCAGGCCCTGCCCATCGCCCAGTTCCCCCAGGGCGGACGGTTCCTGGTCGGCTGCCAGATCGACGTCGACGCCGGCTACACCAACCTGGCCGACGTGGGCTGCCAGCTCGACTACAACTACACCGACGGAACCTTCGCCCAGGCCTTCCAGGCCCGCTCGTCCAGCGGCAAGCGGGTGATCCCCTCGACGGGCACGCGGAAGCTGACGGTGGAAAGCCTGCCTCACGTCGTTTCCGACACCAAGACCCTGACCAGCGTCACCGTGCGCATGACCGCGCGCTGCCTCGGCGCCGGCCAGGCGACCGTCCGCATGCGCCGCCCCTGGGTGGTCCCCGCCTAGTCCGATCCAAGCCGGAGGAGAACCGCCGTGCAGAATAGACGACTGTTCCTGGCCCAGGGCGCCGCCCTGGCCGCCGCCGCGCCGGGGCTGGCTTCGGCCCGCGACAGCCTGCCCGTCTACCGCGCCGCCGACCTGGCCGAGAGCGTCGGGGTCTGCACCCACTTCTCGTGGGGCAGCACGGTCTACACCACCAAGTTCGACCAATTGCTGCCGCTGATCGTCGACGCCGGCATCAAGCACGTGCGCGAGGAGGTCTTCGTCAAGACCGACTACCCCTACAGCTATCCCTACTTCCAGAAGTGCCGGGCGCTGGTGGCGCAGGGCGTCAGCTTCTGCTGCATCGCCGCCCGCCTCAATCCCGAGCCGACCGCCGACGACTTTCTCTATATCGAGAAGGCCTACGACAACATGGACGGCGGCATCGAGTACTTCGAGGGCGTCAACGAGCCGAACCTCTCGACCTACGCCAACTGGCAGGAGGCGAGCGTGCTGATGCAGATGCACCTGTACAACGCCGTCCGAAACTCGGCCAAGCTCAGCAATGTGGGCGTCGTGGCCCCCAGCTATACGGGCAATGCGGGCAGCGTGGTCGGCGACATCAGCGGCTATGTCGACTACGGCAACGTCCACTCCTATCCGGGCGGCAACCATCCCGAGACGGTCAGCGCCGGCGCGGTCGACCGCTACATGGCGGCGGCCCGGGTGAACACGCCGCAGAAGCCGGTGATCTCGACCGAGACCGGCTATCACAGCGCCATGACGACGACGAAGTCGCATCCGCCCACCCCGCCGGAGATCATCGCCCGCTACCTGCCGCGCCGGCTGATGATCCAGTTCCTGCGCGGGATGACGCGCTCGTACCTCTACGAGTTCGCCGACTCGCGGGAGCGCGGCGACGCCGACCCGGAATCCCACTTCGGCCTGGTCGACGCCAACGCCACGCCCAAGGCCTCGTACCTGGCCGTGAAGAACCTGATCGCCATGTTCGCCGACACCACCGACGGCTATGCGAGCAGCATCGACATCTCGGTCACCGGCGGGACCAGCGTCTACGCCGCGGTGTTCCAGCGCTCCGACGGCGACTACCTCGTGCCGATCTGGCGCGGGGTGGCCGACTACAACCCGACCACGCGCACGCTGATCGAGACCTCCAGCGAGACGGTGCAACTGGACGCGGCCGAGACCCTGACCCTGGTGGACGTGCGCGCCCTGACCGACGCCGGCGAGGTGATCACCACGGTCGACAGCCGCCGGGGGACCAGCTTCAGCCTGACCGTCGACAGCAACATGCGGGTGGCGCGCTTCCGCCGATAGAACGCCTCGGCGCCCGCCGGCCTCCCCGCTGACGACACATCAAGGCCGACGAAGCCGCGACGGTTCAGCCTGAGGGTGCTTGTGCGGGCGCCGGGCCGGATCCAGTCTCAAGGCGAAGCTGGATGCCCGCGATGCGCCATCTGTCGACTTCGCTTCCCGCCGCCCCCGGCACCGCCCGTCTCGAAATCCTCAACCGGCGGATGGAGGGCCTGCGCGCCCTGGCCGAGATCCAGTCGCTGCTGGCCAGCAGCGACGTCGGCGTCGACGAGTTCATGCAGATCGTGGTCGACAGCGTCCACCGCCTGCTGGCCGGACGCGGGGCCGTGGTCGAACTCGTCGACGGCGACCAGATGGTCTACCGCGCGGTCAGCGAGGGCTATGCCGAGCACCTGGGCCTGCGCCTGCCCCGGGCGGGCAGCCTGTCGGGCCTGTGCGTCGAACAGGCCGCCATCCTGGTGTGCGAGGACAGCGAGAGCGATCCGCGCGTCGATCGAAACGCCTGCCGCCGGGTGGGCCTGCGCTCGATGGTCTGCGCGCCGCTGTTCGACGGCGAGCAGGCGGTGGGCGTGCTGAAGGCCATGGCCGGCGAGGCGGCCGCCTTCAATGTCGAGGAGATCGAGCTGCTGCGCCATATGAGCCAGACGCTCGGCGCGGCGATCGCCACGCGGGCCGGGGTCAGCGACCTTCGCCGGCTGCTGCAGGAGCGGACGGCGGCGCTGGAGCGGGTGGAGCGACGCAACCAGCGGCTGGCCCAGCTGACCCTCGAACTGGCCGACGCCAAGCACGAGGCCGAGGCGGCCAACCGCGCCAAGTCCGAGTTCCTGGCGGCGATGAGCCACGAACTGCGCACGCCCCTGAACGGACTGGTCGGGTTTTCGGAGCTGCTGGCTCGCGACGCCCTGTCCGGCGACGAGCGCGGGCGCTATCGCGGCTTCGTGCGCGACGCGGCCCGGGCCCTGCTGGCCATCGTCGACGACATTCTGGATCTGTCCCGCGTCGAGGCCGGCAAGCTGATGCTGGAAGACGGCGTCGTCTCCCCCGCGCGGCTGGTCGAGAGCTGCGCGGCCATGGCCCGTCCCGACGCGCAGGCCAAGGGCCTGGCGCTGAGCCTCGACATCGCACAGCAGACGCCCGAGGCGATCGCCGGCGACCCGACCCGCCTTCGGCAGGTGCTGCTGAATCTCGTGACCAACGCCGTGAAGTTCACGGCCGAGGGCGGCGTGATCCTGTCGGTCGCGCCCGCCGGAGACCAACGCCTGCGCTTCACGGTCGCCGACACCGGCCCGGGCATCGCCTCCGAGGCGCGGGAGCGTCTGTTCCAGCCGTTCGGCCAGGTCGATTCCACCATCCATCGCCTCTATGGCGGCACGGGCCTGGGCCTGGCGATCTGCAAGCGGCTGGTCGAGCTGATGGGCGGAACGATCGGCGTCGACAGCCGGGTCGGCCAGGGCTCGAGTTTCTGGTTCGAGATCCCCGCCCGCCGCGCCGAGCGCACGGCCGACGACGATCCGCCCGCCGTGGCCGCCAAGGACCAGGCCCTGCGCATCCTGGTCGTCGACGACGCCGAGATGAACCGCGCCCTGGCCGAGGCCGTGTTGCGCTCGGCCGATCACGCGGTGGACTGCGCCGACGGCGGGGCGGCGGGCGTCGAGGCCGTGCGCGAGCGGGCCTATGACGTGGTGCTGATGGACGTGCGGATGCCGGGCATGGACGGTCTGGCGGCGACGCGGGCGATCCGCGCCCTGCCCTTCCCAGCCAGCGCCACGCCGATCCTGGCCCTGACGGCCAATGCGGTGAAGGCCGAGATCGACGCCTGCCTGGCCGCCGGCATGGATGGCCACGTGGCCAAGCCGATCGACATCGCTACTCTGCTGACCCGGGTGCGCGACGCGGCTCGGCTCAGCCGCACGCGGCGGTAGGGCTTCGGCCTGAGTTAGTCGCGGTGCGTGGTCCCCGCCCTTCGACAAGCTCAGGGTGAGGACCATGTAGGGGTCCCGGCCAGTAGAAAAACCTCATCCTGAGCCTGTCGAAGGACGAGGTTTTCGCCCCCGACGTCGTCGGTTCGAACTCAATCCCCGATGAACCGATAGCCCACGCCGGGCTCGGTCAGCAGGATCTTCGGGTGGGCCGGGTCGGCCTCCAGCTTCTGGCGCAGCTGGCCGACGAAGACCCGCAGGTACTGGGTGTCGTGCATGTGGGCCGGGCCCCAGACCGAGGTCAGCAGCTCCTTGTGGGTCAGCACCTTGCCGCGGCCCAGGGCCAGGCGGGCCAGCACCTCGTATTCGCGCGGCGAGACCTTCACCACCGCCCCGTCGCGGGTGACCAGGCGCTTTTCGAGGTCGAGCTCGACGGCCCCGGCGCGGATCGGACCGGCCGGCGCCTGGGTCGCCGCCCGCTGGCGCAGGGCCACCCGCAGGCGGGCCAGCAGCTCGCCGACCCCGAACGGCTTTTCGACATAGTCGTTGGCGCCCTTGTCGAGGGCGTCGATCTTCTCGATCTCGCGGTCGCGGGCCGACAGGATCAGGATCGGGCCGTCATAGAAGGCGCGGGCCTTCTCCAGCACCTCCTTGCCGTCCATGTCGGGCAGGCCGAGGTCCAGCACGACGGCGTCGGGCGACCATAGGGCGATGCCGCGCAGGCCCTCCTGGCCGCCGTCGGCCCGCAGCGGGTCGTAGCCGGCCGCGTCGAGCGCGGGGCCGAGGAACCGGTGGATCTGCGGTTCGTCGTCGATGACCAGGATGCGGGGGCGAAGCGCGCTCATGACCTGCTCATAGCAGATGGTGGGGCGTGGCGACGCCCTTGGGCAGGCTGATCAGCATCCGCGTGCCCTTGCCGTCGTGGATCGGGCTGGCGGCGGCGATGCGCCCGCCCATGGCCTCGACGAAGCCCTTGGCGATGGCCAGGCCCAGGCCCACGCCCTGGCTGGCGTTCGGAGAACGGTCGCTGGGGTCCTGCAGACGGCGGAACTTCTCGAACACCCGCTCGAGGTCGGCCGGCGGGATGCCCCGCCCCTCGTCCTCGATGCTGATGACCACGTGGGCGCGGTCCTCGTAGGCGGCGACCTCGATGCCGGCCCCGGGCGGACTGTAGGCGATGGCGTTCTCCAGGATGTTGACCGCCACCTGTTCCAGCAGGTTGGGGTCGGCCTGGACCAGGCTCAGCGTCTCGGGGAAGTCGCGCACCAGCACCCGGCCGTCGAGGCGGCGGGCCACGCGGTCGGCGGCGGCGGCCAGCACGTCGCGAACGTCGATCCAGTCGGTGCGTAGCTTCAGGCCCCCGCCCTCGATGCGGGTCATGTCCAGCAGGTTGGCGACGTAGCCGTTGAGGCGCTCGGCCTCCTCCTTGATGCCCAGCGCCAGGTCGGCGCGGGCCGGGGGGGCGAGCTTGTCGCCGTAGTCGATCAGGGTGGTGGCCGCGCCCAGCACCGTGGTCAGCGGCGTGCGCAGGTCGTGGCTGATGGAATTGAGCAGCGCGTTGCGGAAGCGGTCGGAGCGGCGCAGGGCCTCGGCCTCGACCGCGCCCGCGGCCAGCTCGGCGCGCTGCAACGCCACCGCGCCCTGGTCGAGCAGGGCCAGCAGCAGGCGCTCCTCGTCGGAGCCGGAGACCACGGTCCCGGCCTCGATCCCGGCCACGCCGGCGCGGGCGCCCAGGCCTTCCAGCGGCCAGAAGGTCCAGGCGGCCTGGGGAAGCGTGCCAGTGCCGGCGCCGGCCGGCTCGCCCTTCTCCCAGGCCCAGCGGGCGGCGGCCATGGGGGCGGTCCCCAGGTCCGTAAGGTCGGGCGCGCCGGCGGCGGGGGCCAGTTCCTCGCCTTCCGGCAGGAAGACCACGGCCCGCGCGCCCGAAGCGGCGGCGGCCTGCTCGGCCAGGGCGTTGGCGACCGCGGCCTTGCCCGAGGCGGCGGAAAGCGTGCGGCTGGCGGCCAGCAGGCTGGTCACCCCCGCCGCCCGCTTCTGCGAGCCGATGGCCTGGTCGCGCACGCGCCCTGCAAGTCCTCCCGTGGCCAGGGCCACGGCCCAGAACACGATCAGGGTCAGCACGTCGGTCGGCGAGCCGATGGCCAGGCTGTAGCGCGGGGCCAGGAAGAAATAGTTGTAGACGAGGAAGGCCGCCGTCGCCGCCGCCAGGGCCGGACGCAGGCCGTGCATGACCCCAGCCGCCAGCACCGCGGCCAGGTAGATCATCCCCAGCTCGACCCGGTCGAAGGCGGTGTCCAGCGCCCAGGCCACCAGGCTGGCGGCGACCACGAAGCCGCCGCCGGTCAGGTAGGCGGGCCAGTCGAAGCGGCGCGGCCTCGGGGCCGGCGGCTCGGCGCCGCCCTCCCCGCCCGCGCCGGTGACCACATGGATCGCCTCGCCCCGCGCCTCGCGCAGCAAGGCGGCGGCCAGGGAGCGGCCCGTGAGTTCCTTCCAGCGCGAGTCACGCGACTTGCCGATCACGATCTGGGTGACGTTGTTGCGCCGCGCCCAGGCCATGACCGTGGCGACGACGTCGGTCCCGGTCAGCACGACGGTCGAGCCGCCGAGCTGCTCGGCCAGCTTCAGGGCCTCGCGGGTGCGGGCGGCGGCGGTCTCAGGCGGGGGCGGACGGTCGGGACGCTCGACATGGGCCAGGGTCCAGGGCGCGTCCATCATCATGTCGGACAATCGCCGGCCCGCGCGCACCAGGGTCGAGGCCATGGCGTCGCCGCCGGCCAGGACCAGGATCCGCTCGCCCGCCGCCCACGGCCCCTCGACGCCCTTCTCGCGCATGGCCGCGACCAGCTGATCGTCGACCGTCTGGGCCGCGCGGCGCAAGGCCAGCTCGCGCAGGGCGGTGAGGTTCTCGACCTTGAAGAAGTTCTCCGACGCCAGGCGCGCCGTCTCGGGCACATAGACCTTGCCCGCCGCCATCCGCTCGCGCAGCTCGTCGGGGGTGATGTCGATCAGCTCGATGTCGTCGGCGCGGGCCAGGGCGCTGTCGGGCACGGTCTCGCGCTGGCGGGCGCCGGTGATGCGCAGCACGACGTCGACCAGGCTTTCCAGGTGCTGGACGTTCAGTGTCGTCCAGACGTCGATCCCGGCCGCCAGGATCTCCTCGACATCCTGCCAGCGCTTGGGATGGCGCGAGCCGGGCGCGTTGGAGTGGGCGTATTCGTCGACCAGCAGCAGCTTGGGCCGCCGTTCCAGGGCCGCGTCGAGGTCGAACTCCAGATAGCTGCGCCCCCGGTTCTCGACGGGGCGGCGGGGCAGGACGTCGAGCCCGCGCAGCAGGCTCTCGGTCTCGCGGCGGCCGTGGGTCTCGACGACGCCGACCAGCACGTCCTGGCCTTCCGCCTTCCGACGACGGGCGGCGCGCAGCATCTCGTAGGTCTTGCCCACGCCCGGCGCCATGCCCAGGAACACCTTGAGGCGCCCCCGGCGGGCCTTGTTGGCGGCCGCCAGAAGCGCCTCGGGGTCGGGGCGGCCCCTTTCGGGGTATGAAGAGGGGTCGCCCGCCAAGGCCTAGCCGACCATCGGGAAGCGCTCGTCCAGGGCGCGGTTGACCTCGAGCACGTTGACGCGTGGCTGGCCGATGAAGCCCAGCAGCGGCGGCTTCACGGCCGCCTCGATCATCCCCAGCACCTCGCCGCGCGGGGCGTTGCGGGCGGCGGCGATACGCGGGGCCTGCAGGCGTGCATAGGCCGGCGAGACATCCGGATCCAGGCCCGAGCCCGAGGTCGTGACCGCGTCGGCGGGAATGGCCGCGCCGTGAAACTCGGCCCGCAGGGCGGCGGCGTCGGTCTTCTCGCGCTCGATCAGCTTGTCGTTCAGCGGACCCATGTTGGAGCCGCTCGAAGCAGAGGCGTCATAGCCGTTGCCGGCGGCCGACGGACGGCCGTGCAGGTACTCGGCCTTGGCGAAGACCTGGCCGATCAGCGCGGAGCCGACCACCTGGCCGTGACGGTCATGGACCAGCGAGCCGTTGGCCTGCTGCGGGAACGCGGCCTGGGCCACGCCGGTGATGGCCAGCGGATAGGCCAGGCCCAGAAGGACCGTGAACAGGCCCATCGAGACGAGGGCCGGACGAAGATGCTTCAGCATTGTGGCCTCCTCTAGAACACGGCCTTGAGCGTGGCGACGGCGCGGCTGTCGTACAGCTTGCCGAAGTCATGCTCGGACGTGTCGTGATAGCGCAAGTCCAGCGCCAGCTTGTCGGTGAAATTCCAGGTCCCGCCCAGATTCCAGGTCGTGTAGTCGCCGGGGCCGGCATAGGTCTGGCGGCCCAGGGCGGCCGAAACGCTGATGGCCTTGGCGACCGGATAGCTGCCGTTGACCTCGTAGTAGGTCGCCTCTTCCGCCGTGCCAAAGCCGTCGGGGCTGTAGAACACCGCGGCCCCTACTCCGCCCTTGCCGGCCGGAACGCTGGCGGCGACCTTCAGCTCGGCGTTGCCGTAGTCGGCCCCGCCCGGCGCGCCGACATAGCCGTAGTAGATGACGCCCAGATCGAGAGTCGCGGGACCCAGGGTGGGCTTGTAGCCGGCATAGAGGTCGATCTCGGCGTCGGTCTTGTCGCCGAAATCGACGTTCGAGGCCCAGGCGCCGGCGTAGACCTTGCCGGCCGAGAGGTCGGCGCCGCCGAAGACCTGCGGGTCTTCATCGGTCTGGCTGACGCCCCGGAACACGTAGTCGGAGGCCGCGCCGAGGTTGAAGGTCACGCTGGGGGCCTCGGCGCGGGCGGCGCCGGCCAGGGCGAAAACCAGACCCGAGGCCATCAGCAAGGAGGAAAGCTTCTTGGACATTTGAGTAAGAGCGCCTTTCACGACGCGAGGAGTTCGGCGGCCTTGGCCGCCAGGAAGACGAGCCCGATCGCCCCGAGGCCGAACAGCAGGTCCGCAGCGATCGGGCGGTTCATCAGGCCAGGCCCAGGGTCGAAACGATCATGTCGATCAGCTTGATGCCGACGAACGGGGCGACCAGGCCGCCCAGGCCGTAGATCAAGAGGTTGCGCGACAGCAGCTTGCCGGCGCCGATGGCGCGGTACTTCACGCCCTTCAGGGCCAGCGGGATCAGGGCCACGATCACCAGGGCGTTGAAGATCACCGCCGACAGGATGGCGCTCTGCGGGCTGTGCAGCTTCATGATGTTCAACCCGCCCAGGGCCGGCAGGGCGACCACGAACATCGCCGGGATGATGGCGAAGTACTTGGCCACGTCGTTGGCGATCGAGAAGGTCGTCAGGGCGCCGCGGGTGATCAGCATCTGCTTTCCGACCTCGACGATCTCGATGACCTTGGTCGGGTCGCTGTCGAGATCGACCATGTTGCCGGCCTCGCGCGCGGCTTGGGCGCCGGTCTGCATGGCCACCCCGACATCGGCCTGGGCGAGCGCGGGCGCATCGTTGGCGCCGTCGCCGCACATGGCCACCAGCCGTCCCTTGGCCTGCTCGGCGCGGATCAGCCGCAGCTTGTCCTCAGGGGTGGCCTCGGCGAGGAAGTCGTCGACGCCGGCTTCCGAAGCGATGGCCGCTGCGGTCACCGGGTTGTCGCCGGTGATCATCACGGTGCGCAGGCCCATGCGGCGCAGGTCGGCGAACCTGGCCTTCACGCCGGGCTTCACCACATCCTTCAGGTGGATGACGCCGACCAGGGCGCCGTCCTCGCTGACCGCCAGCGGCGTGCCGCCCGAGCGGGCGATGCGGTCGACGGCGGCGGCCACCTCGGCCGGGATGCGCTTGGGATCGATGGCCAGGCTGCGATAGACCGCGTCGACCGCGCCCTTGCGCCAGGACTGGCCGGCGAAGTCCAGGCCCGACTGGCGGGTCGCCGCGCTGAAGGCGATCGAGGTCGCGCCGGCCGGGGCTTCCAGGGCCAGACCCTGCTGACGGCCCAGCTCGACGATCGAGCGGCCTTCCGGCGTCTCGTCGGCCAGCGAGGCCATGACGGCGGCGCGCAGGGCCGCGTCGGGACGCACGCCCGGGGCGGCGATCACCTCGGTGGCCATGCGGTTGCCGAAGGTGATGGTGCCGGTCTTGTCGAGCAGCAGGGTGTCGACGTCGCCGGCCGCCTCGACGGCGCGGCCCGAGGTGGCCAGGACGTTGACCTTCAACAGGCGGTCCATGCCGGCGATGCCGACGGCCGAGAGCAGGCCGCCGATCGTCGTCGGAATGAGCGTGATGAAGAGGGCGCCCAGCACCAGCGGGTCCAGAGCCACGCCCGAGAACTTGCCCAGGCCCAGCAGGGTGACCACCGCGATCAGGAAGATCAGGGTCAGGCCCGCCAGCAGCACGGCCAGGGCGATCTCGTTGGGCGTCTTGCGGCGGTCGGCGCCCTCGACCATTGCGATCATGCGGTCGAGGAAGGTCGAGCCGGGGGCGGCGGTGACCCGCACCTTGATCCAGTCGGAGACGACCGTGGTGCCGCCGGTGACGGCCGAGCGGTCGCCGCCGCTTTCGCGGATGACGGGGGCGCTCTCACCGGTGATGGCGGCCTCGTTGACGCTGGCCATGCCCTCGACGATCTCGCCGTCGGTGGGGACGACGTCGCCGGCCTCGACCAGAACAAGCTCGCCGGGGACCAGCTTGTGGGCGGGCGTCGGGATCACCGTGCCGGCCTGGTCGTCGATGATCAGCTTGGCCTTGGTGGTCACCCGGGCGGCGCGCAGGCTGTCGGCGGCGGCCTTGCCCCGGCCCTCGGCCACGCTCTCGGCCAGGTTGGCGAAGAGGACGGTGGCCCAGAGCCACAGAGAGACCTGCACGGCGAAGCCGGCCGACTGCTGGGCGACGATGGCCGCCACGGCCGAGACCGTCGACAGCAGCGCCACGATCCAGGTCGCGAAGATCACCGGATTGCCGGTCAGCTTGCGCGGGTCGAGCTTGAGGAAGGCGTCCTTGGCCGCGCGGGCCAGGATCGGGGCGGAGAGGCCGCCGGCCAGGCTGGCCGGCTTGCGCCGGCCGCCCTCGACGGCTCCGTTTTCGTAGGTTGTCATGGAAGTGCGCTTTCGATCAGCGGTAAGCGATCAGTGGCTCGAGGCGACGAAGGCGAGCGCCTGGAAGTGCTCGACGATCGGCCCCAGCGCCAGAGCGGGGAAGAACTGCAGGCCGCCGAGGATCAGGATCACCCCGATCAGCAGGCCGACGAAGAGGCCGCCGTCGGTCGGCATGGCGCCGGCGGTGGGGGCGAGCTTGGGCTTGGCCGCCAGGGCGCCAGCGATGGCCAGCACCGCGACGATGGGGGCAAAGCGCCCGAACATCATCGCCAGGCCCAGGGTGACGTTCCACCAGGGGGCGTTGGCGGTGAGGCCCGCAAAGGCCGAGCCGTTGTTGGCCGTGCCGGAGACGTAGGCGTAGAGGATCTCCGACAGGCCGTGGGGCCCGGCGTGCATCAGGCCCTTCAAGGCTTCGGGCAGGATCGCGGCGAAGGCGGCGAAGCCCAGCATGAACAGCGGGATCACCAGCACCGCCAGCATCGAGAACTGGATCTCGCGGGCCTCGATCTTCTTGCCGAGGTATTCCGGCGTGCGGCCCACCATCAGCCCGGCGACG
Source organism: Caulobacter sp. GW821-FHT09B11 (assembly GCF_059418205.1). Lineage (NCBI taxonomy): Bacteria > Pseudomonadati > Pseudomonadota > Alphaproteobacteria > Caulobacterales > Caulobacteraceae > Caulobacter > Caulobacter sp. GW821-FHT09B11. The sequence goes on along the minus strand of NZ_JBWKPK010000024.1, from coordinate 79,879 downwards.
AACACCGCCAGCAGGGCCATGACGACCATGATCGCCACGCCCGAGCCGATGCCGCCGGGCAGGATCTCGCCCAGCTGCATCAGGAACATGGTCACCCCGCCGCCCAGCGGCATCAGGCTAGAGTGCATGCCGTTGACCGAGCCGTTGGAGGCCCCGGTGGTCATGGCCGCCCAGACGGCCGTCGAGGGCGCGCCGAAGCGGACCTCCTTGCCTTCCATGTTCACCGAAGTGTCGACGTGCGCCGCGACCTGGGCCGGCGGGGCCTGGGTCTCGGTGACGTAGATGGCGGCCGCGCCGGCGCTGAGCAGCACCATGGCCGCCACGACCAGGGCGCGGACGTCCTTCTTGGCCAGCACGCTGCGGCCGAAGGCGAAGAAGGCGGCCCAGCCCAGCACGTTGATCGACACCGCCGTGATCAGGTTGGTCAGCGGGGTCGGGTTCTCAAACGGGTGGGCGGAGTTGGCGTTGAAGATGCCGCCGCCGTTGATGCCCAGTTGCTTGACGGCCAGCTGGCTGGCGGTGGCGAAGAGGGAGATCTTCTGCTCGCCGCCCTCCAGGGTGTGGGCGGTGACGCCGGCGGCCAGGGTCTGGGGCACGCCCAGGGCCACGAGCACCAGGGCCACGACCACGCACAGCGGCAGCAGCACCCACAGCGTCGTGCGGATCACGTCGCTCCAGAAATTGCCGACGTCCTCGCCCTTGCTGGCCAGGAAGCCGCGCGCCAGGGCCGCGGCGATCGCCGCGCCGGTGGCGGCCGAGACGAAGTTCTGCACCGTCAGCACCAGCATCTGGCTGAGCGTCGACATGGTGGTCTCGCCGCCATAGCTCTGCCAGTTGGTGTTGGTCACGAAGCTGACGGCGGTGTTGAAGGCCAGGTGCGGCGACAGGCCGGCGAAGCCTTGCGGGTTCAGCGGCAGAACGCCCTGCAGGCGCAACACGCCGTAGACCAGGAAGAAGCCGACGGCGTTGAAGGCCAGCAGCGCGCCGGCATAGCCGATCCAGGTCTGGCCCTTGCGCGGATCCACGCCGCAGGCGGCGTAGAAGAGGCGCTCGACCGGGCCGAGCACCGGATCGAGCCAAGTGCGCTCGCCATTCCAGACGCGCGACATGTAGACGCCCAGCGGCCAGCCGATGCCGACCGCCAGGCCAAGCGTCAGGGCGATTTCCGCCCAGCCTTGCCAGTTCATGTGAGTTTATCCGAAGAGCGTCAGAAGCGGTCCGGCCGCATCAGGGCCGTGACCATGTAGGCCGCGACGACGATCGCCCCGGCTCCCCAAAGCGCGTTCACGAACAGGGTCATGCGCGCCTCAATGCGATGGCGAACAGGCCGAAGGCCAGAAACAGCCCCCCGCCCAGCGCCAGGAAAATGATGTCAGCCACGTTCGGCCTCCTTCCAGTTGGCGCGGAAGGGACCACGGGGCCGCGTAAGGGCTCCATTCGGGAGATGTAGGCGGCGCATAAGGGCCGCATAAAGATCGGCGGGCGATCGTCAGCTATGCTGCGCCGCAGCACAAAATCTGGCGCCGAGCGGCCCCGCCGGAAGTCGGCGTCAAACTTCGCCGCCAGCCTTGCAAACAAGGCCATATAGTGACCGAAGCGGTCTTTTCCAGCACTCGGCTGTCGTCACGAAATTTACTCTTGTTTGCAGCGCAAAATCGCGGAACCCTGGCAGCCCTTCTACGTCAGGCGCGTTCTGGGCTCATGTCACCGCTGTTCCCAACCTTGGTCATCGTGGCCCTGCTGGCGCTGCTGATCTGGCCCAGCATCGAGCCCCGCCTGCGCCGCCGCCCGCGCGGCCGCGACCGTCGCCGCAGCTATTTCCGGGATTAGAGGGCTCGATCCAGGGCGCACGCTGCTCCCTTCCCCGTAAAATCCCCGCGAAAGCGGGGACCCAGGCTTTTTCCAGCAATGCCGTATCCCTCTCCCCTTGCGGGAGAGGGTGGCCCGCGTAGCGGGTCGGGTGAGGGGTCTCTCAAAAATCGAAGCCGCGTGGGGCGGACAGGCCGGGTGAGGCGTCTCAAGTCTGAGAGACCCCTCATCCGACGGCCTTCGGCCGCCACCTTCTCCCGCAAGGGGAGAAGGCTCGCACCTACGATTCCAGCTCGATGTCCCAGTAGAGATAGTCGAGCCAGCTGGCGTGAAGGTGGCCGGGCGGGAACTTGCGGCCGCGGTCCTGGAGTTCGTGCATCGAGGGCCGGCGCGCCGTGTGGAACGGGTGCATGCCCGCCTCGCGCGGGGTGCGCCCGCCCTTGGCCAGGTTGCAGGGCGCGCAGGCGGTGACGATGTTCTCCCAGGTGGTGCGGCCGCCGCGCGAGCGGGGGATCACGTGGTCGAAGGTCAGGTCCTCGGGCGAGGCGCAGTACTGGCAGCTGAAGCTGTCGCGCAGGAACAGGTTGAAGCGGGTGAAGGCCGGCGGCCGCTCCTGCGGCACGTACTGCTTCAGCGACACCACGCTGGGCAGCTTCATCTCGAAGGACGGCGAATGGACCACGTGGTCGTAGGTCGAGACGACGTCGACGCGGTCGAGGAACACCGCCTTGATCACCTCCTGCCACGGCCAGAGAGAAAGCGGGTAATAGCTCAGCGGCCGATAGTCGGCGTTGAGCACGAGCGCCGGCATGCCGGACGGGGGGCGGGTCAGCACCTGCATCAGGGCCTCCCGCTCATGGGACCGACAAGGTCCCTATGGGGCTGGTACGCGGTCGGACTGAAGACGGGCCTCCTTCCTACGCAAATCAGGGAATCGCCATTCATTCCCGGACGCACCGAAAGGATGATCCCAATCAGCGACAGAACCAAGACGAAGCTTGCGAAAGTTCGCCCCCTACGCCGTCAGGATGATCTCGCCGCGCCGAACGCCGCCATAGCACGCCCACAGAAGATGCGCCGCCACGCCGCGATAGGGCTTCCAGGCCTCGGCGCGAACATAGGCGGCCTTCTCGTTGGGACGAACCTCCAGCCCGTCGGCCCAGCGCATGGCTTCCTGCAAGGCGACGTCGCCGCCGGGGAAGACGTCGATGCGGCCCTCGCAGAACATCAGGAAGGTCTCGGCCGTCCAGCGGCCCACGCCCTTGATGGCGACCAGGGCCGCCACGGCCTCGGCGTCGGGCAGGGCCTTGAGGGCGTCGAAGTCGCAGGCGCCCGTCAGGTGCGCGTCGGCGATCTCGCGCAGGTAGCGCACCTTGGGTCGCGACAGGCCAAAACCCTTGAGCGCGGGATCGTCCAGGGCCATCAGGGCGTGCGGCGTCATGTCGGGCAGGCCCGCCTGCACCCGCGCCCAGATCGAGGCCGCGGCGGCCACCGAGATCTGCTGCTCGACGATCATGCGAGCCAGGCCGGCGAAGCCGCCGGGCCGCAGCCGCCATTCGAAGACCGGGGTGACGGCCTCCAGGCGGCCGAACAGCGGGTCGGCCTGCGCCAGGTGGGCGCGGGCGGCGGCGATCAGGTCGGGGGTGGGAGCAGAAGCGGATATCACGCCGGCGAGGAAGCCCTCGCCGGGGATCGCTGGCAATCCGAAACTTGCGGTCGCAGGCCGTGCGTCCTTCGAGGCCCGCTGGCGCGGGCGCCTCAGGATGAGGAAATCCGCGCAACCAGCGTCCTCATCCTGAGGCGCGAGGCGCAGCCGAGCCTCGAAGGACGCACGATCTCAGCCGATGGCGACGATCTCGACCTCGCCGCCGGCCACCATGGCGGTGTCGCCGACGCCCTTGCCCATCAGGGCGCGGGCCAGGGGCGAGACGTAGGAGACCGAACCCTTGGCCGGATCGGCCTCATCCTCGCCGACGATGCGGAAGGTCTGGGTGCGGCCGTCCTCGCGGTCGAAGGTCACCGTGTCGCCGAACTGCACGCTGGTGCGCTCGGCGTCGCGTTCGACCGGCTGGGCGGTGGCGCGGCGGGCCGACCAGTAGCGCAGGTCGCGGGTGGCGCGGGCCATGGCGGTGCGATCCTCCGCGACGCCGCCGGCGGCCTGGGCCGCGGCATAGGCGGCGCGGGCGGCGGCGAACTCGGCCTCGATCATCGCCAGGCCTTCGGCCGTGACGAGATTGGGCTGGGTCGAGATCGGACGGTCGGGAAGGTCGGCGGCGAAGGCCTCGGCGTCGCCTTCCTTGGTGAAGGCCACGCTCATCGGGCGTCTCGCGGAATTTGGGAAAGCAGGATCATCAGACGGAAACCCGAGGTGTCGCGGGTCGTTCCGCCGGCCCGGCTATGGCCGAGCATGGCGCTCCGATCAAGATGGGGATCAAGTCGGGCGGCGCACCCCGGCGGCCGTCCCCGGACAGGCCGGGACGGCCGCGACGGACATTTCGTCCTTACAGCGCGATCGCCAGCACGGCGCCGGCGACGGCGAGAGCAGCCACCAGGAAATAGCCGATGGCGACGCGGTCGAAGATGCCTTCGAAGGCTTCGAAGCTACGGTTGGTCATGACACACATCCTTGAAGTTTGGTTCGCGCCGACCCCCTCGGCCAGCGTGGTCCAGCGGCGGTCTCTTGGTTGGCCGATCCATCTGAACGATGCTTAGATAACACGGATCTGAGCGACGTCAAGATATCTTGACAATGTTTGGATGAATTTTCGCTACGTAAGGGATAGAGTGCCTTTCGATGACTCTCGCCTCGCCCGAAGCCGCCCGCCCCTATCACCATGGCGATCTCAGCCGCGCCCTCGTCGAGGCCGCCCGGCGGATCCTCGAGACCGACGGCCCTGCGGCCCTGTCGCTGCGCGCGGTGGCCCGCGAGGCCGGGGTCAGCCCGGCCGCGCCCTACCACCACTTCAAGGACAAGGGCCAACTGCTCGACGCCGTGGCCCACGAGGGCTGGGTCGAGCTCGACGCGGCGCTGATGAAGGCCCGCCAGGACAGCGACGACGACCGCCGGCGGATGACCAACCTGGGCGTGGCCTATGTCACCTTCGCCCGCGACAACCCCGCGCTCTACCGGGTGATGTACGACTGCTCGCGCGACAAGGACGCCCTGCCCGACCAGATGAAGGAGGAAGGGGCCTACTGCCAGGTGCGCAACACCATCGCCCACCAGGCCGGCCCCGGCGTCTCGGAGATCGACCTGGAGCTGGCGACCATCGCCGCCTGGTGCGCCGGCCATGGCCTCGCCGAAATGAGCGGCTTCAAGCAGTTCGCCGGCCTGAAGGCCATGCTGGGCGGCGAGGAAGCCTTCCTGAAGGCGGTGTTCGACCACCTGGGCATGTTCGCCAAGTTCGATCGCGGATGATCTGGGGATCACCGCTCCTCCCCCGTGCAACGGGGGAGGGGGACCACGAAGTGGTGGAGGGGGCGGGACTGGGCGCCGCGCTTGAACTCGCCCCCTCCGTCACGCCGCGTATCCGCAGCGCGCCACCTCCCCCGCTTCGCGAGGGAGGAGTTTGATGCGCCCCTTCGCCACCCGGTTCGCCCCCTCCCCCACCGGTCATCTGCATCGCGGCCACGCTTTCTCGGCGCTGACGGCCTTCCAGGCCGCTCAGGAAGCCGGCGGCCGCTTCGTGCTGCGCATCGAGGACATCGACGCCACCCGCAGCCGGCCGGACTACGAGGCGGCGATCCTGGAGGACCTGGCCTGGCTGGGGCTGGAATGGGAGCAGCCTGTCCGCCGCCAGTCCGAGCACCTGGCCGACTACCACGCCGCCATCGACGCCCTGCGGCAGCGGGGCCTCGTCTATCGCTGCTTCAAGACCCGCAAGGAGCTCGACATAGGCCGCGCGCCGCACGAGCCGGCCATCGCCTATCGCGGCGCGCCCCTGCCCGAAGCCGAAGAGGCCGAACGCCTGGCGCGCGGCGAGGCCTTCGCCTGGCGGCTGTCGCTGGACGCCGCGCAAGCGACGCTGGGCGGCTTCGAGGGCCTGAGCTTCGTCGAGGAGGGCGCCGGTCCCGAGGGCGAGACCGGGCTGATCAAGGCGCGCCCCGAAACCGCTGGCGACATCGTGCTGGCCCGCAAGGACGTCGGCGTCGCCTATCACCTGGCCGTGGTGCTGGACGACGCCTTGCAGGGGATCACCCACGTCATCCGCGGCCACGACCTGTTCGAGGCCGCCCACATCCAGCGCCTGCTGCAGGCCCTACTGGATCTCCCCGTCCCGACCTATCGCCACCACGGCCTGCTGGTCGGCCCGGACGGCAAGCGCTACGCCAAGCGCGACAAGGCCCAGACGCTGCGCGAGTTGCGCGCCGCCGGCGTGACGCCGCGGGCGCTGCGGACGGAGATGGGCGTCTAGCCGCCTCCCCCCGCCTGCTCCACCAGCTGCCCCATGGCCTTCAGATAGCGGGCGAAGGCCGCCCGGCCGGTGTCGGTCAGGCGCACGCGGGTCAGGGGTTTTCGGCCGACGAAGCTCTTGTCGATCGAGACGTAGTCGGCCTCCTCCAGCTTGCGCAGGTGGATGGAGAGGTTGCCCTGGGTGACCTCCAGCAGGTTTTTCAGCTCGGTGAACTCGGCGACCTCGGCGCTTGCCAGATAGGCGACGATGCCCAGCCGCACCCGACCGTGGATGACGTCGTCGAGCCCGCTGATGTCGAACCGTTCCGCCACGCCCGCCTCAGGCCGCCGCGCGCTGGGCTTGGCGCATCAGGAAGAAGCCGGGGACCATCATGAAGCCGAACAGCCCCACGCTGGCGATCAGCAGGTAGAGGTCCGCCCGGTCGACCAGCAGGCCCAGGGCGACGCCCGAGGCCAGCCAGCCCAGCGAGACGACCAGCATCCAGGCGCGCTTGCGCAGGGCGAAGACGGCGTACCAGACCGCGCCCTGCATCACGAACACCACCGCCGGATGAAACAGCCAGTAGCGGAAGTCGTGATTGCGGGCGGCGGCCACGGCGAAGACGATGATCAGCGCCAGGTTGGCCAGGCCCGCCCCAGCGAAGGCGGCGTTGATGGCCCGGTGGGCGACGCCGCCCTTGGGCTTCCTGCGCTCGACCACGATCACGATCGTCATCAGCACCACGAAGATCAGCGTCGGCAGCCAGGCCAGGATCAGGTTGCCCAGCCCTCCCAGCGACACGACGCCCTTCTCCTGGGCGAAGTAGACCAGGGTCTGGATTCCGTAGAGCAGGCCGGCCGAGCCGTAGAGGGCCCCACCGGCGACGCCGAACCCGCCCCGCTCGGCGCCGCCCTCGGCGATGCCGCGCAGGAAGGCCAGGTCGTCCTGCACCGTCTTCAGCTTGTCGTTCATGGGCGCGGCTCCGTCGCGAACATCATGCAGGGTCAAAGGATTCGTCCCAACAGCGGCATGCGGCGCAGGGCCACGGTCAGCAGCCAGCTGAGCGCCGTCGCCCCGACGAACACCGCCGCGCCCTTGGCCAGGCCGCCCCAGGCGGCGGGCAGCAGCATCCAGGCCAGCCACGAGGTGAAGACGTAGTGCAGCAGGTACATGCCGTAGGCGTTGGCCTGAAGGCTGGCGCCGATCGGGCCGGTCCTGCGGACGAAGCGCAGGAAGGTCGCCAGGGCGGCGAAAGACAGGGCCGCGCAGCCGAGGGCGAACATCAGTCCGCCGAACAGGTCCAGGAACACCCTGGGCGGCGGGTTGGGCGAGAAGGCCACGATCAGGGTCGCCACCCCGCCGACGATCGGCGCGATCGGGGCCAGCTGCCAGAGCCACCAGCGGCGAGCCAGCTTGCCGTCAGGATCGGTCAGCCCCTGGCCGACGCCGGCCGCGCCGACGGCGACGCCCGCCAGGAAGTAGACGAGGTAGTGGCCGATGCGGGCGGTCTGCACCGTGAACGGTCCGATCATCGTCCAGTGGCCGAACGGCGTCGTCATCGACAGCGGCAGGTAGGCCGCGAGGCTGACGGCGACGAGGCCCAGGAAGAACCGGCCGGGCCTGGCCTGCGCCCCCTTGGCCAGGCGTCCGAGGGCGTCGATCGCGCCGGGGACCAGGGCGTGCAGCGCCGTGACGATCGCGCCGAAGGCCAGCAGCACCCACAGGAACCAGGCCGGTCCGCTGGGCCAGAACGGCAGGTGGGTCCAGGCCTGCGCGAAGGCGCCCAGCGACAGCGCGCCGCCCGACTGCAGCCAGGCGGGATAGTAGGCCAGCGGCGCCAGCAGGCCGGTGCCGATCACGAACGGGATCCCCAGGCGCAGCGCCCGCCCCTTCAGGAAGCCGCCCGCGCCCCTGGCCCGCAGGCCTTGGGAGACGAACAGGCCGGAGATGAAGAACATCAGCGACATGAAGAACATGTCGTTGACCAGGGTCAGGATCCCGAACGCCCCGACCTTCTGCGGATCGACGACCGGAAAGGCCGCCCACAGGATCGGCGGGGCGTCGAACGCCTTCGGGGCCGGCGCGTAGGGGTGGTAGGTCATCGCCGTGTGGTGGGCGATCACCAGCAGGGTGACGAAGGCGCGCAGGGCGCCGATCGGGGCGTTGCGACCGTCGGCGACGACCGGTCTCTCCAGGGTCTTGAGCGGCGCGTGCATGGCTTCCTCCCCACCCGTCTCGGTGGCGAGCGGCAAATTGTATCAACTAGTTTGTTTTGTAAACTAGTTAGAGAACGGCGTTCGAAACTCGATTGAGCGCGGGACGGGGATCATTGGAGAATTGGCGCAGCCCGGGGCGGATCGACGTTCAGCATCGAGGCTGGGGCGCTTTCTGATCGATGTCGGCGCGGATGCAAGACATCACGGGGCATCACTCAAAACCGCCTCCCTCGCCCTTGTGGCGAGGGCCCATGCTGGCGACCTCTCAGACCTTTGTCGTTCTGCAAGGCTTGAGCGGCTGAACCATGGATCCTGGGCACAAGGCCCAGGAAGGCGATCATCAGAGATTCAAGCCTAAGCTCACATCCCTCGTCCCAAGCCTGCGCGAGGACCAATGAGGGAAGAGCTCCGGTTCGAGATTGTCGATCCGCCCTAAGCCGTCGCCTGCGCCGCCTTGGTCGCGCGGGCCGCCCGCAGCAGGCCGATGGCGCGCAGGGCCATCTCCAGGCGCGAGACGGCGAACAGGCCCACGCCCAGGACCACGAAGCCGTCGGTCAGCAGCACGGCGTTGATGTGCCAGGCCTGGGCCTCGGATTCGAGGAAGGCCTTCAGGGCGAAGCGCACCACGAACAGGCCCAGCAGGAACAGGATCGCCGCCGGCGAGGGCTTGGTGTTGAGCTCGTGGGTGTCGGGGTCGATGGCGATCGGGATCAGGCGGCCGCGCCACCAGCCGATCGTCGCGCCGACGGCGAAGATCAGGCCCAGCCACAGCCAGTCGGTCCCATGCGGCGTGAACTGCACGAACAGGAAGACCGTGGCGGCGACCATGATCGCCGGCAGGATCCACATGAACTCCAGCTTCAGCCGCCGCTCCTTGTTCATGGCGCGGAAGCGCAGGGCGAAGACGATGGCCACCACCGCCGCCGTGATCCCGTAGCTGATCAGTTTCTGGTTTCCGTGATCCACGGCCGTTCCCCCAAATACGCACGCGGCCACGCGCCGCTTCCCCGGAGCGGATGAGCACCTCAAACCGGCGCTCTCGTCAATCGCGAGCGGGCCTGCTCCAGTAGCGATAGCGGTAGGCCGTCGAAAAACCGCGCGCCGCGTAGAGGACGATGGCCGGCGCATTGGCGGCCTCGACCTGCAGATAGGCGGTGCGCGCGCCCAGTCCCTGGGCCTCGACCAGCAGCGCGTCGAGCACCCGGCGGGCCAGGCCCCGGCGGCGGAAGTCGGGATCGGTGCGCATGCCGAAGATCCCGACCGCCTCGCCATCGACCGCGCAGGCGCCCAGGGCGGCCGCGCGGCCGTCCACGGCCAGCCGGGCGAATCGGGCCGGGGCCGGGATGCGGGCCAGGGCCTCCAGCCGCTCACGGGCGTCGGCCAGGTTTCCCTTGGCCGAGGCGACCAGCACCGCCTCGAAGGCCGGATCGGGCGCGGTCGACAGGGTCACGTCCGGATCGGCCGCGCCGGCGACGGCGCCGGTCATCACCAGGGTCTCGCCATGCGCCTCGTAGCCACGGCGGGCCAGGCGTTCGGCGAGGTCGGCCGGCGCCGTCATGCCCTCGGTCAGCTTGAACCGCATGGGCAGGCCGCGCGCCGCGTAGAAGGCCTCGACCGCGTCGATGGCGGCCTCGGGATCGCAATCGGGCTCGCTCAGGGGCCAGCAGGCGTTGATGCGCAGCGAGAAGCCGTCGGTCGCGTTCAGCCGCCAGCCGCCCAGGCGCTCCCGCTCGCGGGCCGGCCAGGCGCCGTCGGCGATCGGTTCGAGAACGTCGGGGCTCATTTCTCTTTCAGCAGGGCTTCGACCAGGCCGCGGGCCTCGGGGCTGGACCAGTCGGCCTCGCCGGCGATGCGGGCCCGCTCGCGGCCCTGCTTGTCGTAGATCACCGTGGTCGGATAGCCGGCCGCGCGCGGCTCCAGGTCGAACGACAGCTTGTAGGACTTGTCGCGGAACGAGACGAGCGGCGGGTTCTTGGCCATCTCGGCGTGGATCAGGTTGACGTCGTCGTCGCGGTCCATGCTGACCGGCAGCACCTTGACCGGCTGTGTGGCGTAGGCCCCCGCCAGCTTGGCCAGGGTGGGCATCTCCTTCTTGCAGGGCGCGCACCAGGTGGCCCACAGGTTCATGACCACGACCTGCCCCTTGAAGTCGGCCAAAGTGTGCGGTTTTCCGGCCATGTCGGTGAAGACGGTGGCCGGCGCGCCGCGCGGCGACTTGGGCACGTCCAGCTTTGCTAGGGACGCCTTCTTGAATTCCGTGAGGTCGGCGGCTTCTGCGGGTTTGAACGAAGCCTGGGCGATGACGTATAGGACGCCGACGACGCCGACGAGCATGACGGCGCCGATGGCCCATTTCAGGGGGCCGGGCTTCGGCTTGGTCACCACCTTCGACTGGACTTCGCTCATATGACCGACACCGCCTCCAAAACGCCCGCCGCGAACGGCCAGGGCCAAGCCATGTGGGGCGGACGGTTCTCGGCCAAGCCGGCGGAACTGATGCAGGCGATCAACGTCTCCATCGGCTTCGACAAGCGCCTCTGGGCGCAGGACCTGGCGGGCAGCCGCGCCCACGCGCGGATGTTGATCACCCAAGGCGTCATTGCAAGCAGCGACGGCGAGGAAATCCTCGAAGGCCTGGCCAGGATCGAGGACGAACTGGCCACCGGGACCTTCCCGTTCCGCGACGAGTACGAAGACATCCACATGAACATCGAGGCGCGGCTGCGCGAGCTGATCGGCCCGACGGCCGGCCGGCTGCACACCGCCCGCTCGCGCAACGACCAGGTGGCCGTCGACTTCCGCCTGTGGGTGCGAGACGCCGCCGACCGCTCGGCCGCCCAGCTGGTCGCCCTCCAGAAGGCCCTGCTGGCCCAGGCCGAGACCTATGCCGACGCCCTGATGCCGGGCTTCACCCACCTGCAGCCGGCCCAGCCGGTGACCTTCGGCCACCACCTGATGGCCTATGTCGAGATGTTCGGCCGCGACGCCGGCCGCTTCCGCGACGCCCGCGCCCGGATGAACGAGTGCCCGCTGGGCGCGGCCGCCCTGGCCGGCTCGCCCTTCCCGATCGACCGTCACCAGACGGCCGCCTCGCTGGGCTTCGACCGCCCGACCGCCAACTCGCTGGACAGCGTCTCCTCGCGCGACTTCGCGCTGGAGGCCCTGTCGGCCGCCTCGATCACCGCCACGCACCTGTCGCGCCTGGCCGAGGAGATCGTGCTGTGGACGACGCCGATGTTCGGCTTCATCAAGCTGACCGACGCCTTCACGACCGGCAGCTCGATCATGCCGCAGAAGAAGAACCCCGACGCGGCCGAGCTGATCCGCGCCAAGGTCGGCCGGATCCTGGGCAGCCTGACCACCCTGACCGTGGTCATGAAGGGCCTGCCGCTGGCCTATTCGAAGGACATGCAGGAGGACAAGGTCCCGACCTTCGAGGCCTTCGACGCCCTGGAACTGTCCCTGCTGGCCATGGCCGGCATGATCGCCGACCTGACGCCCAACACCGAGAAGATGGCCGCCGCCGCCGGCGCCGGCTTCTCGACCGCCACCGATCTGGCCGACTGGCTGGTGCGCGAACTGAACATGCCTTTCCGTGACGCCCACCACGTGACAGGCTCGGCCGTGAAAGCCGCCGAGACCAAGGGCGTGGATCTGTCGGACCTGTCGCTGGCCGAATTCCAGGCCATCGAGCCGCGGATCACCGACGGGGTTTACGCCGTCCTCACCCCGGCCGCCTCGGCGGCCAGCCGCATGAGCTATGGCGGGACCGCCCCCGCCCAGGTCCGCGCCCAGATCGCGCGTTGGAAGGAAACCCTGGCATGATCCGTCCCGCCACGCTGCTCGCCATCGCCGCCCTGGGCCTGACCGGCGCCGCCCTCTCAGCCTGCGGCAAGCAGGCCGAGCTGGAGCGTCCCGCGCCGCTGTGGGGTCCCGAGAAGAAGGCGGCCGAAGCCTCCAAGCGCCGCGAAGCCTCGGCCCAGGCCAACCAGCCGGCCCGCCCGAACGGCACTCAGGAGAACATCGACCCGGCGTCGAGCAACCGCACGACCCGCGCCGCCCCGCTGCGCAGCGCGCCGTCCGACCCGTTCAGCGGCCCGTCCGCCGCCGGCTTCCCGTCCTCGACGCCGAACTGATCCGAAGCGCCCTGCGTCCTTCGAGGCCCGCTGCGCGGGCGCCTCAGGATGAGGAATTCAGTGCAACACGATCCTCATCCTGAGGTGCGAGGCGCAGCCGAGCCTCGAAGGACGCAGGGCCGCGCTACAACACCACCGAAAGCTCTACAGTGAACCACTTCGAATACGGCCCCGAGGGCCTGGCCTGCGAAGGCGCCCCCCTGGCCAGGATCGCGGCCGAGGTCGGCACGCCCGTCTACGTCTATTCCCGCGCCACGCTGGAGCGGCACTTCACGGTGTTCCGCGACGCCCTGGTGCAGGCCGGCGTCGTCGATCCGCTGGTGGCCTATGCGGTGAAGGCCAATTCGAACGTGGCGGTGCTGAAGGTGCTGGGCGACCTGGGCGCCGGCGCCGACACGGTGTCGGAAGGCGAGGTGCGCCGCGCCCTGGCCGCCGGCATCCCCGGCGAGCGCATCGTGTTCTCGGGCGTGGGCAAGAAGCGCGAGGAGATCGCCTTCGCGCTGAAGGCCGGCGTCGCCGAGATCAACGTCGAGTCCGAGCCGGAGATGGAGCTGATCGCTCAGGTCGCCGCCGAGCTGGGCGTGCGGGCCAAGATCGCCTTCCGGGTCAATCCGGATGTCGCGGCCGGCGGCCACGCCAAGATCGCCACTGGCAAGTCGGAGAACAAGTTCGGCGTCTCGTTCGCCGAAGCCGCCCGTCTGTATGCGAACGCCAGCAACAACGCCGCCCTGCAGCCGATCGGGGTCGCTTGCCACATCGGCAGCCAGATCACCGATCTGGAGCCCATGCGCGCGGCCTTCACCAAGATGCGGGGCCTGGTCGAGCAGTTGCTGGGCGAGGGCCTGTCGGTCGAGCGCCTGGACCTGGGCGGCGGCCTGGGCGTGCCCTATTTCAACCATCCCGAACCGCCCGCGCCGGCCGATTTCGCCGCCATGGTGGCCGAGGTGACCAAGGGCCTGCCGGTGAAGCTGGCCTTCGAGCCGGGCCGCGTCATCGCCGCCAACGCCGGCGTGATGGTCAGCGAAGTCATCCACGTCCACGAGCGTCCGGAAGGCCGCAAGTTCCTGGTCATCGACGCGGCCATGAACGACCTGGTGCGTCCAGCCATGTACGACGCCTTCCACGACATCCGGCCGGTGCTGCCGCGTGACGGCGAGACCGTCTACGACGTGGTCGGCCCGGTCTGCGAGACCGGCGACACCTTCACCCGCGACCGCGCCCTGCCGGTCTTCGGCCCGGGCGACCTGGTGGCCTTCATGTCGGCCGGGGCCTACGGCTCGGCCATGGCGAGCGAGTACAACACCCGCCCGCTGGTGCCCGAGGTGCTGGTCGACGGCGATCGCTACGCCGTGATCCGCAAGCGCCCGACCTACGAAGAGATGCTGGCCCGGGACCTGGTTCCGGACTGGGTCTAGCGCTGCGGATTCGAAAACCTCGCCCTTCGACAAGCTCAGGGTGAGGTTTTCTACTGCAAGGTCGCTTTCTGATCCTCATCCTGAGCTTGTCGAAGGACGAGGATCACGCACCGCAGCAAGTTTTTGCCCACCATCAGCGCTTTCGGCACACCGCCTGCAAAGTCTCGCCCCGATAAGCCGTTTCGGCTAGAAGCCTCGCCATGTCGCACAACACCTTCGGTCACCTGTTCCGCGTCACCACCTGGGGCGAGAGCCACGGGCCCGCCCTCGGCTGCGTCGTGGACGGCGTGCCGCCGGGCATCCTGCTGACCGCCGAGATGATCCAGGGCTTCCTCGACAAGCGCCGGCCGGGCAACGGCAAGTTCGTCACCCAGCGCCAGGAACCGGACGCGGTAAAGATCCTGTCGGGCGTGTTCGAGGACGAGCGCACCGGCGGCCAGCGCACGACCGGCACGCCGATCAGCCTGATGATCGAGAACACCGACCAGCGCTCCAAGGACTACGGCGAGATCGCCCAGGCCTTCCGCCCCGGTCACGCCGACTATCCCTATTTCGCCAAGTACGGCGTGCGCGACTATCGCGGCGGCGGGCGCAGCTCGGCGCGGGAGACCGCCGCGCGGGTGGCGGCGGGCGCTGTGGCCCGGCTGGTGATCCCGGGCGTCCTGGTGCGCGCGGCCCTGGTGCAGATCGGGCCGTACAAGATCGATCGCGGCAACTGGGATTGGGCGCAGACCGAAGAAAACCCCTACTGGTCGCCGGATGCGGCGATCATTCCGGTGTGGGAAGAGCACCTGGAAAAGATCCGCAAGGCTGGCTCCTCGACCGGGGCCGTGGTGGAAGTCGAAGCCGTCGGCGTGCCGGCCGGCTGGGGCGCGCCGCTGTACGGCAAGCTCGACGCTGAACTGGCCGCGGCCCTGATGTCGATCAACGCCGCCAAGGGCGTGGAGATCGGCGAGGGCTTCGACAGCGCCGCCCTGACCGGCGAGGACAACGCCGACATGATGCGCCTTGGCCCCAACGGCCAGCCGGAGTTCCTGTCCAACCACGCCGGCGGCGTACTGGGCGGCCTCTCGACCGGCCAACCGGTGACAGCCCGCGTGGCCTTCAAGCCGACCTCCTCGATCCTGATCCCCCGCCAGACCCTCAACGAGGCCGGCGAGGAGATCGACCTGCGCACCAAGGGCCGTCACGATCCGTGCGTCGGTATTCGCGGCGTGCCGGTGGTGGAAGCCATGACCGCCTGCGTGCTGGCCGACGCCTTCCTGCGCCATCGCGGCCAGACCGGCGGCGGAGCGTTGCTGCCAGGCGGCGGCGGGGAGCGGGTCTAGCCGCTACGCGGCCCCCTCCGGCCCTCCGGGCCACCTCCCCCACAGGGGGAGGATCTGGTTGTTGAGATGCTCCCCCTCTGGGGGAGCTGTCGCGGAGCGACTGAGGGAGTCCGGCGCCGCCTCCCTGCTAGGGACGGCTATCCCTCCCGCCGCTCCGGCCAGTCTTCCGGACGCAGGATCATCGACGGACGCAGGAACGGCGACTGGACGCGGTCGTAGTCGGCGACGTCAAGATCTCGACATATTTTGTCAAGCAGTTCAGGCCCGCTGAGGTCGGGCGCAGGCTCGCCGTGCAGCTCTCGCCACAGCGCCTGGGCCTCTTGCTTGATCATGTCTTCTCGGCGGGGCATCGGTTCAAGTCTCTATCATTCGACCAACCAACAGCCGAACTTTAGGACTCGTTCCTGATTTTTTCGTTTACAAACCTTAATCAAGCTGCGCCGACGCAATTTTGCCACGAGAACTGTCGGCCTACAGACTCCAAGACCTGAAAAGTCGGCCAGATGACAGCGACCTTGCGACGCGGAGATCGTAAACCTTTATTCGGCTAGAACCGGCGAACCCTTGTTCCGCGAGTTTCTTCTCATGCGCGTTTCCCGCCTGCTTCTCGTTCCCGCTCTCATGGCCGTCGCGGTCGGCGCCCAGGGGTGCCTGGCCGGCGCCGTGGCCGGGGCGGCCGTCGGCACGGCCGGAGCCGTGGTCGGCACGACCGGCAAGGTCGTGGTCGGCGCCGGCAAGGCGGTGATCCCCGGCGAAAGCAAGAAGGACCGCGAAAAGCGCGAATTCCGCGAGTGGAAAAAGGCCCAGCGGGGCTGACCCCCTCCGGCCCTTCGGGCCACCTCCCCCAGAGGGGGAGGATCTGGGGAGCCGGCCGAGGGCCCCTACTCCGCCGCCTGGGGCAGTTGGTCGCCCACGGCCAGGCCCTGGAGATACAGCGACAGCGGGCGGATCTCGTAGGCTCCCGTCGGATTGGCCTCGCCCAGGTCGCGGGCCACGTCGAGGGCCTCGTCCATCGAGGCGCAGTCGACGATGTAGAAGCCGAGCATGGCTTCCTTGGTCTCGGCGTAGGGGCCGTCCATGACGATCGGCGGCTCCTGGCCCTTGACCAGGGTCTTGGCCGAGCCGGTGAAGCCCAGGCGACCGGCCGGCCCCAGCTTGCCCTCGGCGTAGAGCCGGTCATGCACGACCGACAGCTTTTCCATCACGGCCGCGTCTTCGGCCGGGGTCCAGTTCGAGACCAGGTCCTGATCGTTGTAGCAGAGGATGGCGTAGAGCACGGCGAGGCCTCCCGAGGCGCTTATGGGCGCAAGGGGTAGCCCGACCGGCGTTCTCTGGAAAGAGGACTCAGGCTTCGGGCGGAGCCTCTGCGACCGCTTCCGACGCATCCCCTTCAGGCTCAGACTCCGGCGTCGCGGGACGCGGACGGCCCAGGCGGACGATCTTCTCTTCGGCGGTGCGGACCATGCGGGTCTGGTCGTTGAACTGGGCGAGTTGGGCGCAGACCGTGAAGAACGCGCCCGGCATGCGGGTGTCGATCCCCTCGCTCAGCGTCATCAGATAGAGGCCGGCCGCCTGGACCTTGCCCAGCACCTGCAGCAGGTCGACCAGGTGTGCGGCGAAGGCGTGCAGGCTGGGGACCACCAGCAGATCGCCGGGCCGCGCCGAAGCGATCGCCGCGTCCAGCCCCGGCTTGTGCACGGCCAGGGCGTAGCAGGCGTCGTGGTGCAGCGCCTCGCAGCCGGCGGCGGTCAGTTTCTCCGCCAGGGGACCGTCGAAGGTCGCGCCGCGAACGGGCGGAACCCGGAAGTAGCCGATCATGCGCATGGGCGCTGTGTGACGAACTCCGCGCCGCCGCGCCAGAGGGCGGCGGCGTCAAAGTCGGGGATAATCGAACCTCCCCCAGAGGGGGAGGTTCCTTACAGCGTCAGCGCGCAGCTTTCGCCGATGGTCGGGCGCGACAGCACCACGCGCGACAGGCCGGGGAACTGCGGCTTAAGGCGCTCGGCGAAATAGAGGCAGATCCGCTCCAGGGTCGGGCTTTCCAGGCCGGGGCGGTCGTTGAGCAGGCCGTGGTCGAGCTCGGTGGCGACCGCCTTGAGGGCGACGTCCAGGCTCTCCAGGTCGGCCACCCAGCCGGCGGCCTGCATCGTGCCGCGCACGCTGGCCTCGACGCGGAACGAGTGGCCGTGCAGCCGGCGATAGCGATGATCGTCGGAGCCTTGCTCAATATAGTGGGCCGCATCGAAATGCGCGGCCTTCGTGATCTCGAAGACGGGTTCGGACATGGACTT
This sequence comes from Caulobacter sp. GW821-FHT09B11, assembly GCF_059418205.1. Taxonomy (NCBI): domain Bacteria; kingdom Pseudomonadati; phylum Pseudomonadota; class Alphaproteobacteria; order Caulobacterales; family Caulobacteraceae; genus Caulobacter; species Caulobacter sp. GW821-FHT09B11. Next base: position 62,290 of record NZ_JBWKPK010000024.1, on the reverse strand, counting down.
CTTTTATGACTAGGCCTGGGAGGCTCTAGCGCAACGGTCCTGTCACCAAACCGAGCGCCTTATCCGTCAGGGCAGGCCGAGATACTTGTGTGTCTGGACGCTTAAACGCCATTGAGGGTGGGAAAGGCAATAGGCGACGGCCAATTGCGTGTTTGCGTCGCGGTCCGGGCCGTCCATCGGCTGGAGATAGAAGCGCTCGAAATCCAGGCTCTCGAAGCGTTCCGGCATGGCCTTTTCCTGCGGGAACACCAGCTTCAGCTCCTGGCCGCGGGTCTGCACGACCGGCGCGTCGGCCTTGGGGCTGATGCACACCCAGTCGATGCCTTCGGGCGCGACCACCGTGCCATTGCTCTCGCAGGCGATCTGGAAACCGCGGGCGTGCAGGGCGGCGATGGCGGCGTCGTCCAGCTGCAGCAGCGGCTCGCCGCCGGTGCAGACCACCAGCCGGTCGTTGGGACCGCCGGTCCAGGCGGCCTCGACCGCATCGGCCAAGGCGTCGGCTGTGGCGAACTTGCCGCCGCCCTCCCCGTCCGTACCGACGAAGTCGGTGTCGCAGAAGGTGCAGACGGCCTTGTGGCGGTCCTGCTCGCGACCGGTCCACAGGTTGCAGCCGGCGAACCGGCAGAACACGGCGGCCTTGCCCGCCTGGCCGCCTTCGCCTTGCAGGGTGAGGAAGATTTCCTTGACGGTGTAGGTCATTGAGGCCCTCCCCTCTCCCCTTGCGGGAGAGGGTGGCGGTCCGGAGGACCGTCGGGTGAGGGGTTGATGGCGATATCCGCCGCGTAGGGCGGAACGATCGGGCGCAGCGTCATCGGTTTGAGAGACCCCTCATCCGACGGCTTCGCCGCCACCTTCTCCCGCAAGGGGAGAAGGTGGCGGAAGACGACCGGCCGCGTCCCATTCGACATAGCCCTTCTCGCGCAGTTCACAGGCCGGGCATTCGCCGCAGCCGTGGCCCCACGGGTGTAGTTCGCCGCGTTCGCCCTGGTAGCAGGTGTGGCTCTCGACCACGATCAGGTCGACCAGGTCCTCGCCGCCGAGCTGCTTGGCCAGGGCCCAGGTCTGGGCCTTGGTGAGATACATCAGCGGGGTCTCGACGCGGAAACTCCTGTCCATGCCGAGGTTCATGGCGCTCTGCATGGCGTCCAGCGTGTCGCGGCGGCAGTCGGGATAGCCCGAGAAGTCGGTCTCGCACATGCCGCCGACCAGGGCCTCGATGCCCCGACGGTCGGCCAGGGCCGCGGCGTAGATCAGGAACACCAGGTTGCGGCCGGGGACGAAGGTCGACGGCAGGCCGCGCTCGGTCATCTCGATGGCGCGGTCGGCGGTCAGGGCCGACTCGGCGACGGCGCCGAAGCTGCGGATATCCAGGACGTGGTCCTCGCCCAGGCGATCGGCCCAGTGCGGAAAGCGGGCGGCGACCTGGTGACGGACGGCCTGGCGGGCCTCCATCTCGATCGAATGGCGCTGGCCGTAGTCGAAGCCCAAGGTCTCGACGCGCGCATAGCGCTCGAGCGCCCAGGCCAGGCAGACGCTGGAGTCCTGGCCGCCGGAGAACAGCACCAGGGCGGCGCCCGAGGGCGCGGAAGGCGTGAATGATGCGGACATGCCGCTCCTCTACACGACCTTGCCCCCGGCTGGAACGCCGGCGCGCGGCGAAGGCGCGGCCCAGGCCTCGCGGACCGGCGTTTTCCCACTGTACCTTTTACGGGAATGCGACAAGATACAGCGTGCGGGGAGCAGATTTTCTCCCTGTTTTCAGCATACCGCCACGGATGACCTTGCGTCACCCGGCAAACCTTCTTTTCTAAATTTCTAAGAAGCGAGTTTTCGGCGCAACAGATGACGTTGCGTCAAGTGAAAAGCCGTAACCTATCGCCGTTTACTTATCGGCGCGGCAGTTGACAGCCAAAGAACGCAAGTATGCAATCCTGCAATGCCGAAGCAGGTCTGCCGGACACCTGCTCGCCGATCTCCGCAAAGGAGATACGACAATGAAAACGTGCGGCGACGAGGAAACAACAGGACGCGGATAGGGGCCGCCAACAAGGCGTCATCGCGTCCAGGGAGGGATTTCGAATGACGCAGACCCTGCGCTTGCGCGGCCTGTTGGCCATGAGCGCTTCCGCCGCCGTGCTGGCCGCCGTGGCCGCACCGGCCTTCGCCCAGACTCAGGTCCCGGCCAAACCGGCCCAGGACAACGTGATCGAGGAACTGGTCGTCACCGCCCAGAAGAAGGAGGAAGCCCTCCAGGACGTGCCGATCGCGGTCTCGGCCTTCAGCCAGGACAGCCTGGAAGTCCAGAAGATCGACGGCGGCCCCAACCTGCAGCAGGCGATCCCGAACGTCAGCTTCGGCAAGAGCAACTTCACCAACACCTTCAACTTCCAGATCCGCGGCATCGGCTCCAAGGGCGTCGGCGTCTCGGCCGACAACGGCGTCGGCGTGCACGTCAACAACGCGCCCCTTCAGGCCTCCAACCTGTTCGAGGCCGAGTTCTACGACGTCGAGCGGGTGGAAGTGCTGCGCGGCCCGCAGGGCACGCTGTACGGCCGCAACGCCACCGGCGGCGTCGTCAACATCATCACCGCCAAGCCGTCCGACCAGTTCGAGGTCATGGGCCGGGCCGAATACGGCAACTACGGCACGACCAAGCTGCGCGGCATGGTCAACCTGCCGATCGTCGAAGAGAAGATGGCGCTGCGCATCGCCGCCGCCTCGGTCAAGCGCGACGGCTTCGTCACCAACACCTTCAACGGCCACAAGGTCGACGACCGTGACCTGTGGTCCAGCCGCGTCAGCCTGCAGGTGACCCCGAACGAGCGCCTGCGCGTCAACCTGACCTGGGAGCACTTCGAAGAGGACGACAACCGCGCCCGCATCGGCAAGCAGCTCTGCACCAAGGACGACGGCCCGGCCACGGTCGGCGGCGTCGCCACCGGCACGTCCCGACGATACCTGACGCAGGGCTGCGCCTCGGCCAGCCTCTACAACGACGCCGCCTACGGCACGGTCAACACGTCAGGCACGCTGTACGGCGTTCTGGGCAACCTGGTCGGCTTCACGAGCGGCGATCTCAACGCCGGCGACACGGTGACCAAGGACCTGCGCGAGATCGAGACGCGCTTCGACCCGATCTACAAGTCGAGCTCGGACGTCTACCAGTTCAACTTCTCGTACGACATCACCGACGCCCTGACCTTCACCTCGCTGACCTCGCTCAGCAACAACGACATCTATTCGAAGCAGGACTACTTCCGGAACATCTCGCCGGGCACGTTCAACAGCACGGCCCTGACCCCGGGCGGCAACTTCGCCGATCCGCAGACCGGCACGTCCAACACCTTCCTGACCTACGACATCTCGTCGTCGACATCGAAGCAGCTGAGCCAGGAATTCCGCCTGCAGTCGGCCTTCGACGGGCCGATCAACTTCAATGTCGGCGGCATCTATTTCGACTACCAGGGCACCACCGACTACTTCGTGGTCAGCAACGGCCTGACGATCTCGGCCCTGGCGCTGAACTTCCAGAACACCGGCAACCCGACCTGCAACCCGGCCACGACGGCCAACTGCATCGGCATCGACACCTCGGCCACGCCGACCGGCGCGGGCCACAACTACTATGACAACCACACCCCCTATCACCTGCGCGCGACCGCCCTGTTCGGCGAGGTCTACTGGCAGGCCAACGAGGACCTGAAGTTCACGCTGGGCCTGCGCCAGACCCAGGACAAGAAGAAGTCCGACTACTATCCGACCACCCTGCTGACCACGGGCTACGGCCTAACCCAGGGCACGCCGGCGGCGCAGTATTCCGACTTCAAGGAACTGACCGGGCGCCTGGGCTTCGACTACAAGGCCAACCTGCCGTTCACCGACGAAAGCCTGCTCTACGCCTTCTATTCCAAGGGCTACAAGGGCGGCGGCGCCAACCCGCCGGGGGCCATCGGCCTGGCCGGCGTGGCGGCGACCTACCAGCCGGAATTCGTCAACGCCTTCGAGGTCGGGGCCAAGAACACCCTGCTGGGCGGCAGCCTGCTGCTGAACGCCACCGGCTTCTACTACGACTACCAGGGCTACCAGATCTCGAAGATCGTCAACCGCACCTCGGTGAACGAGAACATCGACGCCAAGGTCTGGGGCGTGGAGCTGGAGACCCTGTGGCAGCCGATGCGCGGCCTGCGCCTGAACGCCAACATCGGCTATCTGAACACCGAGATCTCCGACGGCGTCACCTCGATCGACACCATGAACCGCACCCAGGGCGACGCGGCCCTGACCCTGGTCAAGGCCGCCCGGCCGACCGCGGCCCTGGGCAGCAACTGCGTGCTGACCACCGCGGGCGTGGCGACCGTGCTCGGCGCCGGCCTCGGCGGCACCCTGCCGCTGGCCTGCGCGGGCCCGGGCACCGGCGCCAGCAGCTACTACAGCAACCTGACCAACACTCTGCTGACCCTGGCCACCACCAGCGGCGGCGCAGGCCTGACCGCGGCCCAGGCCACGGCCGTCCAGACCATACTGGCGGCGGCCGGCGGCCCGGCGGCCGGGGCCAGCACCCTGGTCGGCGCCCTGATGTCGAACGGCTTCACCGCCCCCCAGGCCACCGGCCTGGTCACGGTGGCGCTGACCGCCAACACGATCGCCAACGGCACCGGCCTCTACAACTACGCCGCCGGGGCCTCGATCGACGGCCGGGCGGCCGACCTGTCGGGCAACGAGCTGCCCAACTCGCCGCACTGGACCCTGTCGCTGGGCGCCCAGTACACCTGGGATCTGCCTTCGGGTTGGGCCGCCACCCTGCGCGGCGACTACTATCGCCAGAGCGAGCAGTACGCCCGCATCTACAACACCGAGTACGACCGGCTGAAGTCGTGGGAGAACGTCAACCTGACGCTCAAGATCGAAAAGCCGGAGCTGGGCCTGTCGTTCGACGCCTACGTCAAGAACCTGCTCAACGACACGCCGATCACCGACGCCTACACCACCGACGACACCTCGGGCCTGTTCACCAACGTCTATACGCTGGAGCCCCGCCTCTACGGGATCAGCATCACCAAGACCTGGTGACCTGGCAAAACCGGGTTCGTTGAAAAATCGGGGGCGGCGGATGTAAATCCGCCGCCCCCGCTGCTTTCAGGCCTGTGACTTAACGACTCTGCAAGGCCAAGTCGTCCAAGCTGTGAACTCAACGTCGTCCAGCCCCCGGCCGCATGGAAACGCTCGCCCGCCTCATCGATCGCCGCGAACCGGTCGATCCCCAGACGTCCTGCCGGACGGTGCTGGAGATCTTCGCGAGCGAACCGCGCCTGGCGGCCCTGGCGGTCACGCGGGGCCGCACGCCGATCGGCCTGGTCTATCGCGACGTCTTCGTCGGCCAGATGCTGGTCGCCGCCGAACATCTGAACGATCGCCCGATCTCGGAGGTCATGGACCCCGAGCCGCGCAGCGTCCGCGTGTCCATGGACCCCGGCGTCTTCGTCGACGCCCTGGCCCAGAGCGCCACCCCCGTCTTCCGCACCGCCTTCGTCGCCACCGACGAGCACGGCGACTATGTCGGCGTCGGAGGCCTGGCCTCGCTGCTGGCCTCGCATCGCCGCAAGCAGCGCGAAGCCCGCGAGGCGATGGGCCTGGTCGAGCGCATGGCGTACGACATCGGCCTGCACCTGGACGGCGTCCAGGCCTTCACCGACCGGCTGGAGCACCAGCGCCTGGCGCCCGACGCCGCCGCCTGCGTGCGCGCCATCAGCGACACCAGCCGCGACATGAGCGACATCCTCGGCCGCGCCATGGACCTGCACCGCGCCGCCACCGGGGGCCTGGCCCTGTCGCCCGAGCCGACCCGCCTGCGCGACCTGGCCGACGCCGTCGAGGCCCGCTGGGCGCCGCGCGCGGCCGAAGGCGGCTCGACCCTGCTGTTCTCCTATGACGGCGAGCCCGAGGCCGCCGCCCTGATCGACCCCTCGCGCCTGCTGCAGGTGTTCGACGCCCTGATCGACGGCGCCCTGGCTCACGGGCGCGGCGTGATCGAGGCCAGCCTGCGGGCCCGCCTCGACGGCGACCGCCTGCGCCTGGAAGGCGACGTGCGCGACAACGCCGCCGCCGTCACCGCCGAAGAGCGTCTGGCCCGCGTGTTCGACCCGCTCGGCGAAGGCCGGATGGACGACCGCGCCGAGATGGCCCTGGGCGTCGGCATGGCCCTGGCCCACCGCGTGCTGCGCGAGATGGGCGGCCAGGTGCGCGCCGAGCCCAACCGCGGCGCCGGCCTGACCCTGCGCTTCGCCCTTACCGCCCCGGTCGCCGAGGCGCTGTTCGACGACGCCGAGGAAGTGACCGTCTCGGCCCGCCCCGCCCACATCCTGATCGTCGACGACAACGCCACCAACCGCATGGTCGCCGAGGCGCTGTGCGAGATGTTCGACTGCACCTCCGAGCAGGTGGTCGACGGCGTCGAGGCGGTCGAGGCGGCCCGCACCGGCCGGTTCGACCTGATCCTGATGGACATCAAGATGCCGCGCATGGACGGCGTGGCCGCCACCCGCGCCATCCGCGAACTGCCCGGCCCGGCCAGCGCGGCCCCGATCGTGGCCCTGACCGCCAACGCCGGTCCCGAGGACGTCGCCGTCTATCTGGCGGCCGGCATGCAGGACGTGGTTGAAAAGCCGATCAAGCCCGAGCGCCTGGCCGTGGTGCTGAGCGCCCTGCTGGGCGGCGAGGACGAGCAGGAAGCGGCCTGATCCTTCCGGTCGGTCAAGAAACCGGCCACGCAACCTCCGCGAACGATAAAATACCGCAAGTTGACTCAAGATCTGACTTGAGTAGAGCCCGCGACACATCGACGCCGCTACTGGCCTACGCGCAAAAGTAGCCTTAAGTTGATGATCGAGCGGGAGGCGAGAGCGTCGTGTTGAATTCGGCCGAACAGCAGGCTTGGGATTTCCTGAGCAAGGCGCCGCACTACGGCGCGCCGGCCGAGGTCGAAGAGCATTTCGGCCGCGCCCTGGCGGCCTTCGGCTACGAGCGCTTCGCCGCCACCCTGATCAACGCCGAGCGCTACGGCAAGGAGCCCCCGGCCCTGTCGCGCCAGGACTTCGAGGCCTGGGACAGCCGCTACTGGGGCGAACGCTACGTGGTCCACGACCCGTGTGTGAAGCTGCTGCTGAAATCGAGCAAGTCGTTTTCCTGGACCGACGCCAAGCCGCTGGGCGACCAGCGCGCCCACGCCATGTGGGGCGAGGCCTCCGAGTTCGGCATGAACGACGGCTATGTGGTGCGGGTGTTCGGCCCGGCCGGCCACGAAGTGCTGATCCGCATGGCCACCGCCGCGCCCGACACCGATCCGGCCGCCCGCGCCGTGGTCGAAAGCCTGGCCACGGTGTTCGGCACCATCATGCTCAAGCACTGGGAACTGCAGGACGACAATCCCGACTACGGGGTGATCTCCGAGCGCCAGGCCCAGTGCCTCTATTGGGCCAGCCGCGGCAAGACCGACTGGGAGATCGGCGCGATCCTCGAGCTCTCCCCCCGCACCGTCCACCATCACATCGAGGCGGCCAAGAAGCGCCTGGGCGTGGTCAAGCGGCAGGAAGCGGTGATGAAGGCCGGCGAACTGGGCCTGCTGAAGGCCAGCTGACCCTGCACGCGTAACGTCGATACGCGAGATTCCACAACCTTGAATATGGCCCGATGATCTGTTAGGTCTTCGAAATAGTCGTTTTGCGCCTGCGCGGAACGCCCATTCCTGCTGTGTTGTGCGCCAGCGCACAGACCAATTCCCTTTAAAATTTGGAAATGGCGCACGGACTGAGGCGGCGCGCGCATAGGCCGTTTGGCCTATCGGTGATTGGGCGGATCACACTGCCTAATGCGAGCTGTCCAGAACGGGGGACAGCATCGCCATGATCCACATCGTCACCTGCGAAAACCGCCACCTCTACGGGCCCCAACTCTGGGCCATGCACGAAGAACGTCGCAAGCAGTGCGTCGAGAAGAACGGCTGGGTCGACCTGGTCGTGCTCGACGGCGGCGAAGTCGACGACTACGACGACGCCCGCGCCATCTATCTGCTGGGCTTCGACGACGACATGCAGCTCGAGGTCGGCCTGCGCCTGCGGCCCACCGACGACCGCTGCATGCTGGCCGACAAGTTCCCGCACCTGATCGCTCCGGGCGAAACGCCCAAGAAGGGCGCCGGGGTGTGGGAGGCCAGCCGCCTGTTCACCACCGAGGCCTATCGCGCCAAGAAGGGTCCCGGTCGCGGAACCCGGGTGTTCGAGGCCTGGGCCGCCGCCATGGAACTGGCGCTGATCAACAAGGTCGAGCGCTTCGTCGGCATGATCGACATGGCGCTTTACCCCGGAATCATGAACTCGCCGATCGACACCCGGCTGGTCGGCCTGCCCCGCGCCTACGAGTACGGGGTGGTCGCCGGATCGGAAATTCTCCTGTCGCGAGAATTGCTTCAGCGAGTTCGCGAATCGATCGCCATCGAATCGACCGTGGGCTATCACGTCGACGAACTTGACCTGCGGGCCTTCGGTGATCTGGTCGCCGTGCAGCGCCAGGTGCTGCGGGCGATGACGCCTCAGATTCTTCCGGGTTCGGAGCGTGACGAAACCCTTTCCGCAGAAGCGCTTTTCCGCCTGCACGACGCAAGCGGCCAAGCTCGGCGGATCTGGAGCGATCGCGGTCAGAAATCGGAGTTTCAGCTTAACGCTTAGGGGAGCCGTAAGCTCCACCTCAGCGACGTAGCGCCGCACCTGGCCTAGCTCGACTTTCGCCGACGCCCCGGTCGTGTCATTTTACACAAACAACCGTTGGAGGCGAAAAAGTTGAGTGAAGAAACCGAAGGCCGGCGACCCAACCCGGTCGATCTGCACGTCGGCGGTCGAGTCCGTATGCGTCGCAAGCTTCTGGGCGTTAGCCAGGAGCAGCTGGCCGATTCCCTGGGCCTGACGTTCCAGCAGGTCCAGAAGTACGAGCGTGGCGCCAACCGCGTCAGCGCCTCGAAACTGTATGAAATCGCCCGCACCCTGCAGGTGCCGGTGTCCTTCTTCTTCGACGGCCTGGCCGATCCGATGAACGGCGCCGAAGAGGACGAAGTCGGTCACCACGCCGAACGCGTCGTTCAGGAATTCCTGACCACGCCGGAAGGCCTGGAACTGGCCGAGGTGTTCCCGAAGATCAACCGCGGCCGCGTTCGCCGCCAGGTGCTGGATCTCGTCCGCGCCATGGCCGAGGAAGCCGCCCGGGCCGACGCCTGATCTCAGCGATCACCGAGTACGCTTAGAAGAGCCTCGCCTCCCCCCAGGCGAGGCTTTTTCTTTGTCCCTGTCCCCGTCCCTGTCCCAGGTTCCTGGCTCAGCCGGCGTTGGCGCGGCTCTGGGCCGCCAGCCAGATGCGCTTGGCCGTCTGGGCGCCGGCCGGCGCCAGGCCGCGCAGGTCGTGGCTGCGCAGGAAGGTCAGGCCGATCTCGCGGTCCTTGCGCCAGGCCACCTTGGCGTCGTGGGCGAAGCCGCCGACCAGGTCGACCAGCTGGGCGCTCGCCGGCGGGGTCGAGCCGGACAGCATCTGCACCCGGGCGCCGCCGTCCGACATGTCCTTGATCACGCAGTCCCAGGCGAAGGCGCCGCACAGCACCTTGCCCGACCTGTTCGTGGACAGGCGCGGCGAGGTACGCCGGTCAGCCCCCGAACGTGAATCGAATATCGACATGCCTCAAGGAACGCACGGCGCGGTTAATCGGCCGTCTGTTCCGAAGGTTTTTCCGATGTTTACCTAAAGCTTGGCCATTCGGATCAGGCCGCGTCGCGGCTCGCGTCCGGCCGCCAGCCGTTGCTCAGCAGGTCGATGGCCATCAGGTGCGCCAGCTCCAGAACCTGGCCTTCCAGGCTGTCCAGCAGCGCCAGCCGCCGGTCGGGCGACGGGGTATGGGCGTAGAGCGCGCACAGCACGTGCAGGCGGGCGCGGATGCTGGGCGGCTGGAAATCGGAGTGCAGCAGCGAGGGCCCGGCCAACTCGGCCGCCGACACCCCGCGCCGGCCGAACGGACCGGTCGGAAGATCCTCGGAGGCGTCCCCGAGACCTGGCCACTGCTGCAACGGAACCGACTGCCTGGACATGACTGAACTCACGCTTTCCTGCCTTGGGGGTTGAAGAAGGATCAGGCCACGAGGGCCGGGACGCCGCAGCGCATGCCGTTGGTGCGAACGTCGGCCTCGCCCACGCCGACGCCGAGCATGCCGGTCAGGCTGTTGATCACCTGGTCGAGGGGGGCGGCCGCGGCCGCGAGCACCGGCGTCAGGGCCGTCAGCACCGCCGACTTGCCCAGGCCCAGCTGGATGCCCAGCAGATTGACGTCCAGCGTCAGGCCGGTGATCAGGGTGGCGACGGTCGTGCCGACCAGGTCGTTGGTCTTCACCTTCTTGACCGTGCCGGCCTTCACGTCGGCGCTGCTGAATACGACGTTGCGGAACGAGCCGCCGCCCAGATCCACCTTCGACGAGCCGTCCACCGTGAACAGCGGGGCCTGGACGATGCGGCCCTTGGTCGGGGTCAGCGCCTGCTTGAAGTTCGACAGCTTGCTGGTGTCGACCTGGCCGATGGTCAGCGAGCCGACGCTGGGCTTGACCGCCAGGGTGGTGGTGCGGGCCGTGCAGTCCAGGGCCGCCAGCTTGGCCTCGCCCGAGGCCAGCTCGACCATCAGCGGCACCTTGATCTGGGCCGCGCCGCCCAGCAGGCTGCCAGAGCCGAGCAGCTTGGCCTCGACATAGAGCCGCGTCTGGACGGTGCGGATGACCACCGACTTGTCCTGGGTGACGGTCAGGAACGGCGCGTTGTTCATGGGCTCGCCAATGGCCAGCCAGGCGTCGACGTCGGCGAGGCCGGGGATGGCGGTCCCCAGGTCGAGCTGCACCTGCCGCGAGCCGTTGCTCAGCATCAGCATGGCGTCGGCCAGCTGCATGGCGTCGATGCCGACCGCCGCGCCCGCCCCGCCGACCACGCGGTCCTGGCGGGCGTAGGGGCCGGCGTCGATCAGCGCGCTGAGCTTGATGCTCTGGTTGGCGTTGGTGGCCGAGGACAGCACCTTGGCCGCCGCCGAGGCGCGGGTCTGGCCCGCCGCCGACAGCACGTCGGACAGCACCGACAGGGCCTTGCTCGTCTTCACGTCGGTCGCCAGCAGGTCGTTGTAGCTGGCCGCCTTGATCCCGAGCTTGGTGTTGAGCGCGTTGAGATAGCCGAACAGCTCGACGTCTGCGCTGGCGAGGGCCTGATAGTCCATGACCGACAGGCTCACCGAGCTGCCGGTCAGGCCGGTCAGCAGGGCGTTGGCGACGCCGCCGTCGACGCTGGCCAGGCGCGTGCCGATCGAGAAGCTGGCGAGGTCGGCGCGGGCGGCCGTGGCCTCGCGGCGGATGGGAACGGTCGAGCGGCCCAGCAGCGCCTGGCCGAAAAAGAGGTCGGCCTGGCCCTGCACGGTCACGCGGGCGGCGTCGGGCGTGGTCGCGCCGCTCTGGAAGCGTTGCGTGCCGGCCGCCTTCTGGGAATCGTAGCGCCCCTTGGCGACCTGCACGGCGACGGTTCCGCCCACCGGATTGACCTCGACCGTCGCGCTGGCGGCGCGGTCGGCGCGATCCAGGTCGGCCGCCGCGGCCAGGGCCGCCAGGTCGGCCACGCCCTGCAGGCGCCGCGACTGCAGATAGACCGAGCCCAGGTCGACGGCCAGCGCGGCCAGGCCGACGCCGCCGGTCAGGGCCGCGGCGGCGATGATCGCCACGCCCCCCTGGTTGTTGGAAAGAAAGGCGCGATCGGAAAGGAAACGGCGCACCATCAGTACCCTCCCAGGCGGACCGCCGCCTGACGGGTGATCAGGCTGGACGGCATGGGAGCGATCTTGGCGAAGGCGAAGGCCACGGTGTTGGAGGCGTCGTAGGAAACCGAGATCACGGCCCGGTCGCCGCGATCGGTGACCTTGGTGGTCAGCCGCGCGGGGTCGAGGCCGGCGTAGTCGGAGACGCCCTCGGCGGCCGAGGCCTTGGCCAGCTGGGTCCGCTCGGCGGTGTTGAGACCCGCCACCGCCGCCCGGGCGGCGTCGTTGGCGACCTGCTGGACCGAGTGGGCCATCCAGAAGTAGGAGCCCCAGCCGACCATGCCGATCACCATCGCGATCAGCACCGGGCACACGAGCGCGAATTCCACCAGGGCCGTGCCTTGCTGGTCGGCGGCGAACTTTCGGATCGAACGCGGCTTCCTCATCTACGCCTCCCGTACCCGTCAGGCCCGCTTGGCCCGTCTGGGACAAACACCCTTTGGGTTGTGAAGCCAGATTAGTTCGACCTTGGCTGTCTCCCCGTTCGTACGGGTAATCCGGATTTTGCGAGGTTCGCGGACATGGAACCGGCGACCCGTGCGACGTTCTGCCGCCCCCCAGACCGCGTTGCCCCCGTACTCAGCCACCGGTAACTTTAGCGCGCAACTGACCAACCATTCCGAGAGTTTGCTTCAGTGAATGCGTAGCGTCCGGATTCCACGCAAATCTGGAGGAGCGACATGAAGTCGCGTGAAATCGCACCGGCCAGGGTGACCGCCGGGGAAATCAGCCGAAACTTCGGCCAATGGCAGGATGTGGCCCTGTCGGGGCCCGTCATCGTCACGCACCATGGTCGTCCACGGGTGGTGATGATCTCGGCCGAGCACTACGCCGCCGCCGGCCTCACCGAAGGCCCGGGCGGCTACGACAACGATTCCGCGCTGCAGACGGCCGAAACGGCCCGGTCGGCGATCCTGGGCCACATGAACGAGGCCTTCGTGGCCCTCGATCCGGACCTGCGCATCACCGCCGTCAATCCGGTGTTCGAGGACCTGAAGGGCTCGAGCGCCGCCCAGCTGATCGGCGCGGCCTGGAACGAGGTGTTCCACGCGCCGTCCCAGGCCCTGATCGGCGAGCAGTTCCGCCGCGTGCTGCGCACCGGCGAGATGCTGGAGTTCGAGTCGGAGTCCACCGTGCAGCCCGGCCGCTGCTTCGGCGTGCGCGTCTTCCCGTATCCCGGCGGCGTGGCGGCGCTGTTCGTCAACCGCACCGAGGAGCGCGACCTGCGCGGCCGCCTCGACCGCGCCATGGCCCTGGAGGCGGCCCTGGCCGTGCTGCCGGGCCTGGCGACCGCCCGGCTCAACATCCGCGGCGTGCTGGCCAGCATGGACGCCGACTTCCTGCGCCTGACCGGCTTCTCGGAGGCCGAGCTGCGCGATTGCCGCCTCAGCGACATCGTGCGTCCGGCCGAGCGGCGCGGCCTGACCCTGGCCGTCGAGCACGCCCTGCAGGGCGACCCGCCGGCCCGCCTGTCGGTGACCCTGCTGGTCAAGGACGGCGCGGAACGAACGGTGGAGCTGGGACTGGCGACGATCCGGCGCGACGGCGTTCCGGACGGCGTGCTGATCGCGATCGCAGCCTGACCTCTATACCGCTAACTTGACCGTACGGAACAATCGCCAGCCAATGCGCTGTAAGCGCTTGTCTTTTTGACGATCCCAAGGCAAACCCGAAACGTTGGTTTTCGTATACGGAAGCGGCGTCATGGCGGGCTCGCCCATTCCACATCCAGTCGACACACATGTCGGCGCGCTGATCCGCGCGCATCGTCGCGCGGCCGGTGTTTCTCAAGAAGAGCTGGGCAAGGCGATCGGCCTTACCTTCCAGCAGGTCCAGAAGTACGAGACCGGCGAGAACCGGATCAGCGCCTCCAAGCTCGTCGAGGTGGCCCGCACGCTCAACGTGCCCATCTCGGCCCTGTTCGACGGCCTCGACACCGGACCCGACGGTGAAAACCTGATCGTCCGCTTCACGGCCCTGCGCGACGCCAGCCCGTTCATGCAGGCCGCCGTCGACATGCCCGACGCCGTCCGGGCGGAACTGTTCAGGCTGGCCACGGTCTACGCCGCCGACGACGCCGCGACGTCCTGATCTTCGGCGCTCGAACAGCCTTAGCTTGCTATAATATATTACTCTACCCATAGTAGCCAATCCGACGCATCCGGGGGGATGGGGCCATGGGCGAGGCGAAGACGGTGAAGGTTTCGGCGCGGGACGGCGCCGAGATCGGCGAGGTCGCCGCCGGCGCAAGCTGGCGCTTCGCGGCCCGCGGCCGCTGGTGGGACTGGGTCGTGCCTTCGGGGCCGGGCGGCTATCGCTTCTTCCTGGCCGACATCCTGGACATCTACCCGGTGTCAAAGGGGCGGCCGTTCTTCGAGCTCACCGCCCGCGTGCGGGAACACCCCGAGACGCTCTATCCCGTCGGCCGGGGCGCGACTGTCACCTTCGAGCACGCCGGCACGATCGAGCTTTTCGCCAACGACGTCGAAGGATTCAACTGGAACAACGGCGGGGCCATCGAGGTCGACTACGAGCCCTGCGACTGCCCCGAGCCCCTGCCCGATCAAAGCCAGTACGACGGCCTGCCGGGCAAGTGGACGCTGCTGCGCGATACGTTGGACAAGACCAAGGGCGTCGGCTCGACCGCCATCCTCACCCTGGCCGCCGGCGCGGCGCTGGTCTTCGTCCAGCAGGGGCGAGACCTCGTGCGCACCGTCGCCGAGGGCGACTTCTCCGGCGACACCGCCGTGCGCCAGATCTTCTTTGCCCTGACCCTGCTGTTCCTGGCGGTGCAGACCTGGATCTGGCCGCGCCTGATCATCCTGTCGAACTACGGACGCGATCGCGCGGCCTGGACCCCCAACTGGCTGCTGCGCTGGACGCCGAGGCTGCTGGGCGTCGCGCCGTTCCTGCTGGTCATCTGGGCGCTGCTGAAGAACCCCGCGCCCAACACCGGACTGATCGCCGCCCTGGTGCTGATCGGCCTGGGCTTCTTCGCGGCGATCATCGCCCAGTACGACGCCCGCAAGCGCATCAGGGCCTCGGCGAACGCCAGGCGCGAACCCGACCTGCCGCCGCGCGAGCCGCTGCGCATCGGCCGCCTGTGGGTGGTCGCCAGCTTCCTGATCAGCCTGGCCGCGATGCTGTGGGCGATCTTCTTCCCCGTCGCCTTCGGCTGGACCCTGGGCGCGCCGGCCGTGGCCTTCCTGGGGATCGGCTGCATCATTCCGGTGCTGGTCGTGCTGGTCCAGACCGGCGACGCCGCCCGCGTGCCGGTGCTGGCCTTCCTGCTGGTCGCGGCGGGGATCTTCGGCCTGTGGGTCGACAACCATCCGGTCGGCTGGCGGGCGGCGACGACGCCGCACCACGAGATCGCCCAGGACCAGCGGCTGACGCTGGAAAAGGCCTACGAGGACTGGGCGAAGCAGGCGCCGCCCGGACCCGACGGCGTGCGGACCCTGGTGCTGGTCGCCTCGGAGGGCGGCGCCTCGCGGGCCGGCTACTGGAGCGCCGAGGTCCTGGCCTCGCTGCACGAGAAGACCGGGGGCAAGCTGGCCCACAACCTCTTCGCCATCAGCTCGGTCTCGGGCGGCAGCGTGGGCGCGGTCGGCTATGCGGCGGTGCTGCAGGACCGCCCGAACCTGCCGCCGAAGGATCTGCGCGGCGCGGTCACCGACTTCGCCGGCCGTGACTTCCTCAGCCCCACCTTCGGCGGGATGCTGTTCCCGGACCTGCTGCAACGCCTCGTGCCCGTGGCCCTGCTGCCCGACCGGGCCCAGGGCCTGGAGCTGGCCTTCGAGGCCGGGTGGCGCGAGCACTGCAAGGACGTTCCGGGATGCGCCCATCCCGACCTCCTGAGCCGGAGCTTCGGCCAGCTCGGCCCCGCGCAAGGCGTCTGGCGGCCGCTCGTCATCATCAACGGCGCGAGCCAGGAGACGGGCCGGAGGATCCTCACCAGCCGCCTGCGCTTCGATCCGTGGGAGATCGACGCCGACGACTTCTACAACGTGGTCGATCGCGACGTGCCGGTCTCGACCGCCATCCACAACGGCGCGCGCTTCCCCTGGATCAGCCCCGCCGGCACGCTGACCCGCAAGGACGGAACCGGCTCGGGCCACATCGTCGACGGCGGCTATTTCGAAGCGGCGGGGGTCGAGGTCCTGCGGGAACTGGCGCCCGCGCTGCGGACCGTGGCGCAGAAGCGCGGCGACAAGCTGCGCATCGTGTTCGTCTATATCGGCTATCGCGAGCGCACCGAGGAAGCCCTGGCCAGCGCCGCCGCGCCCGAGGACGAACCCCGGTCCAACAGCTTCCTGAACGAGCTGGGCGCGCCGCTGGCGGCCCTGTTCAGCAGCCGCTCGTCCCACGCCGGGCACCTGCAGCGGGAGCTCAAGCTTGAGGCGTCGGGAGATCCCAGGGACCTCAACCCGACCCTCCACGCCTCGACGCCGCTGGCGCATTACGAGCCGATCCTGCTGTGCAGGCAGACGGGCGATCGGCCCTTCGAGCCGCCCATGGACTGGGCCCTGTCGGGCTGCGCCAAGGCCTATATGCGCAAGGCGGCCGGCGGCGCGGCGATCGCCGAGGGACGACAGAGCGCCTGCCGCAAGATCCTCGACCAGCCGATCCCCTGCCAGGCCTCGCTCGACGCGGCGATCGCCCGCGCGGCCCGCCAGGCCCTGGGCGGAGCGCCCGAGCCGCGGACGCCGGCGGTGGCGACGCCTTAGACCATGCGTGCCGGCCAAGCATTCTTGGCCGCCTCGTCTCGATCAGATTTCGGGACTTATGAGGAATGGGAGTCTAACGGGCCGCCCCGACACCAGTCTGACGGCCACGGCAGTAGCGCCGCAGCCATTCGGGAAGCGGAGCAGGTTCAACAGCTTGTCGGGAGGAACCGTTGGTGGCTGGGGGCGGGATCGAACCGCCGACCTGTGGGTTATGAATCCACCGCTCTAACCATCTGAGCTACCCAGCCGCCGAAGCGGAGCGGGCTTATAAGCGCAAACTGACGCCGGCTTCAAGCCCGGTTTGCGATGTCATCCACAACTGCGCTGAGGCGCCGCGCGAGGCTGTCGGGGCCGTAATCGGCCAGCACAGCGTCGCGGGCCTTTTCCCCCAAGGCCAGCGATCCGGCGGGGTCGGCGACCAGCGCGGCCAAGGCGTCGGCCAGGGCGACCGCGTCGCCCGGCGGCAGCAGGCGGCCGCTGACGCCCTCGACGATCATCTCGTCCGGACCCGGAATGGCGCTGGCGGCGACCGGCACGCCCACGGCCATGGCCTCCAGCAGCACCAGGGGGAACCCCTCCTGGTAGGACGGGAAGGCGAAGACGTCGCCCGCGGCCAGGAAGGCCGAGGCGTCGCGCCAGCCGACCAGGCGCACGCGGTCGGCCAGGGCGTGCTGGGCGATCAGGCCCTCCAGCCTGGCGCGCTCGTCGCCCTCGCCGGCGATCTCGACCTCGAAGGCCAGCCCCCTGTCGCGCAGTAGGGCGGCGGCGGCGACCAGCACGTCGAAGCCCTTCTTGGGGTGCAGGCGGCCGGCGGCGACGATCCGCGGCGGGCGGCCGATCTCGGCGAAGGGCGTCGCCCGCACGATGGGGATCTTCACCGCGTTGGGCACGAAGTGAACATGGGCGGCCGGCACGCCCCTCTCGATCGCCAGCTCGGCCAGGTGTCGGCCAACGCAGATGTAGTCGGTGCGCGTGGTCTCGACATCGAATACCGGCTTGTGGACGCAGATCGCCAGGCGGGTCGATTTCGACGCGGCCTTGGCGAACAGCCGCGCGGGCCGTTGGCCGTGGCTGAGGATGATGGCGGGCTTGACCGCCTTCACGATCCGCCGGGCCGCGCCCAGGGTCAGGGGGTCCCAGTCGGTATGGGCGGGCATGGACAGCAGCGGCGGCGCGCGGCCGGCCTGGGCCTGCGCCACCTTGCTTCCCGTCCGCACGACGCCCGCGCACAGGCCGCCGCGACGGGCCGCCCAGGTCTCGAGGATCGGCTGGTAGTCGAGGAACACCTGTTCCAGGCCGCCCAGACCCTTGCCCAGCATGGCGTGCAGGATGGCGGTCAAGGCGGTCTCCGGAACTGACGGGAAGAGAAACGGCTGGGAAAACAGGGGCGAGAAGCGCCGGAACCTTCCCCGCGAGGCCCACGCTGTCAATGCGCCGGCCGAAAATGAGGCCCGCCCCTCGTCGCCCTCTCGCCTGCCGGAAGAAAAGCCGTCTATGGTCGCCTCATGCGCTCATCCCTGATCTTCGCCGCCTCCGCCCTTCTCGCCATGGCCGCCTGCGGTCCCGGCGAGGCCCAGAACAGCGCCGCTCCGGCCGTGACCGCCGACGGCGGGCCGGTCGAGACCCGCAACGCCAACGCGCCCGACCAGAAGCCGGCCTTCGCCGGCCAGACCCGCAGCCCCCTGAAGGCCGCCGGTGTCGCCTATCAGGTGCAGGTCGTGGCCAAGGGCCTGGAGCATCCCTGGGCCATCGCCTTCCTGCCCGACGGCTCGGCCCTGGTGACCGAGCGCACCGGCCGCCTGCGCCTGCTGGCCAGGGACGGAACGCTGTCGCCGGCCGTCGCCGGCCTGCCGGCGGTGGACCCCAACGGCCAGGGCGGCCTGCTGGGCCTGGCGGTCGATCCGCAGTACGCAGCGAACGGCCTCGTCTACTGGAGCTACGCCGAGCCCCGCGACGGCGGCAACGGCACGACCGTGGCCCGCGGCAGGCTGGTTCCGGGCGCGACGCCCAAGGTCGAGAACGTCCAGGTGATCTGGCGCCAGACGCCGACCCTGAACTCGCCCCTGCACTTCGGCGGCCGGCTGGTCTTCGCCCGCGATGGAAACCTGTTCGTCACCACCGGCGAGCGCTCGATCATCGAGGGCCGGATGCAAGCCCAGCGCCTGGACGGGACGCTGGGCAAGGTGATCCGCATCAAGCCGGACGGGTCGATCCCCGCCGGCAATCCGTTCGCCGGCCAGGCCGGGGCCAAGCCCGAGATCTGGTCGATCGGCCATCGCAACCTGCAGGCCGCCGCCATCAATCCGAAGACCGGCGAGCTGTGGACCGTCGAGCACGGCGCCAAGGGCGGCGACGAGCTGAACATCCCCCGCGCCGGCAAGAACTACGGCTGGCCGACCATCACCTACGGCGAGGAATATTCCGGCAAGCCGATCGGCGACGGGATCACCGCCAAGGAAGGCCTGGAGCAGCCGATCTACTACTGGGATCCGGTGATCGCGCCCTCGGGCATGGCCTTCTACGAGGCCGACCTGTTCCCGGCCTGGAAGGGCAGCCTGCTGGTCGGCTCGCTGAAGGAGCGCCACATCGCCCGCCTGACCCTGGACGGCGACAAGGTGGTCGGCGAGGAGCGTATCGCAACCGAGTTCGGCGAGCGCATCCGCGACGTCGTGGTCGGCCCCGACGGCGCCGTCTGGGCGGTGACCGACGAGGAAGACGGCAAGGTGCTGCGGATCGCGCCGAAAGGCTGAGGCTAGTCGACCTCGCGCCGGGCGCGCCAGGCCTTGCGGGCTTCGGACGGCTTGCCCTTGACCAGGGCGCCGGCCGCCACGCCCGCCAGGAACGAGGCGGTGGGATGGGCCAGGATGATGTCGGCCACCCGCTCCTCGATCGGGGCCTTGCGGTGCTTGGCCTGCTGGTTCGACTGGGCCAGGGCCCAGATCGCCACCACCGCAGCGGCGATGGCGGCGACGATGGCGTGGGCCCAGGCCGTGCCGACGATCGAGGCCAGGAAGGCGAAAACCGCCATCGCCCCCGACACCGCCGCGATCGCCGCGGCCATGACCAGACCCGCGCCCCGCACCAGGCGCGAGGTCAGCCGCTCGATGAAATCGTCCACCATCGCCCTCTCCGTGAAACAGCCTATCGGCTAACGCGCGAGCGGGCGTTTGGTGTCAGCCGGCCGACACAAGGGCGCCTGGCGGCAGAAAGTGTAAGCGGTTTCGGCGACCGCCACGCGTCAAGAAAGCAGGTCGGCGACGGCCTCGCCGATGGCGAGGCTGCTGGTCAGGCCCGGGCTCTCGATGCCGAACAGCGCCATCAGGCCCGCCAGACCGTGCGTGTCGGCGCCGCGCAGCTGGAAGTCGGGCTGGGGCTCGTTCGGACCATGAAGCTTGGGCCGCACCCCGGCGTAGTCGGGCGTCAAGGCGCCGTCGGGCAGGCCCGGCCAGAACTTGCGGATATAGGCGGCGAAGGCGTCGGCCCGGTTCGGATCGACCGAATAGTCGGGCGCGGGCACATATTCCAGGTCGGGCCCGAACACCGCCTGGCCGCCCATGTCGTTGCGATAGTGAGTGCCCAGCGCCCCATGGATCGGCGGCGGATAAACAAGGCGCTGGAACGGCGCCTTGCCCATCAGCCGAAAATAGACGCCCTTGCCGTAGTGGGCGGTCGGGATCTGGTCCTTGGGAAAGCCCTCGATGGTCGCCGCCACGGCCTGGGACGACAGCCCCGGCGCGGTGACCAGCAGGCGGCTGGTCAGGGTGGTCGGCTCGGCGCCGCCGGCACGCACGGTGAAGCCGCCGCCCTCCAGCGGGGTCGCGCCCTCGAACGGGGTGGAGAGCACCACCGCCCCGCCGGCGGCCTCGATCTCGCCCTGCAGGGCCAGCATGTAGTCGTGGCTGGCGAAGACGCCGCTTTCCGGCGACAGCAGGGCCGCGTGGGCGTTGAGGCCCGGCTCCAGGGTCTGGGCCTGCGCGCCCGTGAGCCGCTCCATGCCCTCGACGTCGTTGGCCAGGGCCTGGTCCCAGATGGCGTCGAGGCGGGCGATCTCGTCGTCGCTGGTGGCCACCACCAGCTTGCCGCACTTCTTGTAGGCGACCTTGTGGGCGTCGAGGAAAGCGTAGAGCCGCCGCCGCCCCAGCACGCACAGCCGGGCCTTCAGCGAGCCGGTCGGATAGTAGAGCCCGCCGTGGATCACCTCGGAATTGCGCGACGACACGCCCTGGCCGATATGCCCCTGCGCCTCCAGCACGGCGACGGTCAGCCCGCGCTGGGCCAGGGCGTAGCCGCAGGCCAGGCCAACGGCGCCGGCGCCGACCACCACGGCGTCGAAATCGAACTCGGTCATTTGAGGGTCGCTGAATGTTCGATGGAACGGATGATCACCGCGTTGTCCGCCACCTCGTAGAAGATCACATAGGCGCCGTGCGGCAGTCGGCGAAAACGAGGATGACTGGCGACCGCCTGGGCCATATAGGGCGCAAAGGCGAGCTGCTCGAAACGCTCCATCAGGCTCTCGATAAAGCGTACGCCGGCGCGAGGGCTGTCCCCCGAAATGTAGTCGCGAATTCGCGTCAAGTCGCGCCGAGCGCGCGGCGTCAGGACATAGGGAAGGCTCACTCGCCAGAGGCCTTGGCCCGCGCCTTCAGATCCTCCAGCATTTCAGACAGGAATTGACGGCCATCGACATGCTCGGCCGGATCGACGGCTTCCATTTCCAGCTCGTCGAGCAAGGCCTCGAGCTTGTCCGAACCGCCGACGATATCGACCGCCCGGCGATAGTTGAGTTCCGCCAGTTCGGCGGCCACGCCCTCGTCCAGCGAAGCAAACTCGCCACGCTCGACCCGCGCCAGGAGGTCGGCCGCGTCCTCGGCGCTCAAGGTCACCGTCACCTGGTCTGGATGTCGAACCGGCCTGTTCATGACGGGAAGCCTAGCACGGAGCCCAAAAATTCAATTCGGTCATTTGAACGCCACCGGCTTTCGCGCCCCGTGCCGGACGCCCAGGATGAGGATGTCCCGCTCGCGGATGCGATAGAGGACGATGTAGGGCGGGATGGTCACGCCCCGAACGCCCCGACCGAAGGCCGGCTTCAGGCCATATCCCTCCGGCGCGTTCGCCAGGCTCTGGCAACGTTGGATGAGGTGGTCGACGAAACTTGCCGCCGCCCTTGGCTTGTCGGCGGCGATGTCGTTACCGATCGCGCTGATGTCCCTCGCGGCCGACGCGCTCAAGCGAACCGGCTTCAAGCCTGATCGTCCTGCGCGTCCGCCATGTCCTCGTATCGGGCCTTCAGGGCGTGCAGAAATTCGAAGGCGTCCACCTCGCCGACGCCCGTGGCAGGATCGGCCTCGATCTCTTCAACCAGGGCTTGGAACGCGGTCTCGCCGCCGAGCAGTTCGACGGCGCGGAAGTGTTCGAGTTCGAGCAGCGCGGCCGTGACGGCTTCGTCGAGCGAGGTGAACTCCCCGCTCGCGACGCGCGCGTTCAGATCCTCGACGGCGCTGGCCGGAAGATTGACCGAAACCACCGAAGCGCTGCGAACCGGCCTGTTCATGGCGGGAAGCCTAGCACGAACCTCCCGGCCCGCCATGGCTCATGGCGGTTCAAGCGCTCGCCCCTGCATTGCAGGCGATGCGAAACTTGACCATAAGCGGCGGGGAGGAGCTTGCCATGATCCCACGTCTCGCCGCCCTGATGCTGGGCCTCGCCGTCGCCGGCCCGGCCCTGGCCGATCCCGCGCCGCCCGTGCGCGAACTCGGCGAAGGCGTGGTGTGGAAGAGCAAGCCCGGCCCCATCGACTTCGAGCGCTACTACCCCGAGGACGCCCGTCGCAAGGGACTGGGCGGCTGGGCGCTGCTGCGCTGCCGGGCGGCGGCGGACGGGAGCCTGCAGGCCTGCCGCGCGCCGGCGTCCTCGCCCGAAGGCGTGCACTTCGACGACATGGCGCTGAAGATGGCCTCGAAGTTCCGGATGGCCCCGACCACCGCCGCCGGCGATCCGGTGGACGGCGCGATGATCACCATCCCGATCACCCTGGTCGGCGGTCCCGACGGCGGCAAGCCGCCGCCGGTCAGCTACCAGCCGGGACGCGCGGCGGCGGCGCTGATCCCCGCCAAGGACGGCGCCGTTCCCTGCCCCAGGCCGGACGATCCCGACGGCCGATGCGGCGTGCACATGATCGCCTGGGAGAAGAGCCCCGCCCTGGACATCGCGGGCCCGCTGATCGCGGCGGCCGGCCCCGCCCAGGGCATGGCCAACCTCGAATGCACGGCCCGCGACGGCGCCTTGGCCGACTGCGACGTCAGCGGCCCCTCCCTGACGCCGGCGACGCGCGAGGCGATGCTGGCCCTGGCCCCCTACTTCACGCCGCCCAAGCGCGCCGCGAGCGGCGCCGCCACCGACGGTCAGCGGATCGTCGCCGTGTTCGACTGGACCTCGCTGAGCCGCATCTACGGCGCGGTGTACGGCGGCAAGGCCAGGTAGGAGGGCCTCAGCCCTCCCACTGCCCCCACAGCCTGGCCGCGGTCGCCTTGGCCTTCTCGACGGCCGCATCCTTGACGTGGCCGTAGCCGCGGATCTCGGAGGGAACCTCGGCCAGTTTCAGGGCCAGGGCCTTGGTCTCGGGACGCAGGCCAGCGACCAGACGGTCGAGCGTGACCTCGTAGTCGGCGATCAGGCCCCGCTCCATCCGGCGCTCGTCGGTCTTGCCGAAGACGTCCAGCGGACCGCCGCGCAGGCCCTTCATCCGCGCGATCATCGGGAAGGCCAGATCCAGCATCCAGCCGCCGAAGGCGATCTTGCGCGGTTTGCCGTCCTTGCCCTTGGGCGCGATCAGCGGCGGCGACAGCCAGACCTTGGCCTTGCCGCCCTTGAAGGTTCCGGCCAGCTCCTTGGCGAAGCGGCCGTCGGTGTAGAGGCGGGCGACCTCGTACTCGTCCTTGTAGGCCATCAGCTTGTAGAGGTTGGTCGCCGCCGCGCGGGTCAGCGGCAGGTTCGCCCCCTCCCCGACCACGGCGACCTCGGCGTGACGCACCTTGGCGATCCGCTCGGCGTAGCGGGCGGCGTAGTGGGCGTCCTGGTAGGCGACTAGGTCCTCGACGCGGCGGGCGATCAGGGCGTCCAGCGGCTCGGTCTGGGGCGTGGGGACATCGACCGGCTTGTCGCCGGCCGCGGCCGGGTCGAAAGCGATCTGGCGGCCCAGCTCGAAGGCCTGCAGGTTGGCGTCGGCGTCCACCCCGTTCAGCTTGATGGCGCGGTAGAGGGCGCGGCTGGAGAGCGGGATCACCCCGCGCTGCCAGGCGAACCCGACCATGATCATGTTGGCGTAGATGGCGTCGCCGAAGCGGCTCTCGGCCAGACGCTGGGCTGGACAGGCGTCGAAAGCCTTGGTCGCGGCCTTGACCCGCCGGGCCATGGCCCCGCCGTCGAAGCGCACGTCGCGGCTGGTGACGAAGTCGGCGGTCGGGGCGAAGTCGCTGTTGCCGAAAGCCATGGTGCGGTCCTTGGCGTAGAGCGACAGGGCCTCGGGGCTGGCGGCCACCAGCAGGTCGCAGGCGATCAACACGTCGGCGCTGGCGGCCGGCACGCGGCCGCCGACGACGGTGTCCTCCAGCTCGCCGATCTTGACGTGGCTGAACACCGCCCCGCCCTTCTGGGCCAGGCCCGTCATGTCGACCACGCTGCCGGCGCGGCCGTCGATGTGGGCGGCCATGGCCAGGATCGAGGCCACCGTGGTCACGCCGGTGCCGCCGACGCCGGTGAAGATGATCCGACGCACGCCGTGGAATTCCTCGAACGCCGGCAGCGGGGTGGAATCGACCGACAGCGGCGCGGGCCTGGCCTTGTCGCCGGCCTTCTCGGCGCCCTCCAGCGTCACGAAGGACGGGCAGAAGCCCTCCAGGCACGAATAGTCCTGATTGCAGCTGGACTGGTTGATCTTGCGCTTGCGGCCGAAAGCGGTGTCGAGCGGTTCGATCGACACGCAGTTGGACTTCACCGAGCAGTCGCCGCAGCCCTCGCAGACCAGCGGGTTGATGAAGACCTTCTGGGTCGCCTTGGCCATGGTCCCGCGCTTGCGGCGACGGCGCTTCTCGGTGGCGCAGGTCTGGTCGTAGAGCAGCACCGTGGTTCCGGGCGTGTCGCGCAGCATCTGCTGCACGCTCATCAGCTCCGAGCGCGGGAAGATCTCCACGCCAGGCGCCAGGTCGGTGACGCTCTCGTAGCGCTTGAGGTCGTCGACGACGATGACGGTGCGGGCCACGCCCTCGCTGGCCAGCTGGCGGGTGATCTGGGCCGGGGTGAAGCCGCTCTCGGCGCGCTGGCCGCCGGTCATGGCCACAGCGTCGTTGAACAGCAGCTTGTAGGTGATGTGCGCCCCGGCCGCGACGGCGGCCCGAATGGCGAGCGATCCCGAGTGGTTGTAGGTGCCGTCGCCCAGGTTCTGGAAGACGTGCTTCTCGGTCGTGAAGGGCGCGGCGCCCACCCAGGTCAGGCCCTCGCCGCCCATGTGGGTGTTGAGGTCGGTCGAGGGGTCGTTGAAGCCGGCCATGTAGTGGCAGCCGATCCCGGCCAGGGCCCGCGAGCCCTCGGGCAGCTTGGTCGAGGTGTTGTGCGGGCAGCCCGAGCAGAAGAACGGCTTGCGGGCCTGATCGGCGGCCAGGCTGACGGCGGCGACGCCGGCGGCCGAGACGCGATCGAGATAGGCCCGAGCGCGCTCCATGTGCGGCCCCGGCGGCAGGCGGTCGTAGATCGCCAGGGCGATTTCGGCCACCGACAGCGAGCCAAGCTCCGACAGCAGCGGATGGCCCTTCTCGTCGGTCTTGCCGATGATGCGGGGGCGAGCCTGGGCGGGCAGGTCGTAGAGCGCGGCCCGCGCCTGGGGCTCGATCAGGGCGCGCTTGTGCTCGATGACCATCAGGGTCTCGAGGCCGGCGGCGAAGGCGCGCAGGCCCAGCGGCTCAAGCGGCCAGGGCATGCCCACCTTGTAGACCGAGACGCCCAGGTCGGCGGCCTCCTGCAGGCTCACGCCCATGGCCGAGAAAGCCTCCAGCACGTCCTTGTAGGCCTGCCCCTGGCAGACGATGCCAAGGCGGGCCTTGCCGACCCGCACGTGCGAGGCGCCCAGCACCACGCGGTCGATCTGGTTGGCGCGGGCGAAGGCCAGGGCGGCGGGGATCTTGTGGAGGCGCAGACGGCGCTCCTTCTCCATCGGCTGGTCCTTCAGCCGGATGCCCAGCCCCCCGGGCGGCATCGGGAAGTCCGGGATCACCGCGTGGTGGCGATCCAGCGACACGTCGATGGTGACGCCGCTGTCCATGGTGTCGGCTAGGGCGATCAGACCGGTCCACAGGCCCGAGAAGCGCGACATGGCGATCCCCAGGATTCCGTAGTCGAGCACCTCCTGCACGTCGGCCGGCGACAGCACCGGAATCTCGAAGTCCTGGAAGGCGAACTCCGATTGCGACGGCAGGGTCGAGCTTTTGCAGGCGTGGTCGTCGCCGGCCACGGCCAGCACGCCGCCGGTCGGGAAGGTCCCCGCGAAATTGGCGTGCTTGAAGACGTCGCCCGTGCGGTCGACGCCCGGGGCCTTGCCGTACCAGAGGCCGAAGACGCCGTCGTGGGTCGCGCCGGGGAAGAGGTTGGCCTGCTGGCTGCCCCAGACCGCCGTTGCGGCCAGGTCCTCGTTGAGGCCTTCCTTGAAGACCACGTCGTGGGCGGTGAGCAGCTTGTTGATGCGCGCGGCCTGCTGGTCGAGGCCTCCCAGCGGCGAGCCGCGATAGCCCGACATGAAGCCGGCGGTGTTCAGCCCGGCGAGTCGATCCAGGCGCTTGCGATCGAGCAGCACACGGAGCAGCGCCTGCACGCCAGTGATGAACGCGCGACCATCTTCGAGCACATATTTGTCGTCAAGCGTGACTTCCGAGTGCCGCATGGCAAAATTTTTCCTCCCGGGTCTTTTCGCCCGCAACGCAATATCTTATAGAAGCGCGGAAATTGTTTGCCCAAGGCGTGCCCGACTCGTGTCGGTTTTGCGCAAGATCGACGCGTCAAACACCCTCTGGGGGGAGGAATTCTTGTCCGAACAACTCGACGCCGTGGATGCCAAGATCCTGGATCTCATCCAACACGACGCCGGACTGTCCGTCGCCGAGATCGCCGAGCGAGTCGGGCTGTCTTCCAGCCCGTGCTGGCGGCGCATCAAGCGACTGGAAGACGCGGGCGTCATCCAACGCCGCGTGACCATTCTCGACCGCGAAAAGCTGGGTCTCGGCTTCGAGGTCTACTGCACGGTCAAGCTGTCGCTGCCGACCAAGGAGAACCTCGAGACCTTCGAGCAGGCCGTGGCCAAGTGGGCGGAAGTCGTCCAGTGCGCCACCGTGACCGGCGCGGCGGACTATGAGATGCGCATCGTCACCCGCGACATGCACGCCTTCGACGAGTTCCTGCGCGACAAGATCCTGTCGCTGGGCCTGGTGTCGAACATCGAAAGCCGCATCGTCATCCGCGGCGTCAAGAACTCGACCGCCGTGCCGCTTGGCCTGGTCAGCCCCTACGTCAGCCCGCTGGGCTGAGGCTCCCGTTCGAGGGCGGCCTGCGAGCCGCCCTCGACGAGACCCCTTGCATCCGACGCCGGATGCGTCCTCCATTGGGCATAAGGTCGGGCTACATCGACCGGGAGGACACGCCCCATGGGCCAGCAGGTCGACCCCACGGCCGGCGCAGAGCGCTATCGGCGCTTCGCCGACTTCTATCCCTTCTACCTCTCCGAACACCGCAACCGCACCAGCCGCCGCCTGCACGTGGTCGGCACGGGCCTGGTCATCATCAGCCTGGTGATGGGCTTCACGGTCAGCCCGTGGTTCTTCGCGGCCGCGCCGCTCGTCGGCTACGGCTTCGCCTGGGCGGGCCACTTCGTGTTCGAGAAGAATCGCCCCGCCACCTTCACCTATCCGGTGTTCAGCCTGATGGGCGATTTCCGGCTTTTCTTCGAGACGGTGGCGGGCCGCCGGCCCTGGTAGCATCAGGAATTCGCGCGTTCGCACGCGGTTTTCAGATTGGCGCCGCACTTGCTGTTTAAGGGAGCAAGCGACCCAATTCGAGAAAGCCGCCGCCAGATGTTCCAGAAGAAGAAAGATGCTCCCGCCCCGCTGGCCCTGGAGCCCCTGGCGACGACGCCCGCCGCGCTCCAGCCGCAGGCCGCCGCTCCGGCCCCGCCGCCGCGTCCCAAGCCTGCCTCGCTGATCGCCCAGGGCCTGACCATCCGCGGCGACGTCTCCGGCGACGGCGAGCTGCACCTGGACTGCGTGGTGATCGGCGACATCAAGGTCGGCAAGCTGGTCCTGGGCCCCAATGGCCAGGTCGAGGGCTCGATCGCCGCCCAGGCCATCGAGATCCACGGCAAGGTCAAGGGCACGGTCGCCGCCCGCGCCGTGCGCCTCTACGGCACGGCCAAGGTCGAGGGCGACATCGCCCACGAGCAATTGGCCATGGAAACCGGCGCCGACTTCCAGGGCCGCAGCGTGAAGTTCACCCGCCCCGCACCGCAGCCTGCGCCCCAGCCGGCCGCTCCGGTCGCGACCGCTCCGGCGGCCTACGCGCCCGCCGTCGGCTGATCGCTGGAAACCGGTCGCGCGATCCGGGTATTGTGCGGACGAGGCGCCCCGCCGGCGCCCGTCAGTTCGAGTAAGGCCCGCCCATGACGCCGACCGTCCGTCTCGCCCTCGTGCTGGCCGCCCTCGCGGCGGCGGCCGGCTGCTCGCGCAACGACGACAAGGCCGCCGCGCCGACGGCCGGCGGTTCGGCCACCACGGCGGAATCGGAAGCCGCCCCCGCCGCCGGCGGCCCGCCCCGCCTGATGCGCCCCGGCCTGTGGAAGACCACCGCCCACACGCCCGGCGGCGCCGAACGCACGACCACCCAATGCGTCGGCGAAGGACAGGACCCGGCCCTGGCCGCGGCCCAGGACACGCCCTGCGGCAGGCCCGACATCACCCAGGTCGTCGACGGCTTCACGATCGAGCTGGCCTGCACCAAGGACAAGATCGCCTACAGCCTGGCCGGCGTGATCAAGGGCGACTTCCAGACCCGCACCACCAGCAATCTGGAAATGACCGTCCAGGCCTATGGCGTGAAGAAGGTCATGAAGCTGCAGAGCGAGAGCGTCTATCTCGGCCCCTGCGACGCGGCCGCCGCTCCGTCGGGCCAGGACCCGGCCCAGCCCAAGTAGAGCCGACTCGCTTCCGTCGAAAATGGACGGGCTCCAAGCAAAAACCATACCCAAAACAGGCGATGTGGCCACAACGCCACAAGCGCCGAGCTTCGCGCGAAGCATCGCTTTTTTACAGGAACAGCAAGGCTTGTAGGTTCATTGTCATCGCATGGGGGTTCCGTGAGTTCGAGGAGCCGAGATGACGATCAGCGGTCCGCACCTGACCGTAGTGCCGGAAGAAACCGACGGCGCCGAAGTCTATAATCTGACCCGTGGGCCGGAGACGACGGCCCAGCGTCTGCAGCGCCTGCAACAAGAAGCCCGTCTGCTGGCCCGCGAGGAAGTCGAGGCCCTGGAGCGGGACCTGATCGCCCTGGGCGAACGCGCCCAGCAGATCGCCGAAGGCGGCGAAGCCTATGCCGTAGGACTGCGGGAGATGGCCTCGCGGCTGTCGTCCGACCTGCCTCAGAAGGCCCAGTCCCTGCGCGCCATCCTGGAACGCAACGCGCGCGGCTGACGCACAAGGAAACGGCCCGGAAGCAAAGCCTCCGGGCCGTCCAATTCTCTCGAGGCGAACGCGCTCCGAGCCTAGAGGCCCGGCAGCTTGATCTTGCCTTGCTTCTCGCGGCTGATGACGATCGCGCCGCCACCGGTGAGGGCCTTCAGGCGGGCTTCCTCGGCGGCTGCGTCGACGGGAACCGGAGCGGTCGCGCCGGCCTCGGCGGCCGTCACGGCGCCGGCCGTCTTGTCGTCCTTCTTCCAGAACATCACCTTGCTGGCGAAGCTCTCGTCCTTGTGGGCCAGGTCGCCGTTCTCATCGTCGACGACGAAGCGGATCAGCGGGTCGGCCTTGTCGACGCCGGCCTTGGATACCAGCAGCTTCTCGCCGTCCGAACGGTTGGCGGCCACGCTCTGGCCCAGCAGCGCCTGACGGGCGGCGCTTTCCGGCTGCAGTTCCTGCGGACGCGGCTCGCCGGGCGCCGGCGGGCGCAGGCTGTAGTCCGGCGGAACGACGAGCGGAGCCTTGGTCACGACGCGGAACTCGTCGGGGACCACCTTGCTCATGCCCAGGGCCTTCGAGGCCGACTGGCAGCCCGCCAGACCGGTCGCGGCGGCCACGGCCAGCACGCTCAGGGTCGCAACCCGATTGAACTTCATGAAACCCATGCTCCAGCGGCCGCCCCCGGGGCCTAAAAATCGGACGCCCTCGATACGACATCCGAGGGCGGGCGCCAATGTCCTTCGGATTTGTGGCCTTGCTTGGGCGCTGAGCCCCCGTTTGGCCCCTATTCGGTCTGGTGAGACAGCTTCTTTTCTTCACTCACGAAACTGTCCAGCAACAGACAGGCGACCCCGATGTTGATCCATGAGTCGGCGACGTTGAAGACCCAGGGAAAGTGCAGGGCCGACACGTCGATGAAGTCGACCACGTAGCCGTAGATCATCCGGTCGATCAGGTTGTTGCCGACCGCGCCGGCGATGATCAGGCCCAGGCCCACGGCGACCAGCGGCCTGACCGTCTTGCTCGCCCAGATCCCCAGGCCGATCGCGACGGCCGTCGCAAAGCCGATCAGCAGCCAGCGCCCCCACTCGTGGTCGCGCAGCAGGCCGAAGCTCATGCCGTAGTTATGGACCATGGTGAAGTTGAGCGGCCCCACCACGTGGAGGCTGCTGCCCTGGGCCGTGCCCAGCAGGCCCAGGATCCAGACCTTGGAAATCTGGTCGAGCACCACCGCGACGACGGCGACGGCGTAGGCGGTCCAGCCCAGGCGGGTGATCTTCAAGGAAGCCACGTTCGTTCTCTCATCCCCGTCGTCCTTCTCCCCTTGCGGGAGAAGGTGGCCTGCGCAGCAGGTCGGATGAGGGGTCGCACCGGCCGAAACCGTGCGCGGCTGATCGCGCCTTCAACCCCTCATCCGTCGCCTGCGGCGACACCTTCTCCCGCAAGGGGAGAAGGAACAATGCGGCGAGCTTAAGCCCTTTGCGCGTCCCAGAAGGCCACGGCGTCGGCGTCGCGAAGGCTAAGCTCCGGATAGCGGGGGTCGGTTCCCACCTCCGGCAGGATGCGCCACGAACGGGCGCACTTGTTCCCCTCGGCCTTCACCGGATCCACCGACACGCCCTTGACCTCGTCGGTCGCAAACGCGCCGCCCTCGCCGGCGACCAGGGTCGCGGCGCTGGTGCGGAACACTTCGGCGGCGTCCAGTCCGTCGAACGCGGCCAGCAGGGCCTCGTCGGCGATGTGGACGACCGGAGCCGCCTCCAGCGCCGAACCGATGCGCTTTTCGCGACGCTCGACTTCCAGGGCGCCGGTGACGACGCCGGTGACGGTCTCGACCTTGGCCCAGCGGGCGGCCTCGGCCTGGTTTTCCCACGCCGCCGGGGTTTCCGGCACAACACGCAGGGCCACGGGGCCGGCTTCGGGGAAGCGCGTGACCCAGGCCTCTTCCATCGTGAAGCTGGCCAGCGGGGCCAGCCAGATGGTCAGGCGGTCGAAGACGTAATCCAGCACGGTGCGATAAGCCCGGCGGCGCAGGGCGCTCGGCGCGTCGCAGTAGAGGCTGTCCTTGCGGATGTCGAAGAAGATCGCCGACAGGTCGCTCTGGCAGAACTCGACCAGCGGCCGGATCACGTCCGAGAAGCGATAGCTCTCGTAGGCGGCCTTCACCTGGCCATCCAGCTCCCACAGGCGGTGCAGGATGAACTTCTCCAGCGGCGGGAACTCATTGTAGTCGGTGACCCGCTCGGCCTCGTCGAACCCGGCCAGGGCGCCCAGCAGGTAGCGCATGGTGTTGCGCAGCTTGCGATAGGCGTCGGTGGTGGTGGCCAGGATCGTCTTGCCGATCCGCTGGTCTTCCGAATAGTCGACCATCGCCGCCCACAGGCGCAGGATCTCGGCCCCGGACTCCTTGGTGATGCTCTGCGGCTCCACCGTATTGCCCTTGGACTTGCTCATCTTCTCGCCGTTCTCGTCCATGGTGAAACCATGGGTCAGGACGGCCTTGTAGGGCGCGCGGCCGCGCGAACCGCAGCCTTCGAGAAGCGAGGACTGGAACCAGCCGCGGTGCTGGTCGGAGCCTTCCAGATAGAGGTCGGCCGGCCAGGCGCTGTCGTCGCGGCCTTCGATGGTGAAAGCGTGGGTGCAGCCGCTGTCGAACCAGACGTCGAGGATGTCGCCGACCTTCTCGTACTGGGCCGGGTCGTGGTTGCCCAGGAAGTCGGCGTCCGGACGGGTGAACCAGGCGTCGGCCCCGCCTTCCGTCACGGCGGCCAGGATGCGGGCGTTGACGTCGGCGTCGACCAGCGGGTGGCCGGTGTGCTTGTCGACGAACATCGCCAGGGGCGTGCCCCAGTTGCGCTGGCGGCTGATCAGCCAGTCGGGACGGGTCTCGACCATGGCCCCGATGCGGTTGCGGCCGGCGTCGGGGTGGAAGGCGGTGTCGGCGATGGCCTGGACGGCCGTCTCGCGCAGGGTCTTGCCGCCCAGGGCCTCGACCTCGTGGTCCATGCGGATGAACCACTGCGGGGTGTTGCGGAAGATCACCGGGGCCTTGGAGCGCCAGCTGTGCGGATAGCTGTGCTCGACGCGGCCGCGGGCCAGCAGGTTTCCGGCCTCGATCAGCTTGTCCATGACCGCGCCGTTGGCCGGACCGAACTTGCCGATCTTCTTGCCCTCGGTCTCCAGCACCTTGAGGCCGGCGAACAGGGCCACCGACGGGTAGTAGGCGCCGTCCGGGTCGACGGTGTCGGGGATCTCGCGATGACCGTGGGCCAGCCACACCTGGTAGTCGTCGGCGCCGTGTCCCGGCGCGGTGTGCACGAAGCCCGTGCCGGCGTCGTCGGTGACGTGGTCGCCGGCCAGCAGCGGCACGGCGAAGCCGTAGTGGCTGTCCAGATCGGCCAGCGGGTGGGCCAGGACCATGCCCTCGCAGTCGACGCTCTCAACCTTCTCGAAGGCCGCGACCTTGGCGGCCTTGAAGACCTCTTCAGCCAGCTTTTCAGCCACGATCAGGCGATCGCCGACCTGGGACCAGGGGGCGAACTCGAGCCCCTCCTCCAGCGCCTTCACCTCGAAGACGGCGTAGGGGATGTCGGGGTTGTAGGAGACCGCGCGGTTGGCCGGGATCGTCCAGGGCGTGGTCGTCCAGATCACCAGCTTGGCGCCGACGGCGGCGTCCGAGCCCTCGACGACGGGGAACTTCACCCAGATCGTCGGCGAAACGTGGTCGTGATACTCGATCTCGGCCTCGGCCAGGGCCGTGCGCTCGACGGGGCTCCACATCACGGGCTTGGAGCCGCGATAGAGCTGGCCGCTCGAGGCGAAGCGGTGGAATTCCTCGACGATCTTGGCTTCCGAGGTGAAGTCCATGGTGGCGTAGCGGTTCCACCAGTCGCCCAGCACGCCCAGGCGCTGGAACTCGACCTTCTGGGCCTCGATCCAGCCGGCGGCGTAGGCGCGGCATTCGCGGCGGAACTCCTCGGCCGGGACCTCGTCCTTGCGGCGGCCCTTGGCGCGGAACTGCTCCTCGATCTTCCACTCGATCGGCAGGCCGTGGCAGTCCCAGCCCGGTACGTAGTCGACGTCGTAGCCGAGGGCGAAGCGCGAGCGGACGACGAAGTCCTTGAGAATCTTGTTCAGCGCGTGGCCGATGTGGATCGCGCCGTTGGCGTAGGGCGGACCGTCGTGCAGCACGAACAGCGGGGCGCCGTCGGCCTGGCGCCTGGCGCGCACGGCGCCATAGAGACCCTTGTCGGACAGGGCCGCCCAGCCCTCCAGGATCTCGGGCTCCTTCTTGGGCAGGCCCGCGCGCATCGGGAACGGCGTGTCGGGAAGGAAAACGGTTTCGCGGTAGTCGCGGGCGGGCGCGGCGTCGTCGGCCATGGGAAGGCTATCCAGCTCTGGAATGTCGGAAGAAGGCGGGTGGAACCCGGCGCGCGCTGGAGGTCTCGTCCGGCGGCGTCACGCCGGGCGGATAATTCGCGCGATCTTCCGAACGAAACTCATAGGGCGACGGGATAGCAGAGCGGGCGGCGAGCGCAAAGGGGAGCCTGACACGGAAACGGCCGCTCCAGAGGAGCGGCCGTCCGTTCGTTGCGTGATCCTCGTCCTTCGACAAGCTCAGGATGAGGACCATTGCAGGCTCGGTCGGCAGAGAACCTCATCCTGAGCTTGTCGAAGGATAAGGTTCCGCCACGAAGAAGATCAGCCCAGCTTGGCCAGGTCTTCCTCGCTGATGTCGGCGCTGGAATAGACGTTCTGGACGTCGTCGTCCTCGTCCAGGGCGTCGAGCAGCTTCATAAGGGTGGCGACGCTGTCGCCGGTGACCTCGTTCAGCAGCTTGGGCTTCCAGACGATCTTGGTCGAGGAAGCTTCGCCGAACTTGGCTTCCAGGGCGGCCGAGACCTCGTTGAGGTCTTCGAAGGCGGTGTAGACGGTGTGGCCGGAGCCCTCCTCGTCCATGTCGCTTTCGACGTCCTGGGCGCCGGCCTCGATGGCGGCTTCCATCATGTCGTCTTCGCTGGCCTTCTTGGCCGGATACTCGATCTGGCCCAGGCGGTCGAAGTTGAAGGTCACCGAGCCGGTGGCGCCCAGATTGCCGCCATACTTGGAGAACAGCGAGCGGACGTTGCTGGCGGCGCGGTTCTTGTTGTCGGTCAGCACCTCGACGATCACGCCGACTCCGCCCGGGCCCATGCCCTCGTAGCGGATCTCGGTGTAGTCGGCCGCGTCGCCCATCTGCGACTTCTTGATGGCGCGCTCGATGACGTCCTTGGGCAGGCTTTCGGCCTTGGCGTTGTTCACGGCCAGGCGCAGGCGCGGGTTCATGGCCGGGTCGGGCAGGCCGGTCTTGGCCGCCACGGTGATTTCACGCGACAGCTTTGAGAACAGCTTGGAGCGCGCGGCGTCGGCGCGGCCCTTGCGGTGCATGATGTTCTTGAATTTCGAGTGGCCGGCCATTCGGAGGCTCTTCTCTAGTGTGTGACAGTAATGGGTTGGCGGCGCTTCTACCGCTTCGGGGCGCGTCTTGTCACCCCGGGGATGGAACTGACGGCCGCGCCGACGGTTGAGGTTGCGCCGAGTTCCTTGATCGGGGGCGCGTCGGGCGCCGGCTCGGCCGGAGTATGGATCCTCATGCGGAAACTGATGCTCGCCGTCATCGGCGCGGCCCTGCTGGCGGCCGCGCCCGCCGCCATCGCCCAATCGCCCCAGTCCCACCCGCCGGGACACGGCGGCCAGGGTCCGGGCCAAGGCCCTGGCAATGGCCCGGGACACGGAAACGGCCCAGGTTCCGGCCCCGGCAGACCCACGCCCCTGCCCGGCCCCAATCGCCCGGGCGGTCCCGACTACGGCCACTGGGACAACCACTGGGGCGCCCGCCCGCCGACGCCGCCCTCGCACTGGAAGAAGCACAACAGCTGGTACCGCCACGTGCACGCCTGCCAGCAGCGCTATCGCAGCTACAACCCGCGCACCGACACTTACCGCGTGCGGCCGGGCGTCTATCGCCGATGCGTGCTGTAGCCTGAGAATGGCGCGGAGCCCGTCAGGCTCCGCGCCAGGACCTCACGCCACCTTCAGCTCGACCACGACGTTGCCGCGGGTGGCCTTGGAGTACGGGCAGACCTGGTGAGCCTTGTGCAGCAGGTCCTCGGCGACCGCGCGATCGACTTCAGGGGCGTTCAGCGTCAGGCGCACGCCGATGTGGAAGCTGACGTCGTCCTTGATCAGGTCGACCTCGCTGTCGAGGCTGTGCTCGCCAAGGGCGACGCCCTGGCCGCGCGCGACCAGGCCCAGCGCGCCGAGGAAGCAGGCCGCGTAGCCGGCGGCGAACAGCTGCTCGGGATTGGTG
The DNA here is from genome assembly GCF_059418205.1 of Caulobacter sp. GW821-FHT09B11. NCBI lineage: Bacteria > Pseudomonadati > Pseudomonadota > Alphaproteobacteria > Caulobacterales > Caulobacteraceae > Caulobacter > Caulobacter sp. GW821-FHT09B11. The sequence goes on along the minus strand of NZ_JBWKPK010000024.1, from coordinate 26,632 downwards.
CCCTCGCCGTTGCCGCCCAGCGACTTGGGATAGCCCAGCTGCACGTCCAGGTGACCGTCGTCGGTCTTGGCGGTTCCCTGGCGCCCGCCCACGGCGTGGGCCTTGGCGGTATAGACGGTGGTGTCGGTCATGAGGGCTCCTCTGGCTGGCCTCGGATCGAGCTTGAGCCTCCGATCGTGACAGATGCAAGCGGGAGTAGATTGTCGGAAAGCGCCGCGTGGACACGCCGCGCACCGCAATGATAGGGCGAGCGCTCCACAGCTCGGGGGCGAGAATGAAGACTTTGACGCGCATCGTCGGCGCCGCGTGGCTCGCCACGGCCGCCCTGGCCGGACCCGCGCTCGTCCAGGCCCAGCCGGCGACGCCGCCGTCCAACGCCGCCCAGCCCGCCTCTCCCGAGCAGATCGCGCGAGGCCGCCGCCTGATGCGGGCCATGAACATGGAGACGGGCATCGCCCAGACGCTGGACCTGCTGATCGGCCAGACCCGCGAGCAGACCCTCAGCCAGGTCAAGACCCTGCCGGTCGAGAAGCAACGCCCCGTGATGGACGCCTTCGCCAACGCGGTCGAAGCGCCTCGCGCCCGCCTGACCGAAGGCGTCCTCGACGACCTGGCGGCCTATTACGCCGGCCAGCTGACAGCCGCCGAGATCGACGACCTCAGCGGCTTCTACGAAACCCCGCTGGGCCGCAAGTCGGTGCTGACGCCCAACGAGATGACGCCCGAGGAGAACGAACAGCTCGGCGCCTACGCCCTTGAGCACCCGCAGGTCATGCGCATCCTCGAGCTCGTTCCGGGCTCCATGGAGACGACCCGGTCCTCGCTGCAGCGTCGCGGCCCGATCTTCCGGACGGCCTTCACCAGGAACTACTGCGCCAACCTGGGCAGGATCGGCATGACCAACACCACCTGCCCAAAGCCGGCCGCGAAGAAGTAGCGCTCCGCTAGACCACCGGCACCGACTGCCGGAGCCGGCCGCCGACGCGGATCGGCTCGACGCGCACCGCCAGGCCCGTGCGGTCGTCGGTCTCGACGAACACGCCGCAGACCGTGGCCGGGCCGCTGGCGGGCTGGTAGCGACCGCCGCTGATCTTGGTGGTGAAGCGCCGCAGGGGCTCTTCCTTCTGGTTGCCGATCACGCTGTCGTAGTCGGCGCAGGCGCCGGCGTCGGTCTGGTAGGCCGTGCCGCCGGGCAGGATCTGGCAGTCGGCGGTCGGCACGTGGGTGTGGGTGCCCACCACCAGGCTGGCGCGGCTGTCGCAATAGTGGCCCATTGCCATCTTCTCGGACGTCGCCTCGCAGTGCATGTCGACGATCACCGCGTCAGCGACCTGGCCCAGCGGAGCCTTGTCGAGCTCGCGGTCGGCGGCGGCGAACGGGTCGTCCATGGCGTCCATGTGCACCCGGCCCAGCAGGTTGACGACGAACACCGTCTTCCCCGAGTCCGTCTGGAACAGGTGGCTGCCCCGGCCCGGGGCGTCGGACAGGATCGGGTAGTTGGCCGGACGGATCAGGCGCGGTTCGCGCACGATGTAGGTCAGGGCCTCGCGCTGGTCCCAGCTGTGGTTGCCCAGGGTCAGGCAGTCGGCGCCGGCGTCGAACAGCTCACGAGCGGTGTTCTCGGTGATGCCAAAGCCCGCGGCGGCGTTCTCGGCGTTGATGATGACGAACTCGAGGCCCAGTTGGCGACGGAGGCCCGGCAGGTGGTCGGCCAGGCCGTCGCGGCCCGACTTGCCGACGACGTCGCCGAAGAAAGCAAAACGCATGATCGATCAGTCCTTTCGGACCTCGATATACTCGTTTTCGGTAAGAATGGCGTCCAATCGTTGATCGTGCCGTTCGTCGGGCAGATTGTGGGTTTCCTGGCCGTGATAGGCGAGGCCCAGGACGAAGGCGTCCTTGCGCTGGCGCAGCGTCTCGAGAGCCCGGTCGTAGTAGCCGCCCCCCTGCCCCAGGCGGCGGCCCTCGCGGTCGTAGCCGAGCAGCGGCGCGACCACGAGGTCGGGCTGGACCACCGGGTTTTCGGCGACGGGCGCGACCAGGCCGATGGCGTCGCGGGCCAGGGGCTCGCCGGGCGTCCAGGCGCGAAACACCATGTGGCCGCCCTTGCCGTGCGGATCGGCGCCCTCGACGCTGGGCAGGGCCAGGCTCCAGCCTTGCTCGGCGAGCCAGTCGGCCAGGGCGCGGGCGGAAACCTCGGATCCCAGGCCATGATAGAGGGCGGCGACCTTGCCCTGCGGCTGCGGAAAGCGCGCCGACAGCGGCTCACGCCCCGCATCGACCAGCATCCAGTCGGCCTCGGGATGCTCAAGAGCCAGCTGTTTGCGGCGATTGCGCACGAAGACGCGCAGGGCGGACTTGGCGGCGGCGGGGTCGGCGATGGTCATGGCCGACTTCTAACGCGGGAATGGCGGGAGAGGGAAAGGGTGGCGGCGCCGCGAAGAACCGTGAAGACGTTTCAATCCACTCGAACCTGTTAGTTACAGGTGGGCCCCGTGTTCCCGCAGCCACGGCCACGGGAGGGAACAGGTCCCGATAGAGAGATTAAGGTCCCTGGGAATAGAAATCTTCGACGAGGGCCGCAGCAGGACCCGCCACGGAGCAATATAGGGGGTCGGACCGCTCAGCGATAGACCCTCACGTCCGACGAGATGTCGCGCCGGCCGAAAACCCCCTCAGTCGCTTCGCGACACCTCCCCCAGAGGGGGAGCATCTTGGCGCTTCAGATCCTCCCCCTCTGGGGGGAGGCGGCCCGAAGGGCCGGAGGGGTCAGCCCGCCGCCAGCTTCTCGATGCGCTCGGCGGCGGCGTCGATGGCCTTGATGGCGCGGATTTCGACGCGGGTCTGTTCGTTCTGCAGGCGGGCCAGTTCCGACTGGTTGTGGGCCAGGCGCAGCTTCAGGTCCGACAGCTCGTCGGCCAGCAGCAGGGCGCCCATCAGGAACAGGCGCGTCTCGCCCAGCTGGCCGACCTCCTGGCTGACCTGGCGGACCTGGCGATCGAACAGGCGCGCGATCTCCAGGAGGTGCGCCTCCTGGCCGTCTTCGCAGCCGACGGTGTAGGGCCGGCCGTTCACGTGGATGGTCAATTGCGCCATGGGCTCAGGCCTTCGCGGGCGGGTCGGGGTCGAAGGGCGGATCGTCCTCGTCGAACGGCGGCTCCAGGTCGTCCTCGACGACATCGGTGAGCTGGAGTTCGTCTTCGTCGTCGTGGACCCCTTCGCCGATCAGGCTTTCGTCGCCCAGGGCGGCGCGGATCTCGGCGATGGCGCGGCCCAGGGCCTCGCTGGCCTGCTCGCCGGCCTCTTCCAGGGCGCGCTCGCGCACACGGGCGGCCTCCAGGTCGGCGGCCAGCTGGGCTGCCTGCTCGACCACCGCCACATCGGCCGGAGCCGGCGACGCCTCGAACAGGTCGCCCGAGGTCGGCTGGGCGGCAAGACGCGCATGCTCGGCCCGCTCGGCGGCGATTTTCTGCTCCAGGTTCGCGACGGCGCGTTCGAGCCGGCGCGCGGCCAGGTCGAGGGCGCTTCCTTCGCCCGGGGTCATCGGCAAGTTCCCATCATGCGGCGCAACATATAGATCGCCGCCGACTTCGCCAGCGGGCGTGACCACAATTGGGCGATGTTACCGGCGTCACAACAATAGCTAATCTGTTGTGAGCGTTCCTGGGCTTGACTTCGCCGCTCGCGACCGCGAAACCGCCTGCAAAATCAAGGAACGCCGCTCGCTTCCGAGCGGGTCCGATCGTGAGGAGAAAGACCACATGGCCCTTCGCGTCGCCATCAACGGCTTCGGCCGCATCGGCCGCCTCGTGCTGCGCTCCATCGCCGAGAACGGCCGCCGCGACATCGAGGTGGTGGCGATCAACGATCTGGGCCCGGTCGAGACCAACGCCCACCTGCTGCGCTACGACAGCGTGCACGGCCGCTTCCCCGGCGTCGTCACCTCGGGCGAGGACTGGATCGACGTCGGCACGGGCAAGATCAAGGTCACCGCGATCCGCAACCCCGAAGAGCTGCCGCACGGCGACCTCGGCGTCGACATCGCCTTCGAGTGCACCGGCATCTTCACCGCCAAGGACAAGGCCGCCCTGCACCTGAAGGCCGGCGCCAAGCGCGTGCTGGTCTCGGCTCCCGCCGACGGCGCCGACAAGACCATCGTCTACAAGGTCAACCACGAGACCCTGACCGCCGACGACATCATCGTCTCGAACGGCTCGTGCACCACCAACGCCCTGGCCCCGGTGGCCAAGGTCCTGCACGATCTGGTCGGCATCGAGCGTGGCTACATGACCACGATCCACAGCTACACCGGCGACCAGCCGACGCTGGACACGATGCACAAGGACCTCTACCGCGCCCGCGCCGCGGCCCTGAGCATGATCCCGACCTCGACCGGCGCCGCCAAGGCCCTGGGCCTGGTGCTGCCGGAACTGAAGGGCAAGCTCGACGGCTCGTCGATCCGCGTCCCGACCCCGAACGTCTCGGTCATCGACCTGAAGGTCGTGCCCTCGCGCGACACCACGGTCGACGAGGTCAACGCCGCCCTGCAGGCCGCCGCCGACGGCGCCATGAAGGGCGTGCTGTTCACCACCACCGAGCCGCTGGTCTCGTCGGACCTCAACCACATCGCCGCCAGCTCGACGGCCGCCCTGCCCCAGACCCAGGTCATCGAGGGCAAGCTGGTCCGCGTGCTCAGCTGGTACGACAACGAGTGGGGCTTCGCGACCCGCATGAGCGACACCGCCCTGGAAATGGCGAAGTTCCTCTAAGCCTTCAAAAACCCCCGCCCTTCCAAGGACGGGGGTTTTCCTTGGCCTCTCGCGAGGCCGCCCTCGTCCTTCGACAGGCTCAGGATGAGGGCTGATGCAACGCCTGCTCTGTTGGACCTCACCCTGAGCTTGTCGAAGGACGAGGTCCAACGCACCGACCTTCAGGATCTTCCCGATGACCTTCCGCACCCTCGACACCGCCGATCTCGCCGGCAAGCGCGCCCTGGTCCGGGTGGACTTCAACGTGCCCGTCGATGGCGGCCGGATCACCGATGACACCCGCCTGCGCGCGGCGCTGCCGACCATCGCCTTCCTGTCCAAGGCCGGCGCCAAGGTCGTGCTGCTGGCCCACTTCGACCGCCCCAAGGGCAAGGTCGTGCCGGAGATGAGCCTCGGCTTCGTGGCCGAGCCCCTGAGCAAGCTGCTGGAGCAGCCGGTGGCCTTCGCCTCGGACGCTATCGGTCCTGAAGCCGCCAAGGTCGTCGACGGCCTGGAGAACGGCGGCGTCGCCCTGCTGGAGAACGTCCGCTTCCACGCCGGCGAAGAGAAGAACGACCCCGAGTTCGCCGCCGCCCTGGCCGCCAACGGCGATGTCTACGTCAACGACGCCTTCAGCGCCGCCCACCGCGCCCACGCTTCGACCGAAGGCCTGGCCAGGCTGCTGCCGGCCTATCCGGGCCTGGCCATGCAGCGCGAGCTGGAAGCCCTGGACGCGGCCCTCGGCAATCCGAAGAAGCCGGTGATCGGCATCGTCGGCGGCTCCAAGGTCTCGACCAAGCTCGACCTCCTGAACAACCTGGTCGCCAAGCTGGACCGCCTGGCCATCGGCGGCGGCATGGCCAACACCTTCCTCTACGCCCAGGGCCACGACGTCGGCGGCTCGCTCTGCGAAAAGGACCTGGCCGACACCGCCCGCGAGATCATCGAGAAGGCCAAGGCCGCCGGCTGCGAGCTGCTGCTGCCGGTCGACGTGGTCGTGGCCAAGAAGGTCGCCCCGGGCGTCGAGACCGCCGTGCGCCAGCTGGGCGACGTGCAGGCCGACGACCTGATCCTCGACGCCGGTCCGGAAAGCGCCAAGCGCCTGCTGGCGGCGATGGATCAAAGCGTCACCTTGATCTGGAACGGCCCTCTGGGCGTTTTCGAAGTGCAGCCCTTCGACGAAGCGACCGTTTCGGCGGCGAAACACGCGGCGGAACTGGCTAAATCGGGTAAGATCGTGGCGGTTGCAGGCGGCGGTGATACTGTCGCGGCGCTCAACCACGCGGGCGTGTCGGCCGACTTCACCTTCGTTTCGACGGCGGGCGGCGCGTTCCTGGAATGGATGGAGGGCAAGACGCTTCCGGGCGTCGCGGCCCTGGAGGCCTAAGGGAGGACCTTCTCCGGCCAGCCGAACGGCGCCGGACCTCAGCAAAGTCGGAACGCCCCGCCCCGAGCCTTTCGGGTCCGGGGCTTCCGCTCTCGGATCACCGGACGAGGAACCGGCCCCGGGAACCCTGGGCAAAGAGCGCAAAAGCGCCGCGCCCCAAAAACAAGAAACACGTCAACGACTTCAAAGCTTGCAGGAGAAATACCACGTGGCGAGGATCACGCTTAGGCAGTTGCTGGACCATGCGGCGGAGCATGAGTACGGCCTGCCCGCCTTCAACATCAACAACATGGAACAGGGCCTGGCCATCATGGAGGCCGCCGACGCGGTCGATAGCCCGGTCATCATCCAGGCGTCGCGCGGGGCGCGCAACTACGCCAACGATATCATCCTGACCCGCCTGATCGACGGGCTGGTCGAGCTCTATCCCCACATCCCGGTGTGCATGCACCAGGACCACGGCAACGGCCCGGCGACCTGCGCCACGGCGATCCAGTACGGCTTCACCTCGGTGATGATGGACGGCTCGCTGATGGAGGACGCCAAGACCCCGGCGTCCTACGAGTACAACGTCGACGTCACCCGCAAGGTGGTCCAGATGGCCCACAGCTGCGGCGTCTCGGTCGAGGGCGAACTGGGCGTTCTGGGCTCGCTGGAAACCGGCATGGGCGAGGCCGAAGACGGCCACGGCTTCGAAGGCAAGCTGTCGCACGACGAGCTGCTGACCGATCCGGACCAGGCGGTCGACTTCGTGCAGGCCACCGGCGTCGACGCCCTGGCGATCGCCATGGGCACCAGCCACGGCGCCTACAAGTTCACGCGCAAGCCGGACGGCGACGTCCTGGCCATGAACGTGATCGAGGAGATCCACCGCCGCCTGCCCAACACCCACCTGGTGATGCACGGCTCGTCCAGCGTTCCGCAGGACCTGCAGGACATCATCAACCAGTACGGCGGCGAGATGCCCCAGACCTGGGGCGTGCCGGTCGAAGAGATCCAGCGCGGCATCAAGCACGGCGTGCGCAAGATCAACGTCGACACCGACAACCGGATGGCCATCACCGGCGCCATCCGCAAGCTGCTGATCGAGAAGCCGCACGAGTTCGACCCGCGCGCCTATCTGAAGCCGGCCAAGGAAGCCATGCGCAAGGTCTGCCAGGCCCGCTTCGTCGAGTTCGGCTCGGCCGGCCACGCCAGCAAGATCAAGGCGATCTCGACCGCGGTCATGGCCAAGCGCTACGCCGCCGGCGAACTGGACGCCAAGTTCGGCGCCGCGGCCGGCAAGGCCGCCGCCGAATAGGCGATCGGCACGGCGCGATCGCAAACGGCCCTCCCGGTTCGCCGGGAGGGCCTTTTCTTTGCGTCAGAAGCCGTAGTTGACGCCGACTGTGAGGCGCGAGCTGTAGACGGGCCAGATGTAGACGGCCGAACCGTCCTCGAACGGCTTGGAGGCCCGCGTCAGGGTTCCCGGCGCCGTCTGGACGCTGTTCAGCGAGAGGTCGCGGCGCCGCTCGACGGCGACGAAACCGCCCAGCGGTCCGTGCACGTAGTCCAGGCGTGCGCCCACGGCGCCGATGACGCCGTCGTTCATGTCCTGGATCGTCGAACGGCTGCTGTAGCCGGCGGTCTGCTCTACCATCAACGAGGTGGCGGTGAGGTCGGCGATCTCGTAACCGATCCGTGAACGGATCGACCAGGACAGCCCCTCGATCCGGGGTACGCGCGCCGACAGCGCGCTCGTCAGGGCCAGGCGCCCAACCGGACCGTCGGCCGAGCGGAACCCCGCGATGTTACGGCCGAACGCGGCCATCTGCTCGCGCTCCTCGATCGTCCACCAGCCGGCCCCCAGTTCGCCGCCCACGCTGGCCAGGGCGCCCCTGAATACGCCGGCGAGCTGGAAGTCGCGGGCCGCGCCGAGGTCGATATCCACCTTCTTCGAGGTCTGCCTGACATTGTCGGCGAACAGTCGCGACGTCGGTACGCCCGCGCCCCTGAAGCGGACGACGTCCAGCGTGACCGGGAAGCGATAGGCCGGCGAGCAGAACCCGCACGGCAAGATCAGCTGCCCCGGCCCGGTGACCACATAGTCCGGCGTGAAGGGATCGATGCTGCTCTTGGTCCGCTCCAGCTGGTTGCCGATCCGCGAGGTGAAGCGCCAGCCCTGGTTCCCCAGGCCCGCAGGCGCGAACTCGCCCCCCAGGGTGAAGCCGGAAGACCAGCTGCGCACATGCGGCGTCGGCCCGTCGCGCCCGCCGCTAACCGTATAGTCGCTGTTGAGGCTCGGCAGGGCCTGGGTCGCCAGCACCGGCGTGCTGCTGAAGGCGTAGCCGACGCGGGTCTCGACGGCCAGGCGCCCGGCCGAGGTCGGCTGGCGGTCGGCCTCGAAGACGCTGGCCTCCACCCGGAAGCGGGGCGCGCCGTCGTTGTCGAGATGGATCATCTCGGAGGCCGGGGCAGGCGCATCCTGGGGCGGCGGCGGCGACGCGGCGGCCAGGACGGGACGGGCCCGGCAGGCGATGGCGTCGGCGCGCTGGCGGTCGGCCTCGACGCGCAGGCGCTTGTATTCGGCCCATTCGGCGTCGCCCGCCGCGCCGACGGGGCCGTTGCGCGCGGCCAGGGCCACCTTCTCGGTGGCGGCCCTCATGGCGGCGAAGGCCTGGTCCTCCAGGCGCGAGACAACGGCCTCCGCCGCGGCGGCGTCGCAGGTCTGGGCGGGGGGCGGCGGCGGCATCAGGAATGGCATGGAACCTCCATCAAGCTATGCTTGTGGTTGTCGCATGGCGCACCGATAAGATGAACCAGCCAACCTGCGCCTTCAGACCGTCAGGCGGTTGATCGCCGCGCCGGCCGCTCCGCTCAGCAGCATGCCGCCGCCGTACCACAGGCCGACGAACAGAAAGGTCGAGTGCGGGCAGTGCAGGCCATAGACGCTGGCCGCCACCCCGCCGGCGAAGATCCCCGCCGCGAAGCCGGCCAGGCTCGGGCGATCGCAGGCCATGCCGCGCAGGGCGGTCAGGCTCAGCAGCAGGGTCGGCAGGGCCAGGGCGACGATGTTGAAGAAGCACGACCCGATCGAGACCGGCGAGAACTGGCGCGCCAGCAGGGCCGGCTCCAGGCGTCCGATCTCGGCGACGCCGCCGACCACGAAGACCAGGGCGGCCACGGCGGCCAGGATGATGACGGTGGGCGCGGGCGGCCCACGACGCAGCAGCCGGGCCAGGCCGTCGAAGCCGGCCGCCCCCACCGCGGCGGTGAAGGCCATCTTCAGCCAGAAGAACGGCTGGGAAGGCGCGGTCTCGATGTCGGGCCGCAGGTCGAGCCAGAAGAAGATCAGCAGCAGGGCCGCCAGCCCGCCGGCCACGCCGATCTCGGCCAGCCGCCAGGCCGGGCGAGCAACGCGCGGCCCTTGGCCGGACGGGCGTCGGCGCGCGTCCTCGGCCAGGACGGCGTCGTCATAGGTCGCGTCGTCGAAGGCCAACCGCTTCCCCCCGCAACAGTCCCTTTGTTGTCGGCCGTCGTCCCCCGCCGGCTCGCGCTCTTGAGATGCGCTCTCAAAAGGTGGAGCGAATGCGTAAGGCTTAGGCAGAGGAAGTCAATACCGGCGTTCTTCGACTCCTGTGGAGCGGTTGTGGACGCTCTCGATTCGCGCATGGCGACGCTTTCGGCGCCGCGCGTTCAGGCCGCTCGCTTCAATCCGACCACGGATCGTCCCAGCGCCAGCCGATCGGCGGTCAGCGCCAGGAGCGCGCCCAGACCGTAGCAGACGAGATCCGCAGGATCGAACACCCCGCCGAACACCACGCGGGCCAGGGCGCTGCCCTGAAGTCCGACGAGAGCCAGGACATGCGCGGCCTGGCCAAGCTCGATCGCCACGCCCAGGCCGAAGGCGCTCACCGCCGCGCCTTTCGCTTTCAGGGGCGTCACGCCGCGCAGGCCGAAATGCACCATGACCACGGCCAGCACGTCGCCCAGATAGGGCCGCACGAAACGGTCACGCCACCATAGAGCGATGGCGACCTCGACCGCGAACAGCGTCAGGGCGACAACCAGATGGCCCAACCGAATCCGCATGCCTCTCCCCGCTCGAACGGCCAGGAGGAAGCCGCGTCGGGGCGATCAGTGCAAGGTGGGACGAACCGGCGAACGGCGCCACAGCTGGGCGGTCAGGGCGTTGGCCACGCCCAGCCAGCCGAGGTCGGGCGACGAGGCGCCGCCGACCTTGCGGGCCTCGACGGCGTAGGCGGCCGAGGCGCCCAGAGAAGCCGTCGCCACCGCCAACTGGCCGCCGCCCCGCTTCGTGCCGAACGCCAGCCACAGGGCGTTGAAGCCCTGGGTCAGACTCCACAGGGTCAGCGCCCGGGTGCGAGCCGGGCTGGACGGCGCGTTCCAGGTGCGCAGGCCCGACAGGGTCATGGCGATGAACAGCGGCGGCAGCAGCAGGCTGGTCAGGGGCTTGGGCTGATGGGCGACGGGCTCGTGCATCTCGGCGTAGCCGACCGCGTATTCCTCGTCATCGATCACCCGCTCGTGGCGGCGGCCCATCAGCGTCGCGGCCAACAGCGCCCCGCCGGCCAGGGCCAGGCCTATAGCCAGTTGCGCGCCGGCGCTGTTTCCGCTGGTGTCCGGCTGGAACGCTTCGCGGCCGGCCAGGGTGCGATGGGCGTACGGCTTGCCGGTGGTGATGCGCATGACGGACTCCTCGATAACTTGGAACCGTAAACCGCTCAGCTTTCGGCTTGGTTCCAGATGACCCGCGCCCCCACGACTCCCATCCTGCTACGTCCCGCGCGCGCCGTCGAGGTCGAGACGATCCGGGCGCTGGAGCGCGCTTCGGCCCAGCGCTTCGTCGGCCTGATGGACGCCATCGCCGCCGACGAGCCGACGCCCTTGGCGGTGCTGATCCAGCGCGTGGCCGAGGGCGGCCTGCTGGTCGCCGAGGCGGGCGGCGAGATCGCCGGCTTCGTCATGTTCCGAGCGCTGGAGGACGGGCTCTATGTGGAGCAGCTCGACGTCCTGCCCGCCTTCGCCGGCCGGCGGATCGGCGCGGCGCTGCTGGACGCCGTGGGCGAACGGACGAGCGGGCGCCTGACCCTCTCGACCTTCCGCGACGTGCCCTGGAACGCGCCCTACTACGCGCGGCTGGGGTTCGTGGAGGTCCAAGCGCTGACGCCCGGCATGGCGGCGATCAGGGCCGAGCACCTGGTGCGGGGATTGGACGAGTCCGCCAGGCTTTTCATGGCCCGGCCGGGCTGACGGGAAGAAACCTCGTCCTTCGACAAGCTCAGGATGAGGTTTCTACTGCGGCGCCTGCATTTGATCCTCACCCTGAGCCTGCCAAAGGGCGAGGATCAGCACCTACCGCGGCAGCAGCGAGATCGCGGTGCTGGCCACGGTGCTGACCGGCAGGGCCTTGAGGTCGGGCGAGCGGATCACGGCCACGTGGCCGCGCGGGCCGCACAGCGCCGGGTCCGAGGCGTCGGAGAACAGGGCGATGGTCGGTGCGCCGGCCGCCGCCAGCAGGTGGGTCGGGCCGGTGTCGTTGCCGACCACCAAGGCCGCCTTGGCGCCGAGCACCGCCAGCTGGGCGAAGTCGGTGCGGCCGGTGAGGTCGCGGGCCTGGCCGGCCGCCTTCTGGATCTGGCGGGCCATGGCGCTTTCCTGCGGCCCGCCGATGATGACGATGTCCAGGCCCTTCGATTTCAGCAGCGCCGCCAGCTGGGCGTAGCTTTCCACCGGCCAGCGCTTCTCGGGCCGGTGGGCCGAACCGCCGGGCACCAGCAGCACATAGGGCTTGGGCGTCACCGCCCCGGCCACCGGCCGGGCGTCCTTGTGCTTGCGCAGGATCCACGACAGGTCCGGCGGCGGGGCGCTGCCCGGCTCGATCGGCGCGTCGGGCCAGATACCGGCCTGGCGCAGCTGGTCGGCGTGCCGCTCCAGCGTGTGCATGTGATAGCGGGCGCGGCCGCGCTGGGGCAGGCTGGCGCCCTTGGCGATGCCCGACCACTGCGGCGGGAACGGCCGCAGGGCCTGGAAGTACCAGCCGGTGCGGCTGTTGGTCTGCAGGTCGTAGACGCGGTCGTACTTGGCCTTGCGGATGCGGCCGAGCATCTTGAAGAGGTCGCCGGCGTCGCTGGGACGGCCGTCCACTTCCACCGCGTTGAAATAGGGCGACAGGCGGGCCAGGGCTTCGAACGGCGGGGTGGTCAGCAGGGTGATCTTGGCGCGCGGGTGGGCCTCGCGGATCTTCTTCATCGCCGCCAGGGCCAGGACGAAATCGCCCAGCGCGCCCAGCTTGATGACCAGGACCTTCTTGATCTCCTTGCTCAACCCTTCGACTCCGAAACTCTCACACCGGCCCTGTGGGCCGAGATCACGCGCGCATAGACCTTAAGGGTCGCCTCGACCATGGCGTCCACCGAATACAACCGACGGGCTCGGGTTCGCGCCGCCACGCCCATGGCCAGGCGCCCCGCGGCTCCCGCCTCGCAGGCGTCGTTCAGGGCCTTGGCCCAGGCCTCGACGTCGCCGGGCGCGGCCAGCCAGCCGGTTTCGCCGGGAACCACCGTCTCGCACGTCGCCCCATGGTCGGCGGCGATCACCGGGCGGCCCATGACCTGCGGCTCGACCGCCGTGCGGCCGAAGGCCTCCGGCTCCAGCGAAGGGGCGATGGCGAGGTCGGCCAGCAGATAGGCGGCCGGCATGTCGTCGCAGTGGCCCACCAGCTTGACGCTGTCTTCCAGGCCCGCCTGCGCGATCATGTGCTCGAGCTCGGCGCGATAGCCCTTGCGGCCCTGGTCGTCGCCGGCCAGCAGCAGCAGCACCCGGACGTCGCCTAGCGCCTTCAGCCGGGCCACCGCCTGGATCGCCAGCCCCTGGCCTTTCCAGCGGGTCAGGCGGCCGGCCAGCAGCACCTTCAGGCGTCGCTCGTCGGCGGCCACGCCCCAGGCCTTGCGCAGGGCCTCGACCCGCTCGGCGGCGACGAAGCCGGGCTCGAAGCGCGAAAGGTCCACCCCGCGCGGGATGGCCACCACGCGCTCGGGAGCGACGCCGTGCTCAGCGATGACGTGGGCGCGGGTGTATTCGGAATTGGCGATCACCAGGTCGCCCTTGGTCATCACCGCGTTGTACCAGCGCTTGAGGCTGGACTTGGCGTTGTAGACCCCGTGGTAGGTGGCCACGAACGGCGTGCGGGTGGCGTGGGCCGCCCACAGGGCCGAGAAGGCCGGGGCGCGCGAGCGGGCATGGACCAGGGTCACCTTCTCGCGGCGGATCAGGTCGATCAGGCGGGCGGCGTTGCCCAGCATCACCAGGGGGTTCTTCGACTGGGCCGGCATCTGGGCCAGGCGACCGCCGTCGGCCTCCAGCCGCGAGGCCATGCGGCCGCCTCGGGTGGCGACCAGGGCCTTGCCGCCCAGGGCGACCACGCCATGGGCCACGTCGATCGTGGTCTGCTCGGCGCCGCCGGTCTCCAGTTCCGGAGTCACCTGCAGCAGGGTGAAATCATCGGGAAGGATGGACACGCCGCGCTCTGAAGAGGTTAGGAGAAGCTAGTTAGCGAAACGAACAAGGCCGCGCCATGACCGAAGTCCGCGATTTCCTCCCGCGCGAAGAAAATCAGCGTCTCGCGTACCGCCGGATCGACGGCGAAGGCCCCACGGTGGTCTGGCTGGGCGGTTTTCACTCCGACATGACCGGGACCAAGGCCCAGGTCCTGGCTGACCAGGCCGTGGCGACGGGCGGCGCCTATGTCCGCTTCGACTATTTCGGCCACGGCGAATCGTCGGGCGACTTCAAGGACGGAACGATCAGCCGCTGGCGGGCCGACGCCCTCTGCGTGATCGACGACCTGACCGAGGGACCGCTGGTGCTGGTCGGCTCGTCGATGGGCGGCTGGCTGGCGTGCCTGGCGGCCATCGCCCGGCCCGAGCGGGTCAAGGCCCTGGTGCTGGTCGCCCCGGCCCCCGACTTCACCGAGAAGCTGATGGCGCCCGACCTTTCCGACGAGGCCAGGGCGGCGATCGAGCGCGACGGCTTCTGGATCCGGCCGTCCGAATACGACGACGGCGGCTACGCCATCACCCGCGACCTGCTGGAGGACGGCGGCCGCTGGTCGATCCTGCCCGGCCCCGTGCCGATCGACGTTCCCGTCCGCGTGCTGCAGGGCGGCCAGGACGAGGACGTGCCCTGGACCCATGCCCTGGAGCTGGCCAACGGCCTGACCAGCGCCGACGTCATCTTCTCGCTGATCAAGGACGGCGACCACCGCCTGTCGCGCCCGCAGGACCTGGAACGCCTGGTCGCCGCCGTGGCCGAGGCCCGCGTGCTGGCCACGCCCGTGGAAGACGACCCCGTGGCCCGCCGCCTGGCCCGCGCCGCCGCCGCCCGCTCGGCCGGCCAGGCCCCGGCGGCGGCCTGGGCCGCGGCCGACCTGGGGGACGAGGAGGAGTAGGCGGGAACCTTCCCCCCACAATCTCCCGTCATTCCCGCCCTTGTGGCGGGAACCCCTCTATCAGCCGCGGGGGCGGTAGTGGCGGCGTGCCGAGCACGCCGCTCGCACTTCTACTTGCGAACGGAACCAGGGGTTCCCGCCACAAGGGCGGGAATGACGGGAAAAGAGGAAAGGTCTTGCGGCTCGCAAGGCCGCCGCAACCTCGACCTCTCTAGCCCCTACCCCTTCAAAATCGCCGCCAGGCCTTCGCGATAGGTCGGGTGCTTCGGCCGCCACCCCAGCTCGGCCTTGGCGAGCGCGTTCGAGACGCGCTTGTTCTCGGCGTAGAAGCGGCGAGTGGCGGGCGACAGGCCCATGGCGTTGAAGGGCAGGTCCGGCGGGACCGGCGCGCCCAGCAGAAGGGCGGCGTGCTCCATCACGTCCTGCGGCGGGGCCGGCGCGTCGTCGCACAGATTGTAGACCGCCCCGGCGCGGGGCTTCTCCAGCGAGGCCAGCAGGCCGCTGACAATGTCGTCGCGGTGGATGCGGCTGAACACCTGGCCCGGCTTGACGATGCGACGGCCCTCGCCGGCCCGCAGTCGGTCGAAGGCGCTGCGGCCCGGGCCATAGATTCCCGGCAGGCGGAAGGTCACGACGGTAAGCCCCATGCCACGGCAGACCTGTCGCCAGTCGCGCTCGGCGCCGACCCGGCGCGCGCCCTCGACCGACTGGGCCTTCAGCGGGCTCGTCTCGAACACCCAGCGCCCGTCGAAGTCGCCATAGACGCCGGTGGTGGAGAGGTAGCCGATCCAGTCGGGGAAGGCCTCGGCGGCGGCCAGGGCGGGAATCACCGCCTCCAGCGCCGGACAGCCCTCGCCGGTCGGCGGCGAGGTGACCAGCACCGCGCTGACGCCACGCATGGCCTCGACCATCGCGGCCTTGTCGTCCGGATCGACCGCGGTGAAGCCCCGGGCCTGCACCGCCGCCCGCGCCTCGGGCGTGCGGCCCGTCGCCGCGACCGACCAGCCCCGCGCCGCCAGAGATTCGGCGAAGGCGGCGCCGACATAGCCCAATCCAAACACGAAGAGACGCAAACGCGAGATCCCGACCCCAATTCCAAGGGCCCAATGAGCCGCCTAAACGGCCGGTTCCGCAAGTGCGACATTCATCCCCATGAAGTTCGCCAACACCGCTTGCCAAGCGCGGATCGCTCTGCCATAAGCCGCCTCCTCGTCGCGGGGCGCTGTTTTCAGCCTCTTCGATGCGGGCGTAGCTCAGTGGTAGAGCGCCACCTTGCCAAGGTGGATGTCGAGAGTTCGAATCTCTTCGCCCGCTCCATTCCCTCCTCCCTGGAGGTCGTGGACAGAGACAAGAAAATCGGTGCGCGGGCGTAGCTCAGTGGTAGAGCGCCACCTTGCCAAGGTGGATGTCGAGAGTTCGAATCTCTTCGCCCGCTCCATT
>NZ_JBWKPK010000024.1:0-10510 GCF_059418205.1 Caulobacter sp. GW821-FHT09B11 | reverse complement strand
GCGCGGGCGTAGCTCAGTGGTAGAGCGCCACCTTGCCAAGGTGGATGTCGAGAGTTCGAATCTCTTCGCCCGCTCCATTTTCTTCTCTCTCCTTCTCCCCTTCCGAAATGATCGGCAGAGCGAGCTTGGCCGTTTGGCCTGGCGCCGCGACATGATCTAACCTTCCCCGAGTTCATTCCGGGGAGCGTTCATGCGCCATCATCTTCTCCGCCTCGCCGCCGGCGCGGCCGTCTGCGCCATGCTGCTGGCGGGCTCGGCCCAGGCCGCCGCCCCGGCGAGCGCCTCGGCCCGCCTGACCCAGGCCGTGAAGGCCTATGAGTCGGTCTCGGCCGTGGACGACGACGAAAGCGCCACCGACGCCTCGCGCTGGCGGTTTCCGCCAGTCGGTCCCAAGGCCGACGCCGAGCGCAAGGCCCGCTACGAGAAGGCCAAGGCCCTGCTGGGCGAGGTCGACGCCGCCGGCCTGACCGACGACGAGAAGCTGACCCGCCAGATCCTGGCCTGGAGCCTGGACGACAAGCTCACCGGCCTGTCGTTCGACGAAAGCCGCATGCCGTTCAGCAGCGACGGCGGCTTCGACGTCTCCCTGCTCTATCGCGCCAATGGCATGCGCCTGAAGGACGAGGCCGAAGCCAGGAAGTGGATCGCCCTGCTGGCCCAGAGCCCGGAGTGGTACGCCGCCAACATCGCCGAGGCCCGTCGCGGGATCGCCAGCCGCTTCGTCCACGCCCGCTCGACCGCCGAGTCGGTGCTCGACCGCGCCCAGCGCACGGCGGCCACGCCGCCGGCCGAAGATCCGTTGCTGGCCCCGCTGCGCGCCCTGCCCGCCAGCGTGCCGGCCGATCGCAAGGCCGCCCTGATCGCCGAGGGCGAGGCGGTGCTGAAGGCCAAGGTCGCGCCGGCCCGCGCCGGCTTCATCGCCTTCCTGCAAGACGAGTACGTGCCACACGCCGCCAGGAGCCTGGCCGCCTCCGACCTTCCGGACGGCAAGCGCTACTACGCCTTCCTGGTCAAGCGCTACACCACCACAGACATGACCCCCGACCAGGTGCACGAGATCGGCCAGGCCGAGGTGCGCCGCATCCGCGCGCGGATGGAGACGGTGATGAAGCAGGCCGGCTTCCAAGGCGACCTGCCGGCCTTCCTGGCCTATCTGCGCAAGGACCCGAAGTTCTACGCCACCAGCCGCCAGCAGCTGCTGGAAAAGGCCAGCGAGATCGCCAAGCGCGCCGACGACCAGCTGCCGGCCCACTTCGGCACCCTGCCGCGCCTGACCTACGGCGTACGCCCTGTCCCGGCCAGCATCGAGAAGGGCTACACCACCGGCCGCTATTTCGGCGGCGATCCCAAGGCCGGCCGCGCCGGCGGGCTGATGATCAACACCTCCGAACTCGACCAGCGGGCGCTCTACGAGCTGCCGGCCCTGGTGCTGCACGAGGGCGCGCCGGGCCACCACGTCCAGACCTCGCTGGCCCAGGAGCAGACCGGCCCAGAGTTCCGCAAGAACCTCTATTTCAGCGCCTTCGGCGAGGGCTGGGGGCTCTATTCGGAATGGCTGGGCGAGGAGATGGGCATCTATCGCGATCCCTACGAGCTGTTCGGCCGCTTGTCCTACGAGATGTGGCGCGCCTGCCGCCTGGTGGCCGACACCGGCATCCACGCCAAGGGCTGGAGCCTGGACCAGGCCCGCGCCTGCTTCACCGACAACACCGCCCTGTCGCCGACCAATATCGAGGTCGAGCTGAAGCGCTACGTCTCCTGGCCGGGCCAGGCCCTGTCGTACAAGATCGGCGAGCTGAAGATCCTGGAACTGCGCAAGCGGGCGCAGGACCAGCTGGGTCCGAAGTTCGACGAGCGGGCCTTCCACGACCTGGTGCTGCTGGGCGGCTCGACGCCGCTGGCGGTGCTGGACGCCCGCACCGACGCCTGGATCGCCGAGCGCAAGAAGAAGTCGTAAGCGTCACAACGTCCCGGGGTTGACCACATCGTCGCCCCGGGCCGAACCTCCCCGCCCAACAGAAAGGGAGGTTTCATGTCCTACGCCTCGAAGTTCGTGATCGGCGGCGCCCTGCTGCTGGCCCTGGCGGCCTGCTCCGACCCGAAGGCCGCCAAGACGGAGACGCCGCCGCCGGCGGGAGAAGCCTCCACCGCCGCGCCCGCCCCGGCCAAGCCGCCCGCCGATCTGCCGGCCGGCGAGTACAAGCTGGACAAGTCGCACGCCGACCTGTCGTTCAAGCTCAGCCACCTGGGCTTCTCCTGGTACACGGCCCGCTTCAGCGACTTCGACGTCAAGCTGACCCTCGATCCCAAGGCGCCGGCCAACGCCAGCGTCGAAGCCAGCATCAAGACCAGCTCCCTGACCCTTCCCGCCCCGCCGCCGGGCTTCACCGACGAACTGCTCGGCGCCGAATGGCTGGACGCGGCCAAGTACCCGGCCATCACCTTCCGCTCGACCAAGGTCGAGTCCACCGGCCCCGACACCGCCGACGTCACCGGCGACCTTACCCTGCACGGCGTGACCAAGCCGGTGACCCTGAAGGCCAAGTTCAACGGCGGCTACGGCGGCTTCCCGCCGATGGATCCCAACGCCCGCATCGGCTTCTCGCTGAGCGGCAGCTTCAAGCGCTCGGACTTCGGGGTCAGCTACGGCGTGCCCAAGCCCGGCTCGACGATGGGCGTCGGCGACGAGGTCACGGTCGCCATCGAGGCCGAACTGCTGAAGCCCAACCCGCCGGCGGCGACCGCGCCGGCCAACCCCTGAATGGAACGCCGATCCCCGTCGCGCGACGGGGATCGGCGACCGTCCGGACGAATACAATCAGTGGTTTAAATTCCGACTAGACGCGCGAAATAGGAAAGTTATCCTACAGGAGGAATATCAGCCTAGGCTGATGCTCATGGGCGTCACTGGGGGCGCCGCTCTTGAGGGACCGCCATGCTCGCTCAAATCCTGGAGGAGGCCTGGGCGATCTCGCCCGATCCGCGTCGCGACCGCCTGGCCGCGGCCTTCGTCACCCACGCCGTGGCCCTGGCCACCGGCGTCGCGCCCGCCGAGATCGTCTCGGACAAGCGCACGTCCAAGACCGCCGCCCGCGCGCGGCAGATCGCCATCTACCTGGCCCACGTGATCTTCCACTGGCCGCTGGCCCGGGTGGCCTTCGCCTTCGGCCGCGACCGCACCACCTGCGCCCACGCCTGCCACCGCATCGAGGACATGCGCGAGGACCGGATGTTCGACGCCCGGATGAGCGCGCTCGAGGCCTGCGTGCGCCAGGCGCCGGACACCATGCCCGACCTGGCCGGCGTGCTGTTCGCCAACGCCGCGGGGAGCGCCCGATGAGCGCCGTCGCCGTCATCCTGGAGCGGGAGCTCGCCGCCGAGCACCTGGCCGATCGCGCCGCCCGCCTGCTGGCCCGCGCCGGCTCGGTGATCGAGGCCCGGGGCCTGGCCTACGCCGTGCGCTTCGCCCGTGGGCGCAAGCCGATGCTGACCATCGACGAGGCCGCCTTCCGCAAGCTGGGCCACCAGTTGATCCCACGCCCCGAGGGCGGCTGGCGGCTAGGCCGCGCACCAGCGCCTGCGCTCCCGGGCCGTCCCGGCGTCGTCGAGGGCGAGAAGGTGGTGGTCGAGAACGGCGAAGCCACGGCGCACCGGGCCAATCTCGGCGCCGATCCGCTGGACTGGCTGTTCAGCCGCGGCCTGCTCAGCGCCGTCGAGCGCGCGGCGGGCCGGCGACTGGAAGCCGACGCCCATGCTTCGGGGCTGCTGGGCCGCCTGACCATGAACTGGGACCCGACGCCGCGCGGCGGCGGCCAGCGCGCGGAGCCAGCCGAGCGCGCGATCGGGGCCAAGGCCCGCATGGCCCGGGCGATGATGGCGCTGTCTCCCGAGCAGCGGGCGATCCTGTCGCCGATCTGCCTGCACCGCGCCTCGCTACAGGCGACCGAGGTTGCTTTGGGCCTCAAGCCCAGAACGGGCAAGGCCGCCCTGAGGGCGGCCTTGCAACGCCTCGCAGCGCACTACGGCATGCTGTGAGACGAGGCGGCGGCCGGATCTCGACCGCCGCCCAGCTCAGCGCCTTCAGTGGCTCTGCGCGTGCTTGATGTCGCGCATCTGGTCGTGGCCGGCCTTGACCTTGGCGTAGGCCGTCTCGATGGCGCGGCGGGTCTCCGGCTGGACGTCGGCGTCTTCGAGCGCCTTCTCGTACTTGGCCTTGATGTGGTCCTCGCCGTCCTCGACGGTCTTGACCACCGACTCGTCGCCCTTGGTCAGGGAGTCGCGGACGTTCAGGAACACGCGGTGGGCGGCGGCCAGGATGCTGCCGTCGTCGTCGGGCGTGCCGCCCAGGCGGCGCACTTCGCTCTGCAGGTCGGAGACCACGCCCCGGCGTTCCTGGGCGCGGGCCTCGAACAGCGACTTGAAGCTGCGGCTCTCGGCGTCGCGGGCGGCGGCTTCGTAGCCGTCGGCGCTGTCGATGGTGATCTCGACCAGGCCATTGACGAGCTTGATGTGGTCTTCGTTCGTATGGGCCATGGGTGAACTCCTGTGGCGTTTCGAAGGGAGGGACCGCAGCAACGCGGCCCCCTCGCGAAAGGTTCGAAGCTGGGCCTTACGGCTTCTTCGATTGCAGGAAGGTCCAGGCCGTGCCGGCAGCGGTGAGCGCCGCGCCGCGCGTGCGCTTGTTGATCAACAAGCCCGCGAGCACCGCCCCGCCCAGCACGGCGACGGCCAGCGGGATGGTGCGGCCGCCCAGCTGGATATCGCGGCCGGCGATGGTCAGCGGCTTCTTGGCCGGACCGCCGACGGCGTAGTCGGCGACGGGGGCCTGGGGTTCAGGCGACCTGGAATGCTGGTCGAGGAAGGTCGAGACCTTGTCCGACAGGGTGTCGATCAGGCCCTGGCGAGCGCGGGCGGGGCCGGCTCCGTTGGTCTGATTGGGCGTCTGGCCAGGATTCAAGGTGGGGTCATAGGCGACCATGGGTCATCTCCGTGTCCGAGAAAGGGGGCTCGGTCGGAATAACGCCGTGAGGCCGACGACGATCCGTCAGGTCTCGCGCGAGGGCTTGGCCGGCAAGGCCGCGCCGACATGGTCGATGCCCAGCTCGATCGCCCGCGCCGCCTGGCGCTGGCGCTCGGCGTATCGGGCCTTCTGGTCGTCGCTGCGCGTATCGTGGCAGCGGGCGCAGGAGACACCCTCGACATAGAGCGGCGAGGCCCGCCCCTCTTCCGAGACCGGCATCCGGCAGCCCCGGCACAGCACGTGCGAGCCTTCCGACAGGCCATGGCCCACTGCCACCCGCTCGTCGAACACAAAGCACTCGCCGCGCCACAGGCTCTCGTCCTGCGGCACCGTCTCCAGATAGTTCAGTATGCCGCCCTTGAGGTGGAACACCTCGTCGACGCCGCGCGCCTTCAGCAGGGCTGTCGACTTCTCGCAGCGGATGCCGCCGGTGCAGAACATGGCGACCTTGGGGGCCGGCGCGGCCGGGTCCCAGGTCTGGCGGAAAGCGTCGAACCAGGCCGGGAAGTCGGCGAAGCTGGGCGTGGCCGGATCGATCGCGCCCTCGAACGTGCCGCAATCGACCTCGTAGCCGTTGCGGGTGTCGATCACGATGACGTCGGGCTGCCTGATCAGGGCGTTCCAGTCGGCCGGATCGACGTGGACGCCGTGATTGCGGGCCGGATCGAGGTCGGGCTCGCCCAGGGTGACGATCTCGGCCTTCACCTTGACCTTCAGCCGATGGAACGGCGGGCTGTCGGCGTCGGCGAACTTCAGCTCCAGCGCCTCGCAGCCCGGCAGGGCGCGGATGTGGGCGATGGCCGCGTCGATGGCCTGGGGCGCACCGGCGATGGTGCCGTTGATCCCCTCGCGGGCCAGCAGCAGGGTGCCCTTGATCTTCAGCCCGCAGCACAGCTTGGCGAGATCGGCGCGGATGGCGTCGGGATCGTCGAAGGTCGCGAAACGGTAGAGGGCGGCGATGCGCCAGGGCGAAGTCATGGGCGGGCCATAGAAGATCGACGCCCCGGGCTCAAGCACGGCCGGAACCAAGCGCGCCGAACGCGGGTTTACCGCGCCATGAGCATCCTGATCACCGTCATCATCGCCCTCGTGCTGCTTGGCCTGGCGCTCTACGCCGTCCAACGCTCGCCGATCCCCTCGCCCGTGAACTGGCTGATCCAGCTTCTGCTGATCATCGTGGCCATCGTGTTCATCGGAAACAGGGCCGGGTTCTTCTAAGGCATAGGGACGCCTGCCCCTCCCGCCCGTCATTCCCGCCCTTGTGGCGGGAACCCCTCTGTCAGCTGCAAGGGCAAGTGGGGCGGCGTGCTGAGCACGCCGCTTGCCCCTCACATGCAAGCGGAACCAGGGTTTCCCGCCACAAGGGCGGGAATGACGGGAGGATAAGAGGATGATGAGAGCGATGTCGCCCTATCAGCCCGCCGCGGCCGCCGCGTCGCGCTGGATGCGGGCGACCATCGACTTGAGGCCGTTGGAACGCTGCGACGACAGGGCTTCCGAAAGGCCCAGGCGCGCCATGGCGGCCGAGGCGTCGAAGGCGACGATGTCGCCGGCCTTCGCCCCGGAATAGAGCCGCAGCACGATCGCGATCAGGCCGCTGACGATGTGGGCGTCGCTGTCGCCGCGGAAGCTGACCGTCCCGTCGGCCTGGGGCTCGGTGACCAGCCACACCTGGCTGGCGCAGCCGCGCACCTTGTTGTCTTCCGAGTGCTCCTCGGGCGTGAGCGGCGCCAGGTCCTTGCCCAGCTCGATCACGTAGCGATAGCGCTCTTCCCAGTCGCCGAGCAGTTCGAACTCGTCGGCCAGTTCGTCGAGGGCGGCGTTGGGGTCGGTCATGGCGCGGCGTTTAGGCGGGCCACGCCCCCGATGCAAGCGATCAGGCGCCCGGCAGGGTGACGATCGCCGTCAGGCCCTGCCCCGGCGCCGACTTCAGCCGCAGCGCCCCGTTCATCGCCCGCGTCAGCAGGTCGACGATCGGCAGGCCCAGGCCCGCGCCCTCGCCGCTGCGGGTCAGCGACGTGCCCGCCTGCTCGAAGGGCCGCAGCAGGCGTTGCAGGTCGCCCTGCTCCACCCCCTCGCCCTGGTCGCGGATCGACACCTCGACCATGCCGCCGCCGACCAGTTCGGCCTCGATCGTCACCACCCCGCCCTGCGGCGAGTGCGCGACGGCGTTCTGCAGCAGGTTCGACAGGATGGTGCGCAGGCCCCGGCGGTCGGCCATGACGGCGGGCATGCCCACCAGGTCCGGCGCGCTCATCACCACGCCCCGGGCCTCGCACTCGGCGCGCAGCTGGGCCATGACGTCCTCGACCGCCTCGTCCAACGGCTCGGCCGCGAGGTCGAGGTCGGTGACGTGGCCTTCCAGGCGAGCGATCTCGACGATCTGGTTGACCAGCTTGAGCAGCTTCAGGCCGCTCTCGTGCACCAGCTTGGCGTATTCCTTGTACTGCGGCGCGCCGAGCGGGCCGTAGAGCTCGCTGGCCAGGATTTCCGAAAAACCGATGACGGCGTTCAGGGGCGTGCGCAGCTCGTGGCTGACCATGCGCAGGAACGAACGCTTCTGATCGTCGAGGGCGGCCTTGCGACGAGCGCGGGCCGCCGCGCGGCGAAACGTCGCGGTGGGGCCTTCCGAGGGGCGCTGAGCCTGGCGCGAATCAGCACCGCCCGCGCTTTCGGCGAGGTCTTCGGCTGATGTCGAAGCGTCCGCGGACGCCGTCTGAGGCATGTGAAACTCCCGGACCTTCTGTCCGCAAAGGCATTCTGTGCCACCCTGAACCAACCCGCTTACGAATCCGTTTCCGTCCACAAGAAGCTGGACTCGCCCGGTCGCCCCACAATTGTGCGCGCTTTGGAGAAGGGCCGAACCGGGGTTAGGATTCACCAATAACAACAACTTCGAGGCGGACCCGCCCCCTTGGACATCGACCCGGTGCAGACGCGGCAGGATGAAGCCGCCCTCCGCCCCGTCCTTTCGGGGCGGGAGACGGCGCGCGCCTGGCGTCTGGGCTGGCTGGCGGCCGCGCTGCTGGCCGGCGGGGCGGTGGCCTTCGTTCCCGCCTCCACCGGCTGGCCGGTGTGGATCGCCCTGCTGGCCGGCGCCCTGCCCGCCATCGCCGCCCTGCTGCTGGGCGACAGCGAGGACGAGCGCGTCCAGTCGCTGCTGCTGGTCGGCTGGGCCGCCGGCGGCGCCCTGGCCGCGGCCCTGACCGGCGGCGTCTCGGGCGCGATGAGCGCCTGGTGCCTGGCGCCCGTCGCCGCCGCCTCGACCCTGGCCGCCCCGCGCCGCCTGGCCGAGGGCGCGGCCCTGGCCCTGATCGGCGGGGCCATGGCGGCCCTGGTCCAGCTGTCGGGACTGGCCCCGCCGGCCCCGACCGGTCCCACCGCCTTCATCCTCGGCTTCCTGGCCGTGGCGACCACGGGCCTTGGCCTGGCCGCCGGCCTGATGCTGACCCACCGCCGGGCCGGCGAGCGCGACGTGCGCAACCTGTCCGAACTGACCGCCCTTTCGACCCTGCTCGACGGCCTGCCGTTCCTGGCCTTCGTCGTCACCCTGCAAGGCCGGGTGCGCACCGTGCGCGGCGTGGCCCCCGAGGGCGCGGCGCTGGACCGGATCATGATCGACGGCCTGTCGCAGGCCGCCGTGCCGGGCGAACGCGCCCGCGTCGATTTCGCCCTGGGCCAGGCCCTGCGCGAGCGCGAGGCGGTGCTGACCTTCCCGGCCGCCGAGGCCCCGGAAAAGACCCTGTCGCTGACCCTGCGCCGCGTCGGCCCGGGCGTGCTGGTCGGCGTGATGCGCGACGTCACCGCCGAGACCCGCCACCTGCTGCAACTGGACCAGGCCCGCAACGACGCCGAGCAGCTGGCCGCCGGCCGCGCCCGCTTCCTGGCCAACATGTCCCACGAGCTGCGCACGCCGCTGAACGCCATCATGGGCTTCTCCGACATCATGCGCGCCCGCATGTTCGGCCCCCTGACCGATCGCTACGGCGAATACGCCGAGCTGATCCACGAGAGCGGCCGCCACCTGCTGGACCTGATCAACGACGTGCTCGACATGTCGAAGATCGAGGCCGAGCGCTTCGAGCTGTCGCGCGGCGAGTTCGACGCCCGCGAGGCCGTCAACGCCGCCATGCGCCTGCTGCGCGTCCAGGCCGACAGCGTCGGGGTGCAACTGCGCGGCGTGCTGCCGCCGGGCGAACTGGACGTCGACGCCGACCGCCGGGCGCTGAAGCAGATCGTGCTGAACCTGGTTTCCAACGCCCTGAAGTTCACCCCGCGCGGCGGCCAGGTGACGGTAACGGCAGACGGTCATGACGGCATGCTGGAGATCGTCGTCGCCGACACCGGCGTCGGCATCAGCCCCGAGGACCTCGAGCGCCTGGGCCGCCCCTACGAGCAGGCCGGCGGCGTCGACCAGCGCGCCAGGGGCACCGGCCTTGGCCTGTCGCTCGTGCGGGCCTTCGCCCAACTGCACGGCGGCGAGATGCACGTCGAGAGCCGTCTTGGCGCGGGCACCAGCGTTTCGGTGCGCATGCCGATCCTGCTGCCCCCCCCGGTCGCTCCGCCCGTCCCGGAAAGCCCTACGGCAACCGCCGACGCCATGGAGCAGCTGTTCGAGCCGCCCTCCGAGGGTTCGACCACGGACGAGCCCTTCCTGGGCGAAAACGTCATCCGCTTCGCCCCGCCGCGCTGAGCCTCTCCACGCTGAGCCCTGGGGTCGGTTTCGGGGGGAGCCTTGGCCAAACGATCGCCTTGCCTGATCTGGGCCGCCAGCCTGCTGCTGGCGTGGATCCTGGTCGCCGTCGCCCTGGGCCAGCCCGTCTGGGTCCAGCAGCATTCCCGCGACCTCGTCGCCTTCGGGGCGATCAAGGGCTCGGACTTCACCTGGGACCAGGCCTGGCGGCTGGTCGCCTCGCAGTGGCTTCACGTCAAGCCGCCCCACATGCTGCTGAACGTGCTGGTGATCGGCGGCGTGGGCCTGGCTGTCGAGGCGCGCCTCGGCCGGCTTGCGCCCGCCCTGGTCGCCCTGGCGGGCGGAACCCTGGGCCAGTGGGCCGCCGTCCTCACCCAGCCCGACGCCTTCATCTCCGGCGCCTCCCAGGCCTATCTGGCGATCTGCGGCTTGGCCGTGGTCGTCGGCGGCGTTTCCCGCTGGGGCCGGATCCTGGCCTGGGCGGCGATCGTCGTCGCCCTGCTGCTCGACATCGTCGTCAGCGGCCACGGAACGGTGAAGCCGGGCCATCTGGCGGGATTGCTGGTCGGCGTCCTGGCGGGCGCAGCCCTGCGGCTGCGCGGCGGACGCCTTGCCTGAGTGGCGCAAAGGCCTCCTCCTATTGTGGGGTAGGACCCGCCTGGCGGCGGCCCCCTCCGGCCCTCCGGGCCACCTCCCCCTGAAGGGGGAGGATCTGGAGCAGCGAACCTCCCCCTCTGGGGGAGGCGGCCGAAGGCCGGTGGGGGGACGGTTTCAGCTTTCGAGACATCGGCCTGTTT
>NZ_JBWKPK010000023.1:0-103749 GCF_059418205.1 Caulobacter sp. GW821-FHT09B11 | reverse complement strand
GGAAAAAGCCTGGGTCCCCGCTTTCGCGGGGATTTTACGGGAGGGGGCAGGCTCCCCGCTCGTAACTTCCCTCGCCCAACCCAACACCGCCTTCCTGGGCCTTGTGCCCAGGATCCATCGTTCAGCCGCTCAGGTCTTTGCACTACGGCCTGGGTTTGAGCGGTCGCCGGCATGGACCCTCGCCACAGGGGCGAGGGAGGCGGGGTTTTGTTTGTTGCTGGGTGCGGAGACGGCCCGCGTCGCGGAAGCTGAAAACTTCCCCCCTCCGGCGCTTCGCGCCACCTCCCCCAGAGGGGGAGGATCTTGGCCTAGCCCTTCACGGCGTAGGAGATCGGGGTCTCGAAGCGGCGGCGGTTCCAGTCGGAGTCGCGGGGGGCCTTGGGGAAGGGGGCGGCGGCGGTGAGGAGGTCCAGGGCGGCGGCGTCGAGGGCGTGGTCGCCGCTGCTTTCGACCACCGCCGCCCGCGACATCCGGCCGAAGCGGTCGAGGGTGAAGGCCACCACCACGACGCCCTGGGAGCGGCGGTGGCGCAGGGCCTCGGGCATGGTCTTGCGGGCCTCAATCCATGACAACACCTGGGCGGCGTAGGGGTCGTGCGACTTGGCCGCATCGCCGCGAACCTGCACCGGCGCGCCGCCGCCGGCCTGGGCCGAGGCGGCCGCGGCGACCGTCGCCACCGGGGTGACCGCCGACGACACGCGGCTCTCGACCGTCTGGGGCGCGACCTGCGGAGCGGCGTACAGCGGCTCGGGCGCGGGAAGCGGGACCGGGCGCGGGCGGATCGGCGAGACGCTGCGGGCCTCGCGCGGCACTTCCTGCGCGCGCCGTTCGCTCGACGTCGTGGACGGCGAAGGCTCGGGACTGGGGGTCAGGGCCTCGAACAGCGCCGCCTCCATGGCCGGCGGCTCGGACAGGCCCGGCATGGTGCGCACGAAGCCGACGAGCGCCAGAACGGCGGCCGCGTGCAGACCCAGGGAAACGCCCGTCGCGAGCGCCTTGTCCCCGCCTCGCCCGCCCGTCCGGGGTCGTCCCACGCCGATAGACTCCACGCACTCGATAAGAATGCGTCGCATCTACAGGAAGGCGCGCCCCGAAACAACGTCCGGACGGATACGGATCACGCGGCCCACAGGGTCTCTGGTTGCTTCTCCGGGCGCACCTCCTCACGGCCTTGGGGCGCGAAGGCCGGATAGAAGCTCGCCAACATCCGCTCGGCATAGGCCACGAGGTTGCAGAACCCCTCGGCCCGCCGGCGGATCGGCGAGTCGAAGAACGGCGTCAGGATCTGGGCCAGCATGGAGAAGACGATGGCGTCGACGCTGGTCGGCCGCTCGCCCATCATGAAGGCCTTGTCGCCCAGCATCTCCGACAGCGCGGTCAGCGACCAGGCGGCCAGCTCGACGATCTCGTCGGGCGAATGGCGGCCGATCCCGACGGCCTTGAGATTGGCCTCGACCGCGTCGAGCAGGCCCGCCTTCAGGTCCTGGCGCATGGCTTCGGGCGCGCCGTCGAACCAGTGGGCCGGCCCTTTCTCGAAATTGTCGAAGTCGAAGAAGCGGAAGTAGCAGTTGGCCCAGCCCAGCTGGTTCTCGACCATCCGCTCGATCGCCCAGGCCTGGGCGCGTTCGACCCGGGTCAGGCCCGCATCAAGATCGACGCCGTAGCTGCGCTCCAGATAGGCGCGGATGAAGGTGGAGTCGGCGACCTTGACTCCGTCGTCGTCGATCCAGGGCAGTTGGCCCTTGGGCGAGGTCTCGGGATGGGCCGGGAGCTTCTGGTAGGCCAGGCCCGCCATCATCAGGTGGATCTCGGTCTTGGTGACGTAGGGGCTTCCCTCAGGCAGGCCGTAGGCCGGGCCGGCGGCGTAGAGCGTGATCATCTCGAGGTCCCTCTCGTGCGGTCTTGCGATGAGGACAGACTGCCGCCACCCTGCTGCCAGCATGCTGTCAGCAACGATCCGGCACTGTGGGACCCATGAGACGCGCTGAACGCCTATTCCAGATCATCCAGATCCTTCGCCGCAGCCGGACGCCGGTCACCGCCGACTCCATCGCCGCCGAACTGGAGACCTCCAAGCGCAGCGTCTATCGCGACATCGCCGCCTTGGTCGGTCAGAGGGCGCCCATCCGCGGCGAGGCGGGCGTCGGCTATGTGCTGGAGGCCGGATACGACATGCCGCCCCTGATGCTGACGCCGGACGAGATCGAAGCCGCCGTGCTGGGCGCCCAATGGGTGGCCGGCCGCGGGGATCCCGCCCTGGCCACCGCCGCCCGCGATCTGATCGCCAAGATCGCCGCCGCCGTGCCCGACAACCTGCGGCCCTATGTGCTGGAGCCGGCGACCCGCGCCCCCGCGCCGTGGAACCCGACGCCCGACAATATCGACATGGCCCAGACCCGGGCCTGGATCCACGCCGGACGCAAGATCCGCCTGGACTATCGCGACGAGAAGGGCGCGGTCAGCCAGCGGGTCGTCTGGCCGGTGACCGTCGGTTACCTCTCGACGGTGCGGATGCTGATCGCCTGGTGCGAGCTGCGGGCCGACTTCCGCAACTTCCGCACCGACCGGGTGGTGGCCGCGCAGTTCCTAGACGACCGACACGGCCAGCGTCCCGCCGTGCTGCGCGCCCGATGGCAGCGGCAGATGGAGGAGGAATGGGCCGCCTACGACGCGGCCAAGGCGGCGGGACCAGCCCTGCCCTCTTCCTGAACCATGGCGGCAGGCATCGAAACTGCGCACCTAGCGATCACTTTTGCAAATGAGTTTGCATTTGACTCGCAACTGAACGCCCGGTAGCTGCGACCCGTTCTTAGTAACGGGGGAAGTGCATGAAGTCGCGATTGATGATGGCGAGCGCCCTGGGCGCGTGGGCGGCGCTGGCGGGCGTGGTTCGAGCCGAGGAGCCGATCGCGACGGCGCCCGAAGCCCCCACCGCCGTCGACGCCGTGGTCGTGACCGGCGAAAAGACCGCCCGCTCCCTGCAGGACACCGTCACCAGCGCGGCCGTGACCACCGCCGCCACGATCGAGCGCGAGCAGATCCGCAGCTTCTACGACGTGGTCGCCAAGACCGCGAACATGAGCGAGACCTATGGCAAGAGCGGCTTCACCATCCGCGGCGTGGCCAACAACAACGTCTCGGGCGGCGGCACCAGCGGCCTGGCCACGGTCTATGTGGACGGCGCGGCCATTCCCGAGCGGGCCATGTACGGCGGTCCGCTGGACATGTGGGACGTGGGCCAGGTCGAGATCTTCCGGGGTCCGCAGTCAACCCTGCAGGGCCGCAACGCCCTGGCCGGGGCGGTGATCATCCGCACCACCGACCCGAGCTTCGACTGGAACTTCAATAGCCAGGTCGCCTTCGCCAGCGGCGACGACCGCTCGATCGGCCTGGCCGGCGGCGGCCCGATCGTCGACGACCAGCTGGCGTTCCGGGTGGCCTTCCACGATCGCCAGGCCGACGGCTTCATCTACAACACCGTCCAGAAGCGCGACGACGACGCCGTCGACACCCGCTCGTACCGCGGCAAGCTGCTGCTGACGCCCACGGCGCTGGAAGGCTTCAAGGCGATCGCCACCTACAGCCGCAACGAGAACAAGTCTGGCTATCTCTACACCTACGCCCGCACCGACACGCCGGACTATTACGACCACCGCGTCAGCACGACCGACAGCCCCAACACCAGCGACATCACCACCGACATCGCCAACCTGGAGCTTTCCCAGACCCTGAGCGATCGCTTCACCCTGTCGGGCGCGTTCTCGTGGAGCAAGGTCGACCTGGCCCAGCGC
The DNA here is from genome assembly GCF_059418205.1 of Caulobacter sp. GW821-FHT09B11. NCBI lineage: Bacteria > Pseudomonadati > Pseudomonadota > Alphaproteobacteria > Caulobacterales > Caulobacteraceae > Caulobacter > Caulobacter sp. GW821-FHT09B11. The sequence continues at coordinate 99,958 of NZ_JBWKPK010000023.1, read as the reverse complement.
TACGACGTCGACCTGACGCCCGCCCGGCTGTCCTACGGCGGCCAGGACGAGGTGGTGAAGACCACCAGCCAGGAGGTCCGCCTCAACTACGACGGCGAGCGGCTGAAGGGCCTGGTCGGCCTCTACCACGCCAAGCGCGACGCCGACCGCAAGTCGGCCAGCCTGACCAATGTTCCCTTCCCCACCGCCACCCTGGTCAGCGTGCTGACCTCGACCCTGGTGGGCGGCGGAACGCCGCTGGCCACGGCCCAGGCGCAAGCCAACGCCTTCGCGGCCATCTATGTCGCCGCCCTGCCGGTGATCCCGGTCGACTATTCGTCGGACGCGCCGGAGATCGTCACCACCACCGCCCTGTTCGCCGACGGCAGCTTCGACCTGACGCCGAAGTTCAGCGTGCTGGCCGGCTTCCGCTACGACCACGAAGAGAACGAGCAGCGATCCACCCAGACGGCGGTCTTCGCGGGGACCTATCCGACCCCGGCCAACTTCGGCGCCTATGCGCCCTACGTGGTGCTGGTGAACAACTTCGTGGCCTCGATGGTCGCCCAGGCCGGCGCGGCCTCGCCGGGCGCGACCCGCAAGTTCGACGCCTTCCTGCCCAAGCTCGGCGTCAAGTACGCCTGGACCGACGACCTCTCGACCAGCTTCGTCGTGCAGCGCGGCTATCGCTCGGGCGGCTCGACGGTCAACGCCGCCCGCGCCAGCGTCGTGCCCTACGACCAGGAATTCACCTGGAACTACGAGTTGTCGCTGCGCTCCTACTGGCCGCAGTGGGGGCTTACGGCCAACGCCAACGCCTACTATGTCGACTGGAGCGACCAGCAGGTGATCGTCAACCTGGGCCTCAACACCTACGACTACCAGGTCGAGAACGCCGGGACCTCGCACCTCTACGGCTTCGAGGTGGAGCTGAACCAGCGCCTGTCGCCCAAGGCCGGCTGGTGGGCGTCGCTGGGCCACACCAGGACGAAGTTCGACGAGTTCCGCGTCGGCACCGGTTCGGACATCCGCGACCTGTCGGGCTCGGAATTCCCCTATGCGCCGCACTGGACCTTCGCGATCGGCGGCGACTATCGCTGGGACAACGGCCTGGTCGCCAACCTCAACGCCAACTACCGCGCCAAGGCCTTCACCGAGGCCGGCGGCGAGCAGGACGGCCGCATCGCCGACGCCCGCACCCTGGTCAACGGCCGCTTCGGCTACGAGGCGGCCCACTGGGGCGCCTATGTGTTCGGCAAGAACCTGCTGAACGAGAAGTACAAGCAGTACAGCCGCGGCGACGTGTCGGTGGCCCTGCTGGGAGAGCCGCGCATCCTGGGCGTGACGCTGGAGACCCGCTGGTGATCGGTGTCGGCGGACTTGCCCTCGCCCCACTTGCCGTGGCCGGCGCGCTGCTGCTGCGGCGCGCCTGGACCCATGCCGACGCCCGCCGCCCCTGGCTGATCGTCGGCGGCTGGGCGCTGCTGGCGGCGGCGCTGGTCGCCTCCGCCCCGATCCTGGGGGTCGTGCGCGGGCCGTCGATCATGCTGGCCCTGGCCTCGACGGTCGCCCTGGCCGTGGTCGCGGTCAGCGTCGAGCTGCGGACGGCCAGGCGCAAGGCCCCGCGCGAGGTGGCCCTGGAACCGTCGGACCGCCGCCGCGTCGCCTGGCGCGGCTGGCTGCGCGGCTTCCTGGCCGGACCGCTGGGCGGCGCCGCGGCCATGGGCGTCGGCCTGGCCGTCGCCGTCTGCTTCCCGGCCGAGGTCAAGACCCGGCTGATCATCGGCGGCATGCTGGTGCCGTTCCTGTGGGCCGGCGGCATGGCCTGGACCCTGTCGGACGACAAGATCCTGCGCGCCCTGGCCGTGCTGGTCGGCGTCACCGTCCTCGGCTTCGGCGCCGTGTTCCTGAAGGGCTCCCTCTGATGCACGCCCCGCAAGCCAAGCCCAAACCCGGCAAGCCGATCTGGCCGAAGATCCCCGCCGCCTTCGTGCGCGCCATGCTGGCCGGACACTCGGCGCTGGGACTGGCCTTCGCCGCCCTGATCTATCTGGTCTGCTTCTCGGGCGCGGTGGCGGTGTTCACCAGCGAGTTCAATCGCTGGGAGCAGCCCACGGCCCCGGTGCTGCACAGCGTAACCCCGGCCGCCGTCGGCGCGGCCTTCAAGGAAGTGCTGGCCAAGAATCCCAAGGCCCACGACCTCTTCATCCGCATGCCCGAGCCCGCCCTGCCCCGCCTGTCGGTGCACGGCGACGACGCCAAGGGCGGCGAGCACACCTGGTTCGCCGACGCCTCGGGCAGGATCGTCGCCGAGCAGAAGACGCCGTGGAGCCAGTTCCAGGCCAGGCTTCACACCGCCCTGCATCTGCCGGGGACCTGGGGCTTCTTCCTGGTCGGGCTGACGGGCGTGGCCTTGCTGTCGTCGCTGGTCTCGGGCGTGCTGTCGCATCCCCGGGTGTTCAAGGACGCCTTCGCCTTCCGGTGGGGCGGCTCCAAGCGCCTGCAGGAGGCCGACCTGCACAACCGCATCTCGGTGTGGGGCCTGCCCTTCCACGTGGTGGTGTCGCTGACCGGCGCCTTCCTGGGCCTTTCCGTGCTGATCGTCGGCGTGCTGGCCATGGTGGTGTTCGATGGGAACCGGGAAAAGGTCTTCGCCCTCTTCAGCGGCCCGCCGGTGGCCGACGACGCACGTCCCGCCCCGGTGATCGACGTCGCCAGGGGCCTGGCCGTGCTGCAGGCCCAGAACCCCAAGGCCGGCTTCAACTACATCTTCGTCGAGCACCCCGGCGAGACCGGCCAGCACATGAGCGTCAACCGCACCACGCCCGGCAAGCTGTCGCGCGGCGAGATCATCATCGTCGACGGAAACGCCAAGGTGCTGGGCCCGGCCGGCTTCGAGAGCGGCAACCTGGGCATGGCCATCTACTCCAGCCTGACGCCGCTGCACTTCGGCTGGTTCGGCGGCTGGCCGGTGAAGGTCGCCTACTTCCTGCTGGGCCTGGGCCTCACGGCCGTGACCGCCAGCGGCGTGGCCATCTGGCTGGCCCGCCGGCGCGACAAGGGCCGCCCGGCCCCGCGCTGGGAGCGGGTGTGGGTCGCCTTCTGCTGGAGCCAGCCCCTGGCCTACGCCGTCTCGGCCATCGTCGCCCTGCTGGCGCCCAGCGCGCCGCCGGTCGCGGTGTGGGGCGGCGTCACCCTGGCGGCCAACGCCTGCGCGTTCCTGTGGACGCCGGCCACGCTGTCGATCCGCCTGCGCCTGGCCTCGGCCGTCGCCCTGGCCCTCGTCGCCCTGGCGCACCTGGGCCTCAACACCGGCCGGACGGTGGATCCGGTCGCCTGGATCCTCGACGCCTCGCTCGTGCTGGGCGCGGGCCTGCTGGCGGCGTCGGTCTGGGCGTCGAAGAAACCCGCCACGGCCTGAGCCGGACCGATCCGCGAAACGACGAAGGCCCGCCGGAGACGGCGGGCCTTTTTCGTGGTCGCTCAAAGAAAGCTTGGAGCGGGCGGGGGGAATCGAACCCCCGACATTCAGCTTGGGAAGCTGACGTTCTACCTCTGAACTACGCCCGCGCGCGTCAATGTTTTCAAGAGCTTACCGCCCTCGCCGCTGTTCTGAACCTGATCGGCTCGCACAGCGGTTTACAGAGACCGTTCCGAAGGCGTCCCGTCTACCCGGTCTTCGCGACCCGCTCAAGCGCAATGAGGGGTGTGGGCGTGGTCGCGGGATCCGCGTAATGCTTACGGATGGTCGCCCCGGCGACCGCCAAGCGCTTGCCATCGCCAAGGCTCGCGGCGCCGTGCTAGGCGTCGAGCCCCAGACCGCAGTCGCCATGCTGCTTGGTGGAAACCCGGCACTAGCGACGAACCGCTGCTTATGACGCTCCTGGACGGCGGAGCGCGACTATCTAGGGCACAGGAATCTCTGGGCCAAGGGTGTGAGAGGCAGCAAAGCGCCAGTTGCTGACGTTGGCATCCCTCCAGCAAGCGGACATTCAGCCCGCCATGCAGACGGGCGAGATCGACCCTAGTCGGAAATTGAAATCGTCAGCTTTGGGCGAGCCATTCACGGCGGCTTATCTTTCAGCTTCAAGGCACGCTGTATCGAACAAACCTTGAGCCGACGGCCACCATGTAAAGTTGGGCGCCTGGGTTTCGACTTCGGCGCAGGCGCCTGCGGTGATAAGCGCCACGAAGCATGCGCGTCCATCTTGGGCGATGAGCGGCGTGTTTGGGGGCGGACATGAGAGTATTGGGTTTCGCTGCGGCGTTGCTGCTGTCCTGTGGCGTCGTCGGGGAGGCCCACGCGACGGAGCTTAGCCCAGGATGTCGAACGCGGGGCCAGCCCATCAACGAGTCCGGCTTCATCAACATTGGCGGTATCAAGCAGTGGGTGACGGTCGAGGGGCACGACTGCGCCAATCCGGTGGTGCTGATCGTCCACGGCGGTCCCGGTAACCCGAACACGCCTTTCGCCCACGCCCTGTTCGGCGAGTGGGCAAAGGACTTCACCGTCGTCCAGTGGGACCAGCGTGGTTCGGGCAAGACCTATGGCGCTAACAAGCCGGCCGAAGACGAGGCTTTGACTCTCCAGCGCCTGACGGCCGACGGCGTCGAGATGGCCCGCTATGCGACCCATCGCTTCGGCAAGCGCAAGGTCATCATCATGGGCGGCTCCTGGGGCTCGGCCCTGGCGGTTAACATCGCCATGGCGGAGCCGGACCTATTCAGCGCCTATGTCGGCACGGCCCAGCTTGTTAACTACCAACTGGACATGGCGGCCAGCTACGCCAAGACCCTTGGTCTGGCGCGAGCCGCCGGCGACACGGAGTCGATTGGCAAGTTGGAGGGGCTCGGCGCCCCGCCGTGGACCAATCCCCGTGCTTTCGGAATCCTGCGCCGCATCACCCGCAAGTACGAGGCTCTGGCGACCGACGCACCGCCCAAGGGCTGGTTCACGTTCGGCCCCGGCTACGACACTCCCGCCTACGAGACCGACTACACCGCCGGCGAGGATTATTCCTTCCTGAACTTCGTCGGCCTCGCCGGCGACGGCATGGGGCCGAAGATCGACTTGCGCAGGCTGGGAACGGCGTTCGCCATGCCAGTCTACATGCTGCAGGGCGAGGCCGATCTGGTGACCCCGCCGGAGGTCTCTAAAGCGTATTTCGACGATCTGACCGCGCCCAAGAAAGTGTTCTTGCCACTCGCCCGTACGGGGCACGACCCCAACCAGACGATGATCGACGCGCAACTCGCGGCTCTGGAGCAAGTTCGCGGCGAGGCAATGGCGAAGGACAGACCGTGAGGCGTTCGACTGCGCCGCAGCGCCGTGGCGCGCCAGCGTGCAGCGATCATGATGGGCTTGAGGCGCCGGCCTCAGACGCGGCGACGGTGATCGTCGCAGAACCTGAATGTAAGTTCTTCGGGTTCACTCCAACGTCACAAGCCCGCCCTTCTCAGCCGGGCCGGAGGTCTGCATCGCCGACCGGGTCGCGCCAGAAGCTGACCTTGCGGCACCTTCCTGGATCCGACATTGCACAGCGGCGCGCTTACGGACCACCAAGCCTGCTTCTCTCTCGTTCTTCTCGCCAAAAACTTGATAGGCGGCCGACGCCGTCAACTGGACCCGAAGCAACTGGTGCAAAGCGCGAACGATAAACTATCGTCGATTCATGAGTAATGAGCTTCCCGATAACGGATCCGCAAACTCCGGCCGCATCAAGATGTCGGACATCGCCAGGCTCGCCGGCGTCTCGACCTCTACGGTGTCGAGGGCGCTGTCGGGCCACAAGTCGATCCCCCAGCCGCTACGTGAGCAGATCGTAGCCCTGGCCCACGCCCAGGGCTACGCGATCAACCAGGCCGCCCGCAGCCTTCGCCTGCAGCAGACCCATGTAATCGGAGTCATCGTGCCGCTCGGCCACGAGGCCGGGCAGCTGATCTCCGACCCGTTCTTCCTGGAGATGATCGGCCGGCTGGCCGACGAGATCACCGGCCGCGACTACGAGGTGCTTCTCAAGAAGGTGGTGGCTCCGCGCCCCGGCTGGCTGGAACAGATCGTCCAATCCCACAAATCCGATGGCCTCCTAGTCATCGGTCAGAGCGACCAGCATGAAACGCTCAACGCCGTGGCCAGCACCTATCGTCCGATGGTGGTCTGGGGCGGCGCGCTGGACGACCAGCACTACTGCACCGTAGGCACCGACAACATCGCCGGCGCCCAGCTGGCCACCGAACACCTGATCGGCCTAGGACGGCGAAGGATCGCTTTCCTGGGCGCGCCAGAGGCGCCCGAAGTCGGCCTTCGCCGCGAGGGCTATCTGCGGGCGCTGGCCAAGGCTGGCCTCAAGCCGCAGCCGGAGCTGAGCGCGGCCGCCCACTTCACGGTCGAGACAGCCCAGGCCACCGTGCGGGACTTGATCGAAAGCGGCGTGGCGTTCGACGCGGTTTTCGCCGCCTCGGACCTCATCGCCATCACCGCCATCCAGGCGCTGGTCGAAGCTGGCCGGTCTGTTCCGGGCGACGTGTCCGTGGTCGGTTTCGACGACATCGCCCTTGCCCGGCATGTGGCGCCGGCGCTCACGACCGTAAGGCAGGACCTGGCGACCGGCGCCAGGTCCATGGTGGATCTGCTGTTCCGCCAGATCGCCGGCGAAGATGTGTCCTCCGTCTTCATGCCGCCCCAGCTGATCATCCGCGGATCCTGACCAGGCGGCTTTGACCGGGCGGCATTCCCAGCGGCACTGTTGCGAAAATAACGCAATCGATTGCGTAAATCGCGGGATTGCAAAAATCACCCTTCGCAATCGATTGCGTAACCCGCATGCTCACGCTCGCAGCCTTCTCTTCAAGAACGGAGGCGCGTCACTGGGAGGAAGCGAATGGACAAGCACAAGGCCAAGCTCGTGGCCGGCGTAGCCGCGCTGGCGATGGTTCCCGCGCTGGCTCAGGCCAGGCAGGCGGACCAGACCGACACTAACAAGGACGTCCTGGCGCTCGACGCGGTCGTGGTGACCGCCTCGCGCGATGGCGCCACCAAGATGACCTCGTCGATCTCGGTCAGCGCTCTGTCGGCTGACCAGATCGCCGCCCAGGCGCCGCGCTCCACGGCCGAGATCTTCCGGAGTCTTCCCGGTATCCGTTCGGAATCGACCGGCGGCGAAGGCAACGCCAACATCGCCGTCCGCGGCCTGCCCGTCGCCTCCGGCGGCGCCAAGTTCCTGCAGTTGCAGGAAGACGGCCTGCCGGTCATGGAGTTCGGCGACATCGCCTTCGGCAACGCCGACATTTTCCTGCGCGCCGACCAGAACGTCTCGCGCATCGAGTCCGTCCGCGGCGGCTCGTCCTCGACCTTCGCCTCCAACTCGCCGGGCGGGGTGATCAACTTCATCAGCAAGACCGGCGATACCGAAGGCGGCGCGATCGCCCTGACCAAGGGCCTCGGCTATGACCACACGCGGCTGGATTTCGACTACGGAGCGCCGATCAGCGACACCCTGCGCTTCCATGTTGGCGGCTTCTACCGGGAAGGTGAAGGCGCGCGGAAGTCGGGCTACACCTCCGAGAAGGGCGGCCAGATCAAGGCCAACCTAACCAAGGAGTTCGAAAACGGCTTCGTCCGCCTGCACGTGAAGTACCTGGACGACCGCGCGGTCGGCTACCTGCCCATGCCCACCCGCGTCACCGGCTCCAACAGCGATCCGAGCATCGGCTCCTTCCCAGGGTTCGACATCAGCCACGAGGATCTTCAGTCCGTCTACCTGACCACCAATCCGGGCCTCGAGGGCGACGGCAATCGCCGGATCAGCAAGGTCGCCGACGGCATGCACCCCGACACCCTGCAGTTCGGGGCCGAGACCAAGTTCAATGTCGGCGGCTGGAAGATCGAGGACCGCTTCAAGGTCGCCAAGACCTCGGGCCGCTTCGTAGCGCCCTTCCCAGCCGAGGTGACCTCGGCCCAGACCCTGGCGGCCGAGATCGGCGGAACCGGCGCGACCCTGCGCTACGCCAACGGCCCCTTGGCGGGCCAGACGATCACCTCGCCCTCGAGCCTCAATGGCAACGGTCTGGCGATGCGCGTGCACATGTTCGACGTCGAGATCAACGACTTCGGCAACGCCATGAACGACCTGAAGCTGTCGCGCGCCTTCGATGTCGGCGGCTTCTCTGTCGACGTTACCGCCGGCTACTACAAGTCGCGCCAAACCATCGCCATGGACTGGTTGTGGAACACCTTCATCATGGAGGTGAAGGGTGACAACGCCGCCCTGCTCGACGTCTATAACAGCGCCGGGACCAAGCTGACCCAGGCGGGGCTCGCAGCCTACGGCGTGCCCTACTGGGGCAACTGCTGCACCCGCCGCTACGACGTCACCTACGACATCGACGCGCCCTATCTGAGCCTCTCCACCCGCGTCGGCGACCTCAGCCTCGACGCCAGCCTGCGCCGAGACGAGGGCAAGGCCCGCGGCAGCTACGCCGGCGCCAAGCAGGCCAGCGTCGATGTCAACGGCGATGGCGTGATCCAGACCGTCGAGCAGAGCGTGTCGGTGATCGACAACGCCAGCGCCGCGCCGGTGAACTACGACTGGGGCTACACCTCCTGGTCGCTGGGCGCCAACTACCAGTTCACCTCGGACCTCGCGGTGTTCGCCCGCGCCAGCCGCGGCGGCCGCGCCAACGCCGACCGGCTGCTGTTCGGCAAGGTCCGGGCTGACGGCACGGTGGCCAAGGAGGACGCCGTCGACATGGTCGACCAGGTCGAGGGCGGGGTGAAGTTCCGTCGCGACGGCTTTGGCCTCTTCGCCACGGCCTTCTGGGCCAAGACCGAAGAGCAGAACTTCGAGGCCACCAGCCAGAAGTTCTTCGACCGGACCTACAAGGCCAAGGGCGTGGAACTGGAAGCCAGCTATCGCATCGGCGACTTCTCGATCAGCGGCGGCGCCACCTACACCGACGCGGTAATCGACAAGGACGCCCTCAATCCGGCCGTGGTCGGTAACACCCCTCGTCGCCAGGCCAAGTGGATCTATCAGTTCGCCCCGACCTGGCGCTTTGGCGACAAGGCCACGATCGGCGCCAGCGTGATCGGCACCACCAAGGCCTACGCCCAGGACGAGAACCTGCTGGCCTTCCCCGGCTACGCCCAGGTCAACGCCTTCGCCGAGTACAACATCGCCGAGGGCCTTTCGCTGTCGGTCAACGCCAACAACCTCTTCGACAAGGTCGGGCTGACCGAAGCCGAGGAGAGCGCAATCACGGCCGGCTCGGTCAATGCGATCCGGGCCCGCTCGATCAACGGCCGAACCGTCACGGCGACGCTTCGTTACGCTTTCTAGTTCCCTGACCGGCGGGCTTCCCCCGTTGGTTCCTTAGCCTCGCCGCGCGCTCCTGCCGCGTTGGCGAGGCCTTTCTTTCCCAAAGAGCTTCACCGCATGGTCCTGGCCTCCCCGCTCCAATCACCGCACGAGGACGCCGTCCAACGCCGCTTCGCGGCGCTATGGCCGACCATCGCGGCCATCTTCGAAGACCTTTACGGCGGCCACGAGAACCACCCGATCGTCCTGGAGCAGCTGAAGTCCAGGCTTCTGGCGGCCGCCCGCACCCGGCCAGAGCCGCTGCGCGCGCTCGACGCCGCCCGCGAGGCGGATCCGGCCTGGCTGCTGGCGCCGGGGCAAAGCGCCTACACCTTCTACGTCGATCGCTTCGCCGGCGATCTCACCGGCGTGCGCGGCAAGCTCGACTACCTCTCGGAACTGGGCGTGCGCTGGCTTCACCCCCTGCCCCTGCTGGAGCCGCGCCCCGGCGACAGCGACGGCGGCTTCGCCGTCTCCGACTATCGCCGGGTGGATCCCAGGCTAGGAACCATTGATGACCTCGAAGCCCTGGCCGCCGATCTACGCGCGCGCGACATGGGACTGATCCTGGACGTGGTCTGCAACCACACCGCCCGCGAACACGAATGGGCGTCCAGGGCGCGCGCGGGCGATCCCGCCTATCGCGACTACTATGTCGTCCTGCCGGACGCAGGGAGCGCCGCGGCGCGCGACCGCGACCTGATCGACGTCTTCCCCGACACCGCGCCAGGCAGCTTCACCTACGACGCCGACATGGACGGCTACGTCTGGACGACCTTCTATCCCTTCCAGTGGGACCTCAACTACGCCAATCCGGCGGTGTTCGCCGAAATGCTCGACGTCCTGATATTCCTGGCCGCCAAGGGCGCCCAGGGGTTCCGGCTCGACAGCGCGCCCTATCTCTGGAAGCAGGCCGGCACCACCTGCCGCAACCTGCCCCAGGCCTACGCCATCGTCGAAGCCTGGCGCGCGGCGCTGTCGATCGTCGCCCCCGGCGTGGTGCTGCTGGCCGAAGCCATCGAGAGCCTCGAGGACGTCCTGCCGTTCTTTGGCCGTTCGGCCCCCGGCTGCGACTTGGCCTACAACAACGTCGTCATGACCGCCCTCTGGGGCGCCCTGGCCGACGCCGATGCGGCGATCGCCCGCCGATGCCTGGCCGTCGCGGCGCAAAAACCCGCCCATGGCGCTTGGCTGAACTATGTCCGCTGCCACGACGACCTGATCTGGAACGCTCTGGCCGCCTACGCTCCGCCCGAGGACCTCAAGCGCTGGTCTGACGCCTACGGCCAGGGCGGGGGTTTCTCGCGCGGGCGCGCCTTTCAGACCGCGGCGGGGGGCGTGCCCTCCACCAACGGCATGGCCTCCTCGCTGGCTGGCCTGGACGCTGGCCAGGACCTGGACGGGATGGGCGCACGCCGCCTGACCCTGCTCTATGGCGTCATCCACGCGCTGGACGGCTGGCCCCTGATCTACATGGGCGACGAGATCGGCCTGGACGACGACGTCGCCTACCAGCGTGATCCTTTGCGGGCTGGTGACGGACGATGGCTGCATCGCCCGCTGATGGACTGGGAGGCGGCAGGAAGACGCCATGATCCGGAGGCGCTGGAAGCTCACCTCTTCACGTCATTCGGCCTTTTGGCGCGGCGCGCTCGAGTGCTCGCTGACTTGGGCGTGGCCGGCCCCGCAAAGCCGTTGGATCTAGCGGTTCCTTCTCTCTTGGCCTTCGTGCGCGAGGAGGGCCAGCGGCGCTTCCTATGCCTTGCCAACCTGTCGGCTTCAACGGTCGGCGCGGCGCTACCGCCGCCCTTCGACGACCTGACCGAGGACATTCTCGACGGTGAGCCCTATGCCGGGCCTGCGCAGGTGTTGGGTCCCTACGCAATCAAGTGGTTGGTGACCCGATGACCCGGATCGCGGCGATTGAGCTTGGCGGCACCAAGGCCCTGATCGCCTTTGGCTCCAGCCCGGGCGACCTGACCGCTCCGGTCCGGATCTCCACGACCACGCCGCAGGAGACCTTGGCGGCGATCGAGGCTGTTTTAGAGGATCAGCACCGGCATGGCGGCTTCGACGCGATCGGCGTCGCCAGCTTCGGTCCGGTTCGGCTCGACCGCGCCGCGGCCGACTGGGGCCACATGCTGAAGACGCCCAAGCCGGGATGGTCGGGCGCAAACGTCGCCGGCAGGCTTTGCCGCAGGTTTGGCCTGCCGGTCGCCTTCGACACCGATGTGTCGGGCGCGGCTGTGGCCGAAGGGGCCTGGGGCGCGGCCAAGGGATTGTCCAACCATGCCTACGTCACCATCGGCACCGGGGTCGGCGTCGGGCTGGTGGTCCATGGGCGCCCCGTTCATGGCCTTCTGCATCCGGAAGCCGGCCACCTGCTGGTCCGGCGCGACACGGCCAAGGACCCCTTTACCGGATGCTGCCCTTTCCACGGCGACTGTCTGGAAGGCCTGATCAGCGGTGCTGCCCTGGCCGCGCGGACGGGCGCGCCGGGCGAGACCCTGGCCGTCGATGATCCGGTCTGGGATCTCGTCGCCGACTATCTGGCCCAGCTCTTGATGAGCCTGGTGCTGGTCGCCTCGCCCCAGCGGGTGATCGTCGGCGGCGGGGTCGGGCAAAATCCGCGGCTGCTGGCGCGGACCCGCGAACTCCTGGCCGCCAAGCTCGCCGGCTATCTCGACGCGCTGGACACGGACGCCGCGATCGCGGCGTTCGTCGCCGCGCCTGGGCTTGGCCAGACCTCCGGCCTGCTCGGCGCCGTCGCGCTCGGCCTTGGCATACTGGAGTCGCCAGGCCCGTCCTTCGAAACCAGAGCTGGAGAGCAGCGATGATCGCACCGGACCCCGACGCACAGCGCAACCCGCGCCTGATCCGCGTGCTGACCTATCTGATGTTCATGATGTTCGCCATGACCACGGACTCGGTCGGCGTCATCATCCCCCACGTCATTAAGACCTTCGGCTTAGGGATGGCCGCTGCCGGCTCGTTCCACTACGCCAGCATGACCGGGATCGCGCTGGGCGGGGTCTGCCTTGGGTTCCTGGCCGACCGCCTCGGCCGCAAAGCCACCATCGTCATCGGCCTGGTCGCCTTCGCCGCTTCGGCCTTCCTGTTCTCGGTGGGCCAGACCTTCGGTTTCTTCGTGGGCCTTCTGCTGCTGTCGGGCTTGGCTATCGGCGTTTTCAAGACCGGGGCCCTGGCGCTGATCGGCGACATCTCGACCTCCACTCGCGCCCACACAGCCACCATGAACATGGTGGAAGGCTTCTTCGGCGTCGGCGCCATTATTGGCCCGGCCATTGTCGCAGCCCTGCTGGCGGCAGGCGCATCGTGGAAGTGGCTCTATGTGATCGCCGGCGCCCTCTGCGTCCTATTGATCATCGCCGCACTGGCGGTCCGCTATCCCCAGACGCCCCGGGCCGCCCAGGAGAAACTCGACCCGCGCGTCACCCTGGCCATGTTCGCCAATCCCTACGCCTTGGCCTTCAGCCTCGCGATCATGCTCTATGTCGGCGTCGAGACGGCGATCTACGTCTGGATGCCGACCCTTCTGGCCGCCTACCAGGGACCCGCAGTCGTCCTGGCCGCCTACGCATTGTCGGTGTTCTTCGTCCTGCGCGCCGTCGGCCGCTTCCTGGGGGCCTGGCTGCTCCACCGCTTGGCCTGGACCAAGGTCGTCGCGCTATGCAGCGTGGCGATCCTGATCTGCTTTGGCATGGCGCTGATGGGTGGGCGCGATGTGGCTGTGTTTTCCCTGCCCGTCTCGGGCCTCTTCATGTCGGTGCTCTATCCGACCATCAATTCCAAAGGCATCAGTTGCTTCCCCAAGGCCCAGCATGGCTCGGTTTCCGGCGTCATCCTGTTCTTCACCTGCGTGAGCGCCGTGGTCTCGCCTTGGATGATGGGTCTCGTCAGCGATCGCTTCGGCGACGCCGCCTATGGCTTCCGGTTGGCGACGGTTCTGGCGGGACTGTTGGCGCTCTTTGCCGTGATCAATCTGATCTTCGATCCCAGCCGTACGCGCCTGACGGCGCGTCAGCACACCGACTACAAAGACCCGCCCGAATGAAAATTACAAAGTAGAGGCGCCGATCCTCGTCAATCAGCACTCTACCTTCGACACTCCGATCAACCACGCTCAATGCGTGTCCCGGACAAACAGCCCCGCGAACTAGCTCCATGCATGCGCGCTTTGCGACGCAATGCGCCATGAACTGACCTTGGAGCCACTCCAGACTCCGGACGTTCAATTGCTGTCGCTGGCGGAGCCCCTAACCTTTACTCGCCCCGACCGTGTGGCCCCAGCCGCCGCCCAAGGCTCGGAATGAACGAATGGAGGCACGGGCCGCCTCGGTCCGAGCCTGGACCCTGGCGTCTCTTACGGCCAGTAGGCGAGCATCAGCGTCGAGCACCTCGACAAGGCTGACGACGCCGGCGTCGTAAGCGACCTTGGACGCGCCCCTGGCCTTGACCAACGCCGCCTCGCCTTGAGCCAGCACCCGCTCCTGGTCCTCGCGCTTAACCAGACTGGAGAACGCGTTCTCCACGTCCTCGGTCGCCCGCAGGACCGACTGCTGGTAAGCGACCAGCGCTTCGGCCTTCTGGCCGCGGGCGGTGCTGACCTCTGCGCCGACCCGGCCAAAGTCAAAGAGCCGCCAGCGAAGACCGAGGACGCCTTGAGCCTGCGACGCGGGGCTCTCGAAAAGTGTGCTGCTGCTGGTGGTGGCCGTGCCGACCAGGCCGCTCAGAGAGAACTTGGGAAAATACTGCGACAGGGCCGATCCGACCTGGGCGTTGCTCGCGCGAAGCCGTTGCTCGGCCACGACAAGGTCGGGACGCCGCCGCAGCAGCTCGGCCGGCCCCTCGGCCTCGGCCAGGCCCGGCGCGGCCGGGATCGGGGCCGCCACGGCCAGTTCGGCGCGATAGGTTCCCGGCTGCGCGCCCAGAAGGACGTCCATGGCGTTGAGCGCCGCGTCCAGGCCTTCCTCGAGAGCAGGGATGCCAGCCCTGGTCTGCTGCAGGGCGCCGAGCGCCTGCTGCAGTTGGAGTTCGGCCGCGACGCCCTGCGCGCGCTGCAGGCGGACCGTCTCGACGAGTTGGGCTTGCGTCTCCACCTGCTCGCGGGCGACGGCCAAACGGGCCTGGAGCCCCCGAACCAGCATGTAGGTGTCGGCGGTCTGGGCGGCGACCGCCAGCCTCGCGGCGGCGACGCCGGCCCTAGCGCCCTCGTATTGGGCGCGGGCCGCCTCCTGGTCGCGACGCGAGCCGCCAAAGACGTCCAACTCCCAGCCAGCGACGACATTGGCCTCATAAAGCGCGCCGTCGCGATCGAAGTTGGGCGTGGCGGCCAGGAGGCGCCCGGTCGGGGTCTGGGTGGAGGCGTGGGCCTGGGCACCGCGCGCCTCGATCGACGCCGAGGGCAGCAGGGCGGCGGTCGCCGCGCCCAGGCCCGCCCGCGCTTGCGTTACGCGGGCGGCGGCCTGCGCCAGGTCGAGGTTCTGGGCCAGGGCGCGATCGACCATCCCGTCAAGAACCGGATCGTTGAAGCCGCGCCACCAGGCATCGATCGGCGCGGCCGGGACCGGCCTGGCGGCGACGGCGGCCCCGCCCATGAAGGCCGGCGGGGCCGCGATCGTCGGCGCCACATAGTTGGGACCGATCGCGCAACCGCCCAGCACGGCGACGCCCGCCATCGCAGGGAGAGTCCGAAGGAAGACGGCGCGCATCGGCATACTTTCCGGGCTAAGAAACCAGATGTGACCAAATTCCAATATCGTCACTTGTTTGTCAATCGCGATGACCGATGCTAGCTTGCCAGCCATGAGCACCCTCGATCCCTCCCCCCCTGCGGACGGCCAACGCGGGCCCATCGAGCACGGTATCCGAGACCAGATCGTCGATGCGGCCGAGGCGCATTTCAGCCGTTACGGCTATGGCAAGACCACGGTTGCGGATCTGGCCAAGGCGATCGGCTTCTCCAAGGCCTACATCTATAAGTTCTTCGACTCCAAGCAGGCGATCGGCCAGGCGATCTGCGTCCAGTGCCTGGACAAGGTGCTTGCAGCGGGCGAGGCCGGCGTCGCTGAAGGCAAGACAGCTTCCGATAAGTTACGCCGTTTTTTCAATGGAATAACCAGCAAGAGCGCAGAACTCTTCTTCCAGGACAAGCTGCTCTACGACATCGCCGCCCACTCGGCCGAAGAACGCTGGCCCTCGGTGATCGCCTATCTGGCGCGAGCTGAGGCCATCCTTCGCGACATCATTCTTCTGGGCCGCGAGACCGGCGAGTTCGAGCGCAAGACGCCGATCGACGAGATCTGCGAGGCGATCTTGCTGGTCATGCAGAGCTTCATGAATCCGCTGATGCTCAAGCACAATCTGGACGATTTGCCCGAAGCGCCGACCAAGGCGGTCAACCTCGTGCTTCGCAGTCTCGCGCCATGAGCAAAAGTGACTAGTTGACAGTTTAGTCACTCGCCGCCAGCTTAGGGACCTTCCGTCAAGGCAGGACCTTCAAGCCATGTCGTCTCGCACCCTCGCCGCCGTCCTGCTCCTAGGCGGCCTAGCTCCCTTGACCGCCTGTGGCGGCAAGGCCGACGCCAACGATCCGCGCACCCAAGCCCCGATCGTCCGGACGGCCGTCGCGGGTCCGGCGACCACCGGCGAGCGGCGGTTCAGCGGCGTCGTCTCGGCCCGCGTCCAGAGCGACCTGGGTTTTCGGGTCGCCGGCAAGGTGGTCGCCAGGCTTGTCGACGCCGGCCAGACCGTGCGCCTGGGCCAGCCGCTGATGCGCCTCGACGCGGCCGACTACGTCTTGGCTGTCGCGGCCCAGAACGAACTGGTCGAAGCCGCCCGCTCTCGCGCCGTCCAGACCGCCTCCGAGGAGCGGCGCTATCGCGGCCTGGTCTCGGCCGGCGCGGTCTCCGCCCTCGCCTATGACCAGGCCAAGGCGGCCGCCGATGCGGCTCAGGCGCAGCTGGCGGCGACGCAGGCCCAGGCCCGCGTCTCTCGCAACGCCGCCGGCTACGCGGTTCTGATCGCCGACGCCGATGGCGTGGTGATGGAAACCCTGGCCGAACCCGGACAGGTCGTGGCCGCCGGTCAGCCCGTCGTGCGCCTGGCCCATGCCGGCCCGCGCGAGGCCACCATCACCCTACCCGAGACCGTTCGCCCCCCGCTCGGCTCGACGGCGGACGCCTACGCATTCACCGGCGCCAAGGCCGGCCAGGCGCGCCTTCGCCAGCTTTCCGACGCGGCCGACCCGCGCACCCGCACCTATGAGGCCAAGTACGTGCTGAGCGGTCCGGCGGCCCAGGCGCCGCTGGGCTCGACCATGGTCGTGGCCCTGCCCGGCCAGGCCGGCGGCGAGGCGGCACGCGGCGTCGAGGCGCCAATCGGCGCCCTCTACGACGCCGGCAAGGGTCCGGGCGTCTGGGTCATCGATCCGCGTACCTCCACCGTCCAATGGCGCGCCGTGCAAGTGGCGTCTCTGGGGACCGAGACGGTTACGATCGCCGGAGGCCTGTCCGGCGGCGACCGGTTCGTAGCTCTGGGCGCCCACATGCTCCACCAGGGCCAGAAGGTCCGCGTTCAGAGCGGAGCGGCTCAATGACCTTCAACCTCTCCGCCCTGGCGGTCCGCGAGCGTTCGATCACGCTGTTCCTGATCATCGCCGTGACCTTCGCCGGCGCCTTCGCCTTCATGAAGCTGGGACGCGCCGAGGACCCCAGCTTCTCGATCAAGGTCATGACCATCGTCAGCGCCTGGCCCGGTGCCACGGCCCAGGAGATGCAGGACCAAGTGGCCGAGCCGCTGGAGAAGCGGTTGCAGGAGCTGAAGTGGTACGACAGGAGCGAGACCTTCACGCGGCCGGGCCTGGCCTTCACCACCCTGACGCTGAAGGACCAGATCCCGGCCAAGGAGGTCCAGGAACAGTTCTACCAGACCCGCAAGAAGATGAGCGACGAAGCGGCCAACCTGCCGCGCGGGGTCCTGGGTCCGTTCGTCAATGACGAGTACGGCGACGTCACATTCGCCCTCTACGCCCTCAAGGCCAAGGGCGAGCCCCACCGCCAACTGGTGCGCCAGGCCGAGGCCTTGCGCCAGCGGCTGTTGCACGTCCCCGGCGTCAAGAAGGTGATGATCATCGGCGAGCAACCCGAAAAGATCTTCGTGGAGTTCTCGCAAGCCCGCATCGCCACCCTGGGCGTCAGCCCCAGAGACCTCTTTGCGGCCCTCAATGATCAGAACCTCGTCACGCCGGGCGGCTCGATCGAGACGGCGGGCCCTCAGGTGCAGATCCGCCTGGACGGCGCGCTCGACGACTTGGAGAAGATCCGCCAGACGCCGATCGTGGTCGGCGGTCGCACGCTCAAGCTGGCGGATATCGCCCAGGTCAAGCGCGGCTACCAGGACCCCGCCACCTTCCTGATCCGCAGTGACGGCGAGCCGGCCATTGAGCTGGGGGTGGTGATGAAGGATCGCTACAACGGCCTGCAGTTGGGCAAAGACCTCGAGACCGAAGCCAAGGCCATCGCCGCGGAGATGCCGCTGGGCATGAGCTTCGCCAAGGTCACCGATCAGTCGGTGAACATCGAGGAAGCCTACGACGAGTTCATGCTGAAGTTCTTCGTGGCGCTCGCGGTCGTCATCGTCGTCAGCCTGATCAGCCTGGGCTTCCGGGTCGGGCTGGTGGTGGCCATGGCCGTGCCGCTGACCCTGGCGGGCGTCTTCGTGATCATGCTGGTCACCGGCCGAGACTTCGACCGCATCACGTTGGGCGCGCTGATCCTGTCGCTGGGCCTGCTGGTCGACGACGCCATCATCATCATCGAGACCATCGTGGTGAAGATGGAGGAAGGCCGCGACCGCGTCTCTGCGGCAACCTATGCCTGGGGCCATACGGCTGCGCCCATGCTGTCGGGCACGCTGGTGACGATCATCGGCCTGATGCCGGTGGGCTTCGCCAAGTCCACGGCCGGAGAATATGCCGGCAACATCTTTTGGGTCGTGGCCTTCGCCCTGATCACCTCCTGGTTCGTGGCAGTGATCTTCACGCCCTATCTGGGCGTGCTGATGATCCCCAAGATCAAGCCGGTCGAGGGTGGACATGAGGCGATCTACGATACGCCGCGCTATCGCCGCCTGCGCGCGATGGTGACCTGGACGGTGGACAACCGCTTCAAGGTGGCGGCCGGCGTGGGCGTGGCGATGGTCATCGCCGTCCTGATGATGGGCGGGACCAAGAAGCAGTTCTTCCCGATCTCCGACCGGCCCGAGGTGCTGATCGAGGTGCAGATGCCCGAGGGCGAAAGCATAGCCTCGACCGGCCAGGCGGTGGAGAAGGTCGAGGCTTGGCTGCGCCAACAGCCCGAAGCCAAAATCGTCACCAGCTATATCGGCCAGGGCGCGCCGCGCTTCTTCCTAGCCATCTCGCCGGAGCTGCCCGATCCGTCCTTCGCCAAGATCGTGGTGCTGACACCCGACCAGAAGGCCCGCGAAGTGCTCAAGCGTCGCCTGCGCCAGTTCGCGGCCAGCGGCGCGGTCCCCGGTGCCAGGATCCGCGCGACCCAGATCGTGTTCGGTCCGCCCTCCCCCTTCCCGGTCGCCTTCCGGGTCATGGGTCCCGACGCCCCGCGCGTTCGCCAGATCGCCGAGCAGGTCCGCACGGTCATGCTGCGCAACGACGGCCTGCGCCAAGTCAACACCGACTGGGGCGAGCGCGTACCAACGGTCCACTTCGTGCTCGACCAGGATCGCCTGCGGGCCTTTGGCCTGAGCTCCAGCGATGCGTCGCTGCAGCTGCAGTTCCTGCTGACCGGCGTGCCGGTGACCCAGGTGCGCGAGGACATCCGCTCGGTGGAGATCGTGGCGCGCACCACGGGCCAAGACCGCCTGGATCCGGCCAAGCTGGGCGCCTTCACCCTGGTCGGCGCATCGGGCGAGCGCATTCCGCTCGACCAGATCGGCCGGGCCGAGGTGCGCATGGAAGATCCCATCCTGCGTCGCCGCGATCGCCTGACGACCATAACCGTGCGCGGCGATATCGATGAGCGGCTACAACCGCCGGACGTCTCCACCCAGGTGATGAAGGATCTCAAGCCGATCATCGCCACCCTCCCGGCCGGCTACAAGATCGAGATGGGCGGCTCCATCGAGGAGGCCGGCAAGGCCAACGTCGCCCTGGCCGCGATCTTCCCGCTGATGTTCATCCTGATGATGATCGTGATCATCTTCCAGGTCCGCTCTCTGTCGGCGATGTTCATGGTGCTGCTGACCGCGCCCCTGGCCCTGGTCGGGGTCGCGCCGACCTTGCTGCTCTTCCATCAGCCGTTCGGGTTCAACGCCATCCTCGGACTGATTGGCTTGGCCGGGATCATCATGCGCAACAGCCTGATCCTGATCGGCCAGATCCACACCAACCAAGAGGATGGCCTGGACCCGTTCCATGCCGTCATCGAGGCGACGGTTCAGCGCGCCCGGCCGGTGATCCTCACCGCCTTGGCCGCCATCCTGGCCTTCATCCCCCTGACCTTCTCGGTGTTCTGGTCGTCGATGGCCTACACCCTGATCGGCGGCACGATCGGCGGGACGATCCTGACCCTGGTGTTCCTGCCGGCGCTCTACGCGATGTGGTTCAAGATCAAGGATCCTAGCCTCGCCCCCGCCAAGGCTCATGGGCCGCAACCGCTGGCGACTTGAAGCGAACCGTTCCCAAGCCGTTTCGATCACGTATCGCTTTATTCTGGAGCCAACCATGAACGTTCCTGAACCTACCCTCGCCGACCAGATCGCCCCCGGGGCCTCCGGCTTGGAGCAGCTCCTGGCGATGATCGCCGCCGGTGGGCGCCCGCCCATTGGCGACACCCTGGAGTTTTCCCTGACCGAGGCCGGCGACGGTTGGGCGGCGTTCGAAGGGGTGCCCGGCCGCCACGCCTACAATCCGATCGGCACAGTGCATGGCGGCTACGCCGCGACCCTGCTCGACTCCGCCTGCGGCTGCGCGGTGCATTCAAAACTTAGCGCCAAGCAGGGCTACACTACCCTTGAACTGAACGTGGCCTATCATCGGCCGATGACTGACAAGACGGGTCAGGTGCGGGCAGAAGGAAGGGTCGTAACTTTCGGGCGCCGCGCCGCCTTTGCCGAGGCGACGATCAAAGACGCCAGGGGACGCCTCTACGCCACGGCGACGTCGAGCCTGCTGGTCTTCGAGCGTTGAGCGGGGCTGGGCTTAATCTCAGGCAGCTCAAGGCTTTGCAACAGCCCGCTCCAAGCCACGGGGGGCGTAGAACGCCAGAAGCTGACATTCGCCCCCTGCTCTATGGCCACCACGGACATTGGGCCACCGCCAGTAAAGGGACGTCCAGCAACCGGGCCCGAAACGCTTAGCGTTCCGCAGTTGATTGAAATGCCGATTGCCTCCTGAAATGGGCCATCGGTCAAAGCCCGAGATCGGCGATGGCGTCGGAGAGCTCCTGAGCCCGGAAGGGCTTGGTCAGGCGCGGCAGATCCGGCGCGATGCCGTCCTCCTCGGCATAGCCGGAGATGATCAAGGTCGGCAGCGAGGGATGCGAGAACCTGACGGCGCGCACGAGTTGGGCCCCGTCCATCCCAGGCATCAAGTGGTCTGTCACCAGCAAGGCGAAGTCGTCTCGATCCCTTATCAGCATCAGGGCGCGCTCGGCCGATCCCACCTCGACGACCTCGAACCCGAGGTCCTCGAGCATGCGGGCGGTGCTCTCGCGCACAATTTCCTCGTCATCGACCAAGAGGACCGCGCCATGTCGATCGCCCGTCGGCCGCGGCTCGCCCTGCCCCTCTACGGCCGCCGTGTTTAATTGTCGGCTGACGGGCAGCCAAAGCGCAACCCGAGTGCCGACGCCCACCCGGCTTGCAATATCGAGCGCGCCCCCAAGCTGCCGAGCCAGGCCATGAACCATTGACAGGCCAAGACCTGTGCCCTTGCCGATGCCCTTGGTGGAGAAGAACGGCTCGATCGCCCGCTCCAGGGTCGCCGCATCCATGCCAGCGCCGGTGTCGGCCACCGTAATCTTGATATAGCGCTCGTCGTTGAGGCCCTGAGGCTTGGCCTCGCCCGCGGCCGACATCACCACCGAGATCCTCAATTCGCCGCCTTCAGCCATGGCGTCTCGCGCGTTGACGCTGAGATTGAGAATGGCCAGCTCAAGCTGGTTGAGATCGCCGTGGGCCATGGGCAAGCTCGGCGCGATGTCCGTCACCACCCGCACGTGCGGCCCGGTCGTGCTCGACACCAGATCGGCCATGCCCGCTACGAGGCTCGCCGTGTCGACGGCGGTCGGCTGCAGAGGCTGTCGCCGGGCGAAGGCGAGCAAACGCTGAACGAGCGTCTTGGCCCGTTCGGCCGATTGCAGGGCGCCATCGATAAGGCGCTGCTCGCGATCGGTGTTCAGCGCCTTTCGACTCAACATGTCGAGGGAGCCGATGATCGGGGTCAGAAGATTATTGAAGTCGTGGGCCACACCGCCGGTCAACTGGCCAAGCTGCTCGACCTTCTGGGACTGGCGCAATTGCTCTTCGGCGTCGGCCAGCCGGCGCTGTTCGGCGACCCGGGCGGTGACGTCATAGACGAACTGGTAGGCGCCGGCGATCTGGCCCGAGGCGTCGCGGTAGTTGCGGAACGTCATCTCGAACCAGCGGCGCTCATACCCCGCGCCGCCAAACTCGCGCATGTCGGTATATTCCTCGCCGGCCAGCGCGCGATCCCAAGAGGCCCTGACCTCGGCGATGTCGTCTCGCCGCCCGCCCAGCAGGGCGATCATGTTGTCGCCGATCTGCGGGCGGGGACCGTAGGCCCGCTGGAAGGCGTCCACGCCGGCCCGATTGATCGCCAGCACCCGGTAGTCCCGATCCAACACAATGATGATGGCGTCGGTGTTCTCGACGAGGTCGATGAGCAGCCGTCGCTCGGCGATCCCCTCGGCGATCCGTTGCTCCAGGGTCTGGTTGAGCTCCCGCAGGGCCTGCTCATTAGCCTTGCGCGCGGTAATATCGATCGCCGTGCCGATGACCCGCAGGCAGCGGTCGCCTTCGAAGAGGCCACGGCCCTTGGCCGCGACCCAGCGCGTTGTCCCGTCTTCCAGGCCGACGGTGCGGTATTCGACATCGTAGACTTCGCGCACAGCCGGATCGGCCGCCGCGGCGAAGGCCCGCGTCGTCGCTTCGAGGTCATCGGGATGCAGACCGGCGTAGAAGTCGGCCAGGGTGACGGTGCGGTCCGTCAGCAGGCCAAACATCGCCCTCACGCGCGGCGGCCAGTAGAGGGTGTCATTGACGACGTCGACGTCCCAAAGCCCGATCTCGGCGGCGTCGGTGGCAAGGCGCAGCTGTTCTTCGCGCCGGCGCAGGGACGCCTCGGCGCCGGAGCGTTCGATGTGGGCCCAGGAGCGCTCGGTCACTGCGCGAATGACGGCCAGTTCGTCGTCGGTCCAGGCGTGAGGAAGCTTGTCGTGAATGGCCATCAGGGCCACGAGTCGCCCGGCCTTGATCAGCGGCATGCAGATCGTGGCGGCGACGCCGATGTCCTGGAAGGTCTTGGCTTCGTGCGGCGGAAGTTCTGCGAGATTGTCGTTGATGATCAGCGGACGCCCCGCCCCAAGCTCCCGGACGGCGAAGGCGCCGAAGTCGGCGAGGCGGTAGCGGCCGACGATCGAGGGCGAGCCGGGTTCGTGCCAGTCGCCGCGGATCGTGAAGCCGTCCTCGTCGGCGTCCATGTCGGCATAGGCGCAGTTGGAGACACCCAGATGCTCGCCGACCATGCGCGTCGTCACCCGCAGGATTTCGTCGGCGGTGCTGTAGGCGCTGAGCGCCAGTCCGAGATGGTCGAGAAACTGGAAAAGTCCCGCGCTGCTGGCCAGTCGCCTCTCGGCCAGGATACGCTGGGTGATGTCGAACACCATAGCCAGGATGCCGACCGGGCGGCCGGCGGCGTCGCGAACAGGCGTGTACTCAAGGTCCATCCAGACCTGCTCGGCGCGCCCGAGCCGCCAGAGCGCGAGGGGCTGGGCGGCGTAGTGCAGCGCCTCGCCCGCAAGGCCCTTTTCCAGGACGTTGCGGTTGAACGCCTCGGCTTCGGGCCAGATTTCCAGGAGCCTGCCCCCGAGAGAAGCCGGGTGTCTTGGACCGCAGACCTCGGCATAGCCGTCATTGTAGATCAGGCGCCCTTCTGGCCCCCAAAGCAGCACCATCGGCACGCGCGACGACAATATCGTCTGGACGGTTGCGAAAAGCTCCGCCGGCCAGCCGGCGATCGGCCCCAGGTCGGTCACGCTCCAGTCGTGGGCGCGGATCAGATCGCCGACCGCGCCGCCGCCCTGCAACTGGCGAGAACCCGCAGGCCGCGGAGCTCCAGTATCGGGTTCCAAAACGTCCACAGCCCACTCTCGTTGATCGTTAGCGATAGCCGAACTCGTCTGGCTCGAAAAGCCGATCGGGAAAGCCAGTTCGATCGCGTGCCACGCCCTTGTGTCGGCGCTCAACCGCAAAGAGGCGCCCGGATCGCGGACGGCAAACAAAAGAGCTCGCAGCGCACTAACTCAAGCCTGGGCAGCGCCATGAGCTGACATTGGCCCACCTCCAGGAATGCGACGTTCAGCACCCGGCGGGAGAAAACCGGCGCCGCCCCATGGAGGACGTCGAAAGCGTCAGGTTCCTACGAGGGTCTTCACTGAGGGCGGGAAGACGCGTCTGCTTCTTTGAAGCCTGCTAAGGTCGCAGCCGAAGCTGCGCATCAATAGTCCCTGGGCGCCAATCCGCGTCGCCATCAAGGAGCTAGCCAACGCGGGCCTTCAGCGCCTTGGCCACGATCGGCGCCAAGGCCTCGCCGATCCGTCTGGCTCCGCCCGCATTGGGATGGACGCCGTCCCGCTGCATGAGGGCGGCGTTCGTGTTCACCCCGGCAAGGATGTTGGCGTAGAGCGGCACGCCGAACTCGCGCGCCAGGCTGGCGTAGATCGCGTTGAACTCGCGGGCGTAGGCCGCCCCGATGGCCGACGGCGCGCCCACGCCGACCAGGACCGCGTCGATCCTGCGCGCCTTCAGCTTCTGGAGGATGCCGCGCAGGTTGGCCTTGGTCTGGGCGGGCTCCACGCCCTGCAGCAGGTCGTTGCCGCCCAGGGCGACCACGCAGATCCTGGTGTCGGCCGCGACGCTGAAGCCGACCCGCGCCAGCCCGCCGCCGCTGGTGTCGCCCGAGACGCCAGCCGCCCGGACCATCGCCGGTACGCCCAGCCGGCCTAGGGCGGCCTGCAGCTGCGCGGGCATGGCGTCACGCGCCGGCAGGCCCAGGCCCGCGGTGATCGAGTCGCCCAGGACGGTGACGACAGGCGGCTTCGGCGCGGCGGCGATCTGGGTCAGCAGGCCCAGGCCGAGCAAAAAACGACGACGGCTTGGAAAACGCTGTGCGGTCGGGTCCATGCCTTCCTATGTAGGCTGACCGCCGGCCGAACAAGGGCCGGCCTCGCAGGAAACACCATGTCCGACGACCCCTCGCCCCCGGCTCCCCCCCTGGCCCTGAGCGCCGTCGCCCTGACCCTGCCTTCGGCCGCTGGACCGGTGAACATCCTGCGGGGCGTCGACCTGACGGTGAACGCCGGCGAGCGCGTGGCCGTGGTCGGCCCGTCGGGCTCGGGCAAGTCGTCGCTGATCGCGGTCGCGGCCGGCCTGGAAGACCCCACCGCCGGCGCGGCTCGCCTGTTCGGCCAGGACCTGGCGACGCTGAACGAGGACGGCCGGGCCCGGCTGCGGCGCGGCCGGGCCGCGTTGGTGTTCCAGTCCTTCCACCTGTTGCCCAACATGACCGCCGAGGAGAACGTCGCCACGCCGCTGGAGATCGCCGGAGCCGACGACGCCCTGGCGACCGCCCGGGACTGGCTAGGCCGCGTGGGCCTGTCGGCTCGCCTGACCCACTATCCCCACCAGCTGTCGGGCGGCGAGCAGCAGCGCGTCGCTCTGGCGCGCGCCCTGGCCGCGCGTCCCGCCCTGCTGTTCGCCGACGAGCCGACGGGCAACCTGGACAGCGTCAGCGCCACGTCCGTCGCGGACCTGATGTTCAACCTCGTCGCCGAGGTCGGGGCGGCCCTGGTCATGGTCACGCACGACCAGGCCCTGGCCACCCGCGCCGACCGCATCGTGCGGATGGCCGACGGGCGCATCGCTTCGTGAGGCCGCCCCTCGCCTTCCGCCTGGCCGCCCGCGAGCTGCGTTCTGGCGTGCGCGGCTTTCGCATCTTTCTGGCCTGCCTGGCGCTGGGAGTGGCCGCCATCGCCGCCGCCGGCTCCACCGCCGAGGCCTTCCGCCAGGGCCTGGCCAGCCAGGCGCGCGAGATTCTCGGCGGCGACCTGTCGTTCTCGGCCGAGAACCGCGACTTCACCGACCAGGAACGCGCGGCCTTCGACAAGCTGGGAGTCACGACCTACGCCGCCTTGGCACGCGCCATGGCCCAGACGCCGAGCGGCGAGCGCCGCCTGGTCAGCCTGCGCGGCGTGGACGCGCGCTTCCCCTTGGCGGGCGCAGTGACCCTGGAGGGCGCGCCCAACCTTGCGACCGCCCTGGCCGACCGGGACGGCCTGCCCGGGGCGGCGGTGGAGCCGGCGCTGCTGGACCGCCTGCACCTGAAGATCGGCGACCGGTTCGAGGCCGGCCCCATCACCCTGGTCGTGCGGGCCAAGCTGATCAGCGAACCCGACGGGCTATCGCGCGGTTTCTCGATGGCGCCGCGCCTGCTGGTCCGCCGCGACGTCCTGGAACGGTCCGGCCTGCTGGCGCCGGGCGGCCTGTCCGGACGGGCCGTGCGCATCGCCCTGGCGCCGAACCAGGACCCGCGCGCCGTCGGCAAGGCCGTGCAGGCGGCGCTGCCGGACTCGCACCTGCGGGTCCGTGACCGTCTCGACAGCGCGCCCGGCGCGCGACGGCTGATCGACCAACTAGAATACTTCCTCGGCTTCATCGGCCTGGCGTCGCTGGTGGCCGGCGGCCTGGGCGTGGCCGGCGCGGTTTCGGCCTATCTGTCGACCCGGGAGCCGGCCATCGCCGTGCTCAAGGCCCTGGGCGCGGAGAGCGGCCTGATCCGCGACCTTCACCTGATCCAGATCGCGGCGCTGGCCCTGCTGGGCGTGACGATCGGCCTGGTTGTCGGGGCGCTGGCGCCGCTGGTCCTGGGCCAGTTGGCCGGCTCCAGCCTGCCGATCCCGGCGCTGTTCAAAGTCTATCCGTGGCCCCTGGCCAAGGCTGGGCTGTTCGGCATGCTGGCGGCGGCCGCCTTTTCGCTGCTGCCGCTGGCGAGAGCCCGGGCCACCCCGCCCTCGGCCCTGTTTCGACGTGCGCCCAAGGCCCGCCTGCCGCTCGGGTTCGAGACGCTCGGCGCGGCCCTCTCGGGCGCCGGCCTGGCGGCCTTGGCCGTGGCCACCGCGCCGACCCCGCTGGCGGCGGCGATCATGATCGCGGGCGTTATGGTCGCCTTCGGCCTGCTGGCCGTGCTCGGCCGCTCGGCCGCCTGGCTGGCGGGAAGGGTTCGCGGCCTGACGCGCGGTCTCGCCAAACTGGGCCTCGCCAACCTGGCCGGACCGCGCTCAGCGGCGCGGACCGCCAGTCCCGCCATCGGCCTGGGCGTGGCCCTCCTGGCCTGCGTGGTGCTGATCCAGTCGGCGCTGCTGGCCCAGGTCAGCGACGTGGCCCCGCGGACCGCCCCGGCCATGATTTTCACCGAGATCCCCGGTGACCGCGTCGCCGCCTTCGACGCCGCCGTGGCCGGGGTGACGGGCCCGCTGCACGCGGACGCCTATCTGCGCATGCCTTTCGCCACGGGCCGGATCATCGCTCTCAAGGGCAAGCCGATCGACACCAAGACCATCAAGGCGTCCGAGCGCTGGGCCTTCGACAACGACCTCAGCCTCTCGTTGCTGGCCAGGGAGCCGAACAACGCCGGCGTGGTCGCCGGCCGCTGGTGGTCCGCGAACGACGCCGGTCCGCCGAAGGTGGCGTTAAGCGCCGAGATCGCCCAGGCGGCCGACCTCAAGGTCGGCGACACGATCACCGTGCTGGTTCTGGGCCGCGAGATCGAGGCGCGGATCGCGGTGCTGCGCAAGGTTGACTTCGGCGGCTTCGGGCCCAACTTCAACCTGATCTTCAACCCCGCGACCCTGGAGGGCGCGGAGCTGCGCAGCGTCGCAATCGCCCGCCTGAGCCGCGGCCAGGAAGCGGCCCTGACCCGCAGCCTCGGGGAGGCTTTTCCGGGCGTCAACGTGATCAGCGTCCGCGAGCAGCTGGACGCAGCGGCAGCCCTGTTCGACCGCCTAGCCTTGGCCGTTCGCGGCGCGGCGGGCGTCGCCGGCCTGGCCGGCCTCCTGGTGCTGGTCGGCGCCATCGCCGCCGGAGCGCGCGCCCGAGCCCGCGAGGCCGCGACCCTGAAGGTTCTGGGCGCCACGCGCGGCCAGATCCTGCTCGCCTATGTCATCGAGTATGGCGCGGTCGGGCTGATCGCCGGCGCGGCGGGCGTGCTGCTCGGCTTCGCCGCCGCCTGGCCAGTGGTCGTCAAGGTGTTCGAGGCCAGCTGGAGCGTCGACTGGAGCGGCGTCCTGGCCCTGCTTGCCGGCGCGACCGGCCTGGCGACCCTGGGCGGACTGATCGCCGCCGGCCTGGCGTTGTCTCAACGCCCGGCGCCCGTGTTGAGGGGCGAGTAAATCTTAAATTCGTGCCGGCCGCCAAGACAGTCTAGCGACGTTTTCCGCCGATCGGGAGGTTTGATCCCAGACCGGGTCGCGCCAGGAACACGCACACCACCACATTCGCGAAGCGCTCGTCGCGGCCCTCAACGAGCGCCGCCCCGTCGATCCCGCCGCCTTGCGATCGGACCGACATTGCCTCCTCGGTTGCTGGATTCACGGCGAGGGCGCCCGGCGTTGGGCGGGTAACCATGCCCTCCTAGGCTTGCTGGAAGGCCATGCGCCTTCCACCAGCAGGCGGGTCTGGTCGCCGATCAAATCAATCGTGAGCAATGGACCGAGGCAGAGATCGCTCAGCCAGGGGTCGCCCTTCGCCCTGGCGGTTGCAGACTTAGCCGCCTTGCGGCGAATGCGGGCGACGGCTGGATCGGTTGCGGCCTAGCTAAGCGCGCAGCGCCGAGGCTGCTTCCGTCTCCGCCGCGTGCGGTGGAAACAGGAAGCGGCCGGCGCGCGCGCCATCGCGCAGCCTGATGTCCAAGACCACAGGCTCGCCGGCGTCCGCCAGGCGATGGGCCAAGTCACGCGCGGCCTGCTCGGCGCGGGCGCCGGTGGCAAACTGGAGAGGACCGCCGCTAAAGTCGCCGCGAACGATCCAGCCGTCGCTCGACGGCTCGACAAAGATGAAACAAGGCATGGTCATAACGCAAAGCAGTGAGCGGGGCGAAGTGGCGGCCGGCCCTCCGCTGGCCGGCCGCCCGCCCCAACTCAAGAAAACATGTCGCGGTCCAGGCGGCGCAGCGCGGACAGCACCTCGCTGAGCGGCACAGGCCCGGGCGTTCCCAAGAGCCATCTCTGACTGGGCCGATGCTCGACCGCGCAGGCGTCAGAAGCCCAGGCCGCCAGGATTTCGCGCTTTTCGGCGAGATCGAGATCCTGATCCTTCAGCACCTCCAAGGGGTGGAGGAAGCCGACCGCCGGACGAACGGGCCATGGACCCGCCCGGTGGGACGCATTGGTGTGCGTGCGCATGGCCAGCTCCTTATGCGGCCTTTTGGGTCTTGGCCGGTTTGAGCTCCAACGCCTGCTGGCGTGCACCGACCCCGATCGGAACCTGCTTGGGCTTCAAGGCCTCGGGCACATCACGGACCAGATCGATCGACAAGACGCCATGGGCATGGACGGCGTCCTTGACGATGACATAGTCGGCCAGCTCGAATCGGCGCTCGAAAGCGCGGTGGGCCAGGCCCTGGTGGAGGAAGGTTCGCGCGCTCTGGTCTTCGTTCGCCGCCCTTCGCCCCTTAATCACCAGAAGGTTGGGCTCGGCCATGACCTCGAGATCCGCCGGCGCGAAACCGGCGACCGCCAACGAGATGCGGTAGGCGGCCTCGCCGGTCTTCTCAATGTCGAACGGAGGATAGCTGGCGCTCGCTTCGGTGCGGAGCGCCGTCTCGACGAGATCGACCATGCGATCCACCCCGATCATGGAGCTGTAGAGAGGGCTGAAATCAAAAACGGTGCTCATTTCCATCTCCTCGCAAGCAAGTTGGACATGAGGGGCGCCGAGCCAAGCGCTATGCGCCCCAAGGCCAGGCCCTGTCGGCGCCCGGCAAGCAGGCGATGAATTAGGACGCGGCGGAAAAGCGTCAAGACGCCCGCATCAGAAATTTTTCGATCCCGGAACTAAAGCGTTGCCCGCCCTGAAGCTGAGGCTGAACCTGGCCGCACTGCATCACCGGTTGGAGGTTAGGTCGACGCTCATCCTGAGCGGTCCCGGCGACCAAACACCCCCCGTTTGGAGACTTGCGGCTTGTCGCCTCAGTCCCCAAACGCGGAAGCTGAGAGAGGCCGCGTGCTCAGCACGCCTTCCCATCTCGCAATGGTCGCCCGCGCCAAGAGCCTAGTGGCGGCCTTCGGCGAATTCCTCGACCATCTTGGCGCAGAAGGCCGGTAGGTCGTCAGGCTTGCGGGAGGTGACGAGCCCGTCGTCAACCACCACGTCTTGGTCGATCCAATTGGCGCCGGCGTTCTTCAAGTCGGCTTCCAGCGACGGCCACGAGGTCATCTCCCTGCCCTCGACGGCGCCGGCGTTGATCAGCGTCCAGGGCCCGTGACAGATCGCGGCGATCGGCTTCTTGGTCGTCACGAAGTGCTTGATGAAGTCGATGGCGTTGGGCTCCAGCCGCAGGGCGTCGGGGTTCATCACTCCGCCCGGCAGAACGATGCAGTCGTAGTCCTCGGGCTTGGCGGCCGAGAGTTCGCGATCGACAGGGACTTTGCGGCCCTTGTCGTGGTGCTCCCAGCCCTGGATCTGCCCACCCTTGGGCGAGACGACTTCGACCTGCGCGCCGGCCGCCTTCAGGGCCTCGACCGGCCTTTCCAGTTCCGACTGCTCGAAGCCGTCGGTGGCGAGCACGGCGACCTTGCGGCCGGCCAGGGTTTGATCGGGCATGGGAGAACTCCTCGGTAAGCGGCAGGGATCAAGTGTTGGCGGAAACCCGGTCTGGCGAGCGGCGGTTCCAATCGGCGCCGACAGCGGAAATGCCAGAAACCGTTTCCGTGATTTCGGCGCGGCTCAAGGCGCTAGATGTCCCTAGGGATGGGCGTGATGCTCGGCGTTGCGCTTGCGTGTCGCGGCCGCTTTCTTGGCCGAGGCCGAGCGGTCGGCGGCGCTACGATGGGCCGAGGCTTCGCCACCCGCCTTGCCGCCCTTATGCGCCGCCGGATGACCCGTGGACTTGCCGCGTCCGGAGCCGCCCTCCTTCTTGCAGCCGCCGTCGTCCTTGTTGACCGTGGCCCAGGCCCGTCGCTCGGCTTCCTTCTCCGAAACGCCCTTGGCCTCATAGCCCTCGGCGATGTGGTCGGCCTTGCGTTCCTGCTTGCCGGTGTATTTGGATTTGTCACCTTGAGGCATCTGACGTCTCCGTTGAGATGGGTGGTGCAACGCCCACAAAATTCCCGCTGCCCACCCCGTTCCCACAGCAAAGTCAGTCGTTTAGCTCAAGTTCGGATGTCGCATTTCCGACAGAGGAACAGGCGGCGGACATGCATCGTTTGCCTCTCGCCACGTCAATCGGCGCGGCCAACATCAAGATGGGAAGCAGACGACCATGAGCGAGAACCGCGACAATCAAGGCCTGCAGCAACAGCCGAACGACGCCCAGCGGCAGCAGGCCGGGCAGCAGAACCAGCAGGTCGAAACGCGCCAGCCCCAGCAGCAAGACCAGAACCCTCAGCAGGCCCAGCCAGGTCAGCAAAACCAGCAGGCCGATCGTGAGCGCCGCCCCAATGAAGGCGTCGAGGGGACGGATCAGGACGGCCTGACCGACGGCGGTGTGACGGGCGGTAACGGCGACATTCGTCCGGGCCGCACCGGCGACGGCGGCGTTGAACGCTGAGTCTACTGAGGGCCGCTCTCGAGCGGCCCTCTTTCCGCACACGGTCCTGGTTGTACGCCCGTACATGGTGACCCTTGCCCATCGACGCGGCGAAATCGGAGGCGACGATGACCTGCGTTTTCGAGGTCTCCCCGTTTGAAGGGGGCTGGTCGGTCAAGCTCTGCGACACCTGTGAAGTTCTGTTTTTCGAAACGGGCGGACAGTCCGAGCGGGAAGCCAGGCGGCTGGCGGCGAAGCACCCCGGTGGTGCGCGCGTGCGCATCTTCGATCTAAGGCCAATTGGCGGGTGAGTGGATGCCGAAAGGCGACGCGATCTTGCCAGTCGGGTCGCACGCCCAGGCCTAACACCACGCCTTTGCTGAGGCGCAGGCCCTGGAACGGAGACAAATCATGTCAGATCAGAACGCCGAAGGCCGAAAGGCCAACGAGGCGGAGCCCCCGGGCGAATTCACGGCGCTGGGCGGGAGGAAAGCGGTCCAGCGAACGGGCAAGCGGTCACAGGCCAAGGCTGGGCTGGATGGCGGTGCCTCCGCGGACGTAGGCGACACCTTCAAGTCCGGTCCTAACCAAAGGTGAGCGGATGAAGAGCCATTGGCAAACACAGAAGGGAATTGTTCATGCCCAAGGTCGCTGACGACCATCAATGGTCGGCCAAGGTCACCGAGACGAGTGACGCGCTCGACCTGAAGGCCCACCTCTTCGAACAGGACGATCCGGCCGAAATCGCCGCCTCCCTCAAGCGTTCGGCCGAGCATAGCCACCGGCGCAAGGGCACGCCGTTCCAGTCGGCGATGTCGATGCTCACCTTCTACATCAACCGCGCGGGCGACAACCTGTCGGCCGAGCGCAAACAGGTGCTCAACGCCGCCAAGGGTGAACTGCGCCAGCAGTTTGGCCGCAAGCCGGCTTAGCGATAGGTTCGGCGCCGCTGCGCCAGCTCTAGCAGCGGACTTGAACGCTACTTCGGACACGTAGCGTTGGCCGGTTGGTGCACGCGTCTCGCGCCCATTCAGTTTCGCCAACCCTAGACGCGGATCGAGGGCGTAAGCTTCACAATTTTCAAGACATGCGACAACCGGCGCCATGAGTGAAATTCGCATTTCAGTATAGCGGTCTTGAAAATAACAATTCTTCCGGGAGGCCGATGATGCGTGTTCTGGTGGCTGACGACGACGCGTTCATCCGAGAACTCGTCGGCATTCTTGTTCAAGGCAGCGGCCTGGATGCCGTCGAAGCCGCCGACGGCTTGGAGGCGATCGCGCAATTTGAGAAGCAGCCGTTCCGCATCGCGCTCGTCGATATGATCATGCCCAATTGCGACGGTATCGAAACCATCATGGCGATAAGACGCCGCTGGCCAAATACGCGGATTATCGCCATGAGCGCCGGATCACGCTTCCTACGCCGAAAGGACGCTCTGGATTGGGCTGTGGGTCTTGGCGCGGATATGGCGATCGAAAAGCCCTTTGATCCGGTATCCTTCAGTTGCGTGATGGATGAGCAGCTTTCGCTCGCGCCGCCACGGCTGGTGGCCTGAGGCTGGGCCGAAAACTGGCCTTGCTACTCATCAACGGCGCGGGGCGCCTTCCCCGTCGTGGTGACCTCCTGGATCATCGCGAGCAAGACAGACGGCGAATAGGGCTTGGCCAGGAACCGGGCGCTGGACGGCAAGTCGGCGGGGGCCACCGCCGCCGCGCCGGTGGTGACGATGATCGGCAGTTGTGGAGATCGCAGGGCCGCCAAGCGAGCCAGACCAAGGCCGTTGATCTCGCCAGGCATATCGACATCGGTGAACATAACCGCGATGTCAGGGCGGGCTTCCAGAAGGATAAGCGCCTCTTGGGCGTCGACGGCCTCGATCGCGTGATGGCCGCCCTCCATCAAGATGTCGCAAGCCAGCATGCGAACAAGCACCTCGTCCTCGACAACGAGTATGATCAGCGGCGCGGCCTCTTCGCCCGCCACCACTGCGGTTTCATCGCCCGACATTCCATTTGCCCCGAACCGGCAATCCGCCGTCCAAAGGCTGGCGGATTTGTCGGCTTCTCGAGTAACCCACCCAGTCCCGGTTTTGTTGCTTGGCGACAGACGATCGTCGGCGGTTGGCGCCCGCCGGCGACATAACCAATTTTAAGCCTCCGCCGCGCCGAACTCCGAGGCGTTGCGGCGCGGCTTGTCCTGACCGCGCCGCTCCAGCGCCTGGCGCACCCGATCGATCAGTTCGGTTCGCCGATAGGGTTTGCCGATCACGTCCATCGCCGGGCGGGAGGGCCCGTCAATAACCAACTCCTCATTGTAGCCGGTGGTCAGGAGCACGGGCAGTTCCGGTCGCCGCCGCTGTATCTCCGCCGCCAGGCTGATGCCGTTCATGCCACCGGGCATGACGAGGTCGCTGAACAGTAGATCGAACGCCTGCGGCGAGGCCTCGAACACCGCAAGGCCTTCATCTCCGGACGTCGCGATGGTCACCTGATAGCCGACGCCCGTGAGGATTTCGCGGGCCAGCTCGAGGACCTCCAGATTGTCCTCCACCACCAGGATGTGCTCGCTGACGGGCGTCGCGGCGGTCGACGTTGTCAGGGCTGGGCCCGAAACCGCCGGCGGGATCTTGGCCACATCGCGCGCGACCGGGAACAACATGCGGATGGTGGCGCCCTGCCCTGGTGCGCTGTCGATCTCCAAGCGACCGCGCGACTGTTGAACAAAGCCGTGGGCCATGGCCAAGCCGAGCCCCGTACCCTTGCCCACGCCTTTGGTGGTGAAGAACGGCTCGGTGGCCCGCTCGACGACGTGGGCGGGCATGCCCTCCCCCTCGTCGCGGACCTCGACGGCGACATAGTCGCCGCTGGGCAGGTTGCGCGCCTCCGCGTCGCCGTTGAGATGCAGCGCCGAGGTGGTGATCGTCACCAGCCCGCCCTTGGGCATCGCATCGCGCGCGTTGATGACGATGTTGAGCAGCGCCATCTCGAAATTGTCGGCGTCGAGCATGACCGCCGGAAGCCTGCGACGCAGGCTCAGCTGAAGCTCGACCTGCGAGCCGAGCGTGCTCTCGATGATCTCGCCAAACTCGGTGATCAGGGCGGAGATGTCGACGGCCTGTGGCTCCAGCCGGGTCTTGCGGGCGAAGGCCAGAAGCTGACGGGTCAATTTCGCGCCGCGCTCGGCCGCCGAGCGCGCGGCCTCCACATAGCGGACGCTGCGCTCGTCCAGGGGACGCGAGGCCAAGGGGCCTTCTCCGACAAGCTTGGCTGCGCCTTCCCGATGCGCAACGCCTGGGCCCTTATCAGGTTCGCCCAATCTGTCGAGCCGGCGCCCGACCGTGCCCCCTAAAGCTGGGGGCGGGTCGCGCCATTTGCTGCCGTCGGCGCACCGCTAGGAACCGGACGTTCAGCGACTAGGGTAAGGAGACGGCCTCCGCCCCTCGCCTTCCCCCTTGAGACAACTTGTCGGCGGAGACTTGGGTGTTAGCCTTCCCGAGATCGAAAGGGAGCCGGCGTGGATTGGATCGCCTTCTCGATCGAACGAGGTCCAGGGCCTTGGCCTGCGTCGATGCACGATTGCTCGAAGTCGTATGAAGAGCCGCGCTTGGCCAGAACCTTGATCCGGCAGGCATGCGTGTGGGCGCCGCTCAGGCCTTCCCCGTCGTAGCGACGCAGGGAGGCGTTTGGCGGATCGCCGCAGGAAATGTCGGCCGCGACGAAGATGCCGTGCTTGAGCGGCAGAGCGCCGCCCAAGTCCCGTGCCGGCTTGATCAGCACGTCGCGCTCGGAAGCGCCCTCAGCGGTTACCGAGGCTGTCGGTAGATCAGCACGGGAAGCGCTCGCACTGGGCGCGGCCTGTATCGGCGCGCTCGGCGACGCTACTGCCTCACCGCGCGCGCCCGAAGTCCGCGACGCAGGCGCGGCGGAACGTTCGCCACAGGCGGCCAGCGCCAGGACCTAAAACAGACCGACAACGACGGCGCGAGACAGCATGGGCATTCCTTAGTCATGGACGCTAGCGGGCGCACGCTGCTCTAGGCGCCAAGTGACGTGTGGCGAGGTCATCCAGGGTTTAATCTGCGCCGTTGCCCGGGTCGTCCGCTGTCGGATCATGGGTCGCGTTGGTTTTCTTGTTGGGGTCGAGCTCGGGCGGCAGCGGCGCCTCCTGGCCAGCTGGTCTTTCCCCAGCGGGCGGATTTTTTGGCGTAGGCGTTGCCTTGTTGCTGTCCGTCATGGCGGTCTCCTCTCCCGCCCCCAATCCCCGACAATCGGAAAGGCTCCCGCGATCGAGTACGACCGGAGTGCGCGCCGGCCTCGCCACCTGGTCGTCAGGGGGCTGTCAGATGGCCTTTGGCAATATGCGGGCTCGCCGCTGCCTGGCGCTTTGCAGGCAACGCGCGACGCTCGGGTCACGTTATCCGAGCCCCTGTCACAAGGAGTTAGCCCATGAAGACCGCCATCCTTGGCCTGTCCCTGGCCGCCATCGCCACCGGCGCACTGGCGCAGACAACCATCGCCCGCAACGAGGCCCAGCCCGCCAAGGGCGCTTTCACGGTCGGCCACATCGAGGACGCTGACGTGATCGACTCGGCCAATCGCAAGGCCGGCGAGGTCGAGCACGTTTTGCTCGACGCCGCTGGGAAGCCGACAGCGATCGTCATCGAGATCGACCGAATGGGACCCGACAAGAAGGTCGTCGTCGCGCTGGCGGACGTGTCCGTCGCTCCAGAGCCGGGCGATCCGGAGGATCACATTATTCGAACCAAGCTGACCAAGGCGCAGCTGGCCGCGCTTCCAGACTGGAAAGGCTAGGCCCCGGACTGGCGCGCTTGGCAAACGAGCGTGCCAGTTCCTTTCGGCGGAGCGCCCGAGCGTCGCCTTGGCGCCACGAGCAGAAGCTCTAGCGGCTCCAGAAAGGCGACCTTCACGGTCATGCAGGGTTAAGCGGCAGCTGATTGCAGATCGGACACCAATGCCTGCTTCGGCTGGCGGCCAGCTGGCCGCCAGCCGAAGCAGTCTACCAGCTGTAGCGCAGTGTCGCCGTTACCGTGCGGGCGGAGCCGAAGTAACAGCTATTACTGAACGGACAGGCCGAGATGTGCCGCTTGTCGAACAGGTTGGCCGCGTTCAGGGCCGCTTCCCAACCTTTCAGCTCAGCTTTGGCAGCGCCCAGGTCGTAGCCGATCAGGGCGTCGACCAGGATGAAGCCGTCGGTGTGGAAGCGCTGGAAGGTGGTGACGTTGTTGATCACCGCATAGGTCGTCGTGCCGTCCGAGCCGCCGACATAGCGCAGCCCCCCGCCCAGACGCAGGCCCGCCGCCGGGCCCGCGACCCGGCCGGCGCGGCCCAGGTCGTAGGAGACGAAGGTCGAGGCGCCCCACTCCGGCACGCCCAGCTGCCGGGTGCCCGTGGTGGTCGGGGTGCCGCTGTTGGTGGCGGTGGCCGCGATGGCCGGCGCGCCCTGGGTGATGATCGCGTCGGTGTAGCTGAGCGCGGCCACCACGTTCAGACCGCGCGAGACCTCCCCCCGGCCCTCCAGCTCGACTCCGCGCACGCGAACCTCGCCGATCTGGATCTGCGAATTGGCCGGGATGCCGTTCGTGCCGGCCTGCGGGTCGGCGACCGGAACCTTGCGTCGCTCCAGTTGGTAGGCGGCCAGGGTGAATAGCGCCGAGGTGCCCTTGGGTTGGTACTTCAGCCCCCCCTCCAGCTGGCGGCCGGTGACGGGCACGAAGGCCTCGCCCTGCCAGGTCGTGCCGGCCTGGGGCTCGAAGGATTCCGAATAGCTGACATAGGACGCCAGGCCCGCGCCCAGGTCGTAGAGCCCGCCCAGCCGCATGGTGAAGGCGTTCTGCTCCAGTGTGCTGGAGGTGTTGTTCTTCTTGTTGTCGGTGACCTGCTCGTACCAGTCGTAGCGACCGCTGGCGATCAGTTGCAGCCGGCCGATGGTCATCTGGTCCTGGGCGTAGAGGCCCTTCTGCTCGCGGCGACTGTAGGTGTTCACATAGGCCGTCGACAGGACGGTAAGGTCCATGCTGGGCAGCGTGCCGCCATAGGTTGGCGCGAACAGCGACAGGTTGGGGATGCTGGTCAGCGGATTGCTGGTTTGGCCGGTGTTGAACTGCTGGAAGTTCTCGCCGGTGATCTTCTGGTAGTCGAAGCCGGCCAGCACCTGGTGCTTGATCGCGCCGATCTCGAAGCGGGCACTGACCTGGTTGTCGAGCGTCAGGGTGTCGAAGTCCTCGTCGGCGCCGCCGCCGCCCCGGATGATCGTCGAATAGTCGGTGTTGCGAGCCGCGCCAACGCCCGTGGTGGCGAAGCCGCCGACATAAAGCTGGCGGTAGGACAGCTTGTTGTTCTGGAAGCGGGCGTTCGAGCGGAAGGTCAGGTGCTCGTTGAAGTCATGGCGGAAGAAGGCCGCCACCGACCCTGCCTTGTGGTCGTAGCGCTCGTAGCCGGGATCGCCGGTGTTGATATCGCGCGGCAGCTTTCCGAACGGGTTGGGTAGCACCGATCCGAAGGCCGGAACGCCCGAATAGCCGCCGCCGCTGGGCGAGCGCTGGTAGGTGCCCACCAGGGTCAGGCTGGTGTCGGCGGTCGGTTCGAACGTCACCATCGGGCTGACGTGATAGCGCTCGCTGAAGGTGCCCTCGGTCATGCCGTCGCCCTTCTGCCAGCCGGCCAGGATGCGGCCCAGCCACTTGCCCTGGCTGTCGAGCGGGGCGTTGACGTCGACGGCCGCGCGGCGGGTGTCGAAGTTGCCGAGCTGGCCTTCGATGCGTCCGAAGCTGCCCTCTTCCGGCAGTTTGCTGGTCAGGTTCACGAGGCCGCCGGGCGTGGAATTGCCGTAGAGCACCGAGGCCGGACCCTTGACGATGTCGATATGGTCGATGCGGTTGAAGTCGATCTGCGGTGTCGAATATGGGCCGGCGATCAGGCGCATGCCGTCCAGGAAGACGCCCGGCGCGAAGCCGCGCACGACCAGCTGGTCATAGCGCGTGACCATGCCGCCGCGCTGGTTGGGCGAAACGCCGGCGACGAAGCCCAGGGCCTGGTTGATCGACTGCACGTTGCGGCGCGAAAGCTCGTCGCCGTCGATGACGGTGATGCTCTGCGGCGTCTCAATCAGGGCGGTCTCGGTCTTCGTGCCGGCGGCCGCGCGACGCGCCTTCAGGCCGGTCACCTCGACTCGCTCGACAGTGTTGGAGTCGTTATCGGCGTCATCGGCCCAGGCGGCGGTCGCGCCCAGCCCCTGCAGCGCCGCCGCGGCGGCGACGGTCACGGCCAGCCCTCGCAAGACCCCGGCATTGGCGTTCGCGCCACGCGCGGTTTTGGAACGGATGACCATGCAGACCCTCGTCAAGATTGTCGATAAGATTGATAATGAGTTGCAACTATCGAAACGAGTTGTTAGGCGCAAGCCAACTTTCGGAGGGTGCGTGAACAACGATCGATCAGCGAAACAGGCGGCCGCGTGGCCCGGCGTGGCGCGGATGACCGCCCGCGCCCTCACCGCCCTGTTCGGCGGCTATGTGGCCGCCGCGGCGCTGGCCTCGCTGCTGGCCCGCCTGCTGCCGATCGCCCCGGCCGAGGCCTCGGCCTGGGGCATGATCCTGTCGTTCCTGGCCTTCGCGGGTCTTGGCCTGTGGGCCTTCCATGAGCGCCGACTGGCCATCGTGACGGCCGCGATCTGGGGCTCGGCGCTGGTCGCCGGCGCAGCGGTGCTGCTGCTGGGAGCCCGAGCGTGAACGTTCGGTCGACCTTCCCCGCCCCTGCCCCGCCGGCTCGCGCCCTGCGCCAGTCCATGGCCTGGATCCACGCATGGCTTGGCCTGCTGGCCGGCTGGATCCTGTTCGCCATGTTCCTGACGGGCACGGCCAGCTACTTCCGCCCCGAGATCACCCAATGGATGCAGCCGGAACTGCGTTCGGCCTCGGTGCCTGCCGAGCAGGCCGCCCAGGCGGCGATCGCCCACATGCAGGCGACCACACCCGACGACCAGCAGTGGTTCATCTACCTGCCCGACGACCGCACGGCCGTGACCCGGGTGTTCGCCCGCGCCAAGCCCAATCCCGAAAAGCCGCCGGCCCGCCGCCCCGAACTGAAGCTGGACCCGGCCACCGGCCAGGCGCTGGAGGCGCGCGACACGCGCGGCGGCGAGCACTTCTATCGCTTCCACTTCCAGCTCCAGCTGCCGCATCCCTGGGGACGCTGGCTGGCCGGGATCTGCGCGATGTTCATGCTGACGGCGATCATCTCGGGCGTGATCACCCACAAGCGCATCTTCGTGGACTTCTTCACCCTGCGCTGGCGCAAGGGCCAGCGTAGCTGGCTGGATGCGCACAACGCCTCTGCGGTGCTGGCCCTGCCGTTCCACGCCATGATCACCTACACCGGCCTGATCACGCTGGTGGCGATGTACATGCCCTGGCCGATGAAGGCCAATTTCGACAAGCCCGACGCCTTCACGGCCGCCGCCTATGGCGCGCCGGCCGAGGCCAAGGCTTCGGGAACGCCGGCGCCGCTGCTGCCGGTCGGTCCGATGATCCAGGCGGCCGGACGGGCCTGGAGCGGCGACGCTCCCCGCACCGTAGTCATCCGCAATCCGGGCGACGCGGCTTCGACCGTCACCCTGCTGCGCGCCACCGAAGGCCGGCTGAATGCGCGGCCGGACTCGATCACCTTCTCCGGCGCCACGGGTCAGGAGCTGTCACGTTCGCCATCGCCCGGCCCGGCGATCGCCACGGCCGGCGTCATGCTGGGCCTGCACCTGGGCCATTTCGCCGGCCCGGCCCTGCGCTGGGTCTATTTCCTGCTCGGACTGACCGGCGCGGCCATGGTCGGGACGGGCCTCGTCCTCTGGGTGGTCAAGCGCCGCAAGCCGAACGCCGCCCCGTTCTTCGGGCTAAGGCTGGTGGAACGGCTGAACATCGGCGCCATCGCCTGCCTGCCCAGCGGCATGGCCGCCTATCTGCTGGCCAATCGCCTGATCCCCGCAGATCTGCCCGGCCGCGCGGAACTGGAGGTCAAGGCGATGTTCTGGACTTGGTTCGGCCTGGCCGTGGTCTCGCTGCTGCGTCCAGCCCGGCGCGCCTGGATCGAGACCCTGAGCCTGGCGACGCTGACCTTCGCCGCCCTGCCGGTGGCCAACGCCGTGACAACCGATCGCGGACTGGTCGCCAGCCTGTGCACCGGCGACTGGCTGTTCGCCGGCTTCGATCTGGCCATGCTGGCCATCGCCGCGCTGTGCGGGCTGGCCGCCTTCAAGGCCTCGCGCAAACCGCAGCCACCCAAGCGTAAGGCGTCCATCCGCGCGCCCGTGACGGCCAGTCCTGCGCCAGCGCCGATCAAGGAGGGCGTCGATGCCCTTTGAGAGCGGCCTGATCACCTTCGCGGCGTTCACCTGCATGGCCCTAGCCATGAAGAAGCATGGAAGCAGTCTGGCCTGGAAGGCCCTGCCCTCGCAGCGCGTGCTGCGGATCCTGGGTTGGGTGCTGCTAGCGTTGGCGGCCACGACCGCCGTGGCTCGGTTGGGCGCGCCGCTCGGCGTCACCACCTGGGTCGGCCAGATGTGCGTGGCCGTGTCGCTGCTGGTGCTGCTGCTTTCGTGGTGGCCAAGGCTGGCGGCGATCCTAGCCGGCGGCGCCTTTGTCGTCGCCGTCTTCTTGGCGCTCCTTTGATCGGGAAGACCTAGCGTCGTGCTAAGAATGCAACGCCATGAAAACACGCCCGGCTGATCATGAATTCCAAAGGGGCGTAGCGACTGGTCTACGCCGCGCCATTAGCAGACCTTGGTCTCGGTCCAGGAACACGACCTTCGCGGGGTGGCGCATCGAACGATCACCGCGCTACACATCACAAGCTAAGGCTTGCCTGTCGCAGCCGCGCCTAGCGAGACGACAGCAGACACTCCGCGATAAAGGCGTCCACCGCATCCGTATAGGCGCCGGGCACCCCCAGCGTCCGGTTGATGTCGGCATGGGTCAGGACTTGGGGCAGGACAGGCATGTCGCGTCCGGCCGCTCGGGCCTTGGCCTGGAACCGCCGCGCGTCGTCACACGGATCGTCCGGTCGCCTAGTCGAACAGACCAGCATCATCGGCATGGCCCGGGGCGTCCATTGGTCCATCGGCGAAGCCTTGGCCCAGTACGCGGAATCGGCGCCGAACGCGCGGTCATAGAAGCCTGGGTGACGGCCGGCCATGGTCGCCGAGACCTGCATGGCGGCCGAATCGAGCACCACCGTCCCGGCCCATGGCCGGCCGACCATATCGGGCCGCGACGAGACCAGCGCCGCCAGGTGGGCGCCGGCCGAGTGGCCCATCAGGACGATCTTCCCGGGATCGCCGCCCCAGCCCCCGGCATGGCCCTGCACCCAACGCACGGCCTCGGCGACGTCCTGCGCCTGCTCGTAGGCCATGGCGTCGGGCAGCATACGATAGTTCACGCTGACCACGATCCAGCCCCGGGTCAGCCAGTGCTTGAGCTTGTTCTCGACCGAGCCGGTGTTGGCCTTGTCGCCGATCATCCAGGCCCCGCCGTGCACCATGATCAGGATCGGCGCGTCGCGGGCGCCCGGCGGAATGTAGACGTCCAGCCGCTGGGCGGGGTCGGTCCCGTAGGCTTCGGTCCGCTTGCGGGCGCCGGGCAGGATGACCCGCAGGTCGATCGGGCGCTCTTCCTCGGCCTTCTTCTCCAGCACGCGCTGGCGCAGCGGCCCGCGCAGGCCCAGCCCCAGCTGAGCGGCCTCGACGGCGCCGGCCCCGCCGAGGGTCGCGACCGCCAGGACGATCAGCAGAGCGCTTCGGCGTGACGTCATTTCAGGCTCTCGAGCTGATCGCGGACGGCGGCGACCTCGTCGCGGGACAGTCGCCCATCATGGTCGCGGTCGGCGCGGTCGAACAACGGGGCCGGTCCGTCGACGAACTCGGCGCGGGTGACCCGGCCGTCGCCGTCGCGGTCGGCGTGGGTGATCACCGTCTTCAGGGCCTGGGCCTTGGGACGGTTGGACTTGGCCAGGCGTGGGAACTCCGACAGCGTCACCACACCGTCGCCGTTGCGGTCCAGGCGTTGGAACTGCGCCGCGCGCGAGGCTCTGAATTCGTCGCGGGTGACATAGCCGTCGTGATTGGCGTCGGCCTTGTCGAGCGCCGCGCCGGGCGTGCGCGAGGCCGCATCGGCGCCGGAAGCGCCCATGGCGGCCAGGCAGATGAGGGACAGGGTCAGGATCTTCATGTTCGGTCTCCGGAGAACGCCCGCCGCGCCGTTTGGGGAGCCTGGCGCGGCGGGCCTGGACGGGTTCGATCAGGGGCGGGTCACCGTCCCGCTGACGGAACGCGTCGAGCCGTCGTAGCCGGTGCGCGAATGGTCGTAGCTGACCGTGCCGTCGCCGTTGTTGACGACGTTGGTCGAACGGCTGGCTGAGGCGCCGTTGTTGAACGTGCGGGACGCCCCGCCGTGATAGGCGCCGTCGCCCCAGCT
This sequence comes from Caulobacter sp. GW821-FHT09B11, assembly GCF_059418205.1. NCBI lineage: Bacteria > Pseudomonadati > Pseudomonadota > Alphaproteobacteria > Caulobacterales > Caulobacteraceae > Caulobacter > Caulobacter sp. GW821-FHT09B11. Next base: position 57,060 of record NZ_JBWKPK010000023.1, on the reverse strand, counting down.
GGCGTTGCGGTTGCTGGCCACGCCGCGACCGGAATTGGTCTGGGTCCCGCGCGACACCGAGATCGCGCCGGGCTGGCGGCTGACATCGCGGTTGTGGACATAGCCGTGGCCGCGCGCGCCTTGGACGCTGACGAAACGCCCGTGCTGGCCGGCCTGGGCGGGCGCGGCGATCATGGCGGCGAGAACCGCCAGGGACGAGAGGCCGGCGGCCAGGATGGAAGTCTTACGCATGATGGCTCCATGGGGAGTGGGGTCGGTGTCCCTCGACGCCGCCATCTGACCACCGCCGGGCAATCCCTGGTTTGCTCGCGCCCGACGAACTGTGTCGAAGTGTAAACGGGCCGAGTGGCGGCTTCCGCTGGGCCGGGGCTTGAGGCATCTCCTTGACCATGGCCGACAACACGCTGATCGCGGTCGTGGAAGACGACGCCGAAATCCGGGACCTGACCTTGGGGCTGCTGCGCCGCGAGGGTTACGACGTCGTGGGCTGCGCCGACGCCGAGGCCTTCGACCGCCTGGCCGCCCGCCGTCGCGTGGACCTGGTGCTGCTGGACATTATGATGCCGGGCGAAGACGGCCTGTCGGTCTGCCGTCGCCTGCGGGCGGCCGGCGACACGGCGATCCTGATGGTCACCGCCAAGGGCGACGACATCGACCGGGTGATCGGCCTGGAGATCGGGGCCGACGACTATCTGGCCAAGCCCTATAATCCGCGCGAGCTGCTGGCCCGGGTCAAGGCGATCCTGCGCCGCACCCGCGAGGTCCATCGCGTGACCAGCACACCGCCCGGCGAGGTGCTGGGCTTCGCCGGCTGGCGGCTGGACACGGCCAGCCGCGACCTGACCGATCCCGATGGCCGGCCCGTGACCCTGACCGGCGGCGAGCACGACCTGCTGATGGCCTTCCTACGTCACCCCCAGCGGGTGCTCAGCCGCGACCAGCTCCTGGACTGGACCCGCGGTCGCAGCGCCGAGCCGTTCGACCGCGCCGTGGACGTGCTGCTGAGCCGCCTGCGCCGCAAGTTGGGCGGCGCGGCCCTGATCAAGACCGTACGCGGCGGCGGCTACCTATTCAGCGCGCCGGCGGAACGGCTCTAGCCATGATGCTGTCCGACAATCTCTCCACCCGCATGACGGCCATCCTTCTGGCCGGGCTGGCGGTGATGCTGGTGATCGGCGCGGCGCTCCTAGTGTGGCCGCAGGGCCAGGGCGAAGGCGGCGTACGCTTCTATCAGCTGCCCCGGCCGTCCGAGGCCCAGGCCATCGTCGAGGCGGTCGAGGCCAGTCCGCCGCCGGCCCGGCCCAAGGTGGTCTCGGCGCTGGACACCGGCGTCATCCGCACCACCCTAGAGACCGATTTCCCGCCCCTGCAGTTGCGCGCTCGCGCCGCAGACACGGGCGATCCCGGCTACCAGGCCTATCGCCAGGCCCTGGGCGACCGGCACCTGCGGATCGACATGCGGCGCGGCGGCCGGTTGCGCCAGGACGCCCTGCCCGGCCGCCAGGCCCTGCGGCTGTCGGTGCGGCTGGCCGACGGCGGCGTGCTGGTGCTGCGCCGTCGCGCCCCGGAGACGGCGCGGCAGTTCTTCAGCCGGGTCTCCCTGGCCGCCGCCGCCCTGCTTGTCGTCACCCTGCTGATGCTGGTCCTGGCCGTTCGCCAGACCACCCAGCCGGTCAGCCATCTGGCCCACGAGGTCGCGCGGTTCGGCGACGACCTCGACACCAAGCTCCTGCCGCTGCGGGGCCCCCGCGAGCTACGGGAGCTGTCGGCGGCCTTTAACACGATGCAAGGTCGGATCCGGGGCTTGATGGACGAGCGCACGCGGATGCTGGCGGCCATCGCCCACGACCTGCGTACCTACCTGACCCGCCTGACCCTGCGGGCCGAGTTCATCGCTGACGACGCCCAGCGCGCCAAGGCTGGGAGCGACCTGGCCGAGATGTCCCAGTTGCTGGACGACACTCTGCTGTTCGCCCGTCAGGACGCCGGACGCGGCGACGGCGCGCGGTCCATCGACGTCCGCCATGAGCTCGAGACCCTGGTCGCCTTGCGCCTCGAGATGGGCCAGGCCGTGCTGCTAGCGCCCGAGGCGGCCGGCGCGGCCTGGGCCTCGCCCCTGGCCGTGCGCCGCATGGTGGACAACCTGATCGACAACGCCGCCCGCTACGGCGGCGCGGTGACGGTCGACGCCCGTCCCCTTGGCCGCCGCGTCGAGATCATGGTGTTGGACCACGGGCCGGGCCTCCCGATCGAGATGCTGGAGACGATCACCGCCCCGTTCGAACGCGGCGAGGCCTCGCGCAACCGGCGCACCGGCGGTGCGGGCCTAGGCCTCTCGATAGTCCAGGCCTTGGCCAAGGGCCAGGGCGGCCGCCTGACCCTGGCCAACCGTCCCGAGGGCGGCCTTGCGGCCACGATCGAGCTGCCCTGCGGTCCACCTAGCTCATAAGGGACAAGACGCGCCAGTTGCGGACCTTGACGCGTATGCAGAAAGACGACCTCAAGCGCCGGACTGCTAATTGTTGACCGCCCAGTATTCTGACGTGATTACGACGAGATAGCGCCCGTGGCGTGCGCCCGACCGATCAACGCGTCCAAGGACCAGTCACCGCCTCCGCGGGCGATGAGAGGCACGAGGATCGCCGCCCAGCTGAGATGGGTGGGCCAGGCGTCGGGATAGACGAAGATCTCGATGACCAGGGTCATGCCGAGCAGAGCCGCAGCGGACAGGCGAGTAAACAGCCCTACGACCAGCAGCAGCGAAAAGACGTGTTCGGACACGGTCGCCGCCACGGCGGCCACGGCGGGCGGAACCAGCGGCAGTGCGTATTCGGTCTGGAAGAGCGCGTACGTCCCGTCGGTGATGTGGAAGATACCGTCGACCTTGGTGCGGCCCGAGGTGAAGAAGACGGCGGCCGCGCCCAGGCGGGCGAGCAGCAGGAGCAAGGCGTCGGGCGCCAGCCTGGCGGCGACGCGCGCCAGACGGTCATGGACCGCGATTAGAGAAACCATCGAGAATCTCCGAAAGTGGCGCGACCAGAGCCCGCAGGCTCCGGCCGCCGCAGATCGAGCCGTAGGGTAAGGCTTGCGGGATCAAACCTTGGGCGTCAGGGAGCCGGCGCCTTTGGGCGTCTTGATCTTGGTGCAGGTTCCCGCCTTCACCAGCTTCCAGGCGTCGCCCTGGTAGTTGGCCTTGGCGGTGCCCGCACAGCTGGTGCCAGCGCCGGCCTTGCAATCGTTCTTGCCCGCCAGCGCCACGCCGTAGCACTTCTCCATCGCGGGCTTTGCGTCGGTCGCGGCAGCCTGAGACACGGCGGCGGCGAGGGCGAGGGTGGCGGCCAGGACCGCAGGGGTGGTGCGCATCGGTTTTTCCTTGCGAAGGCCTCGACGCGGGCTCGACGGCGAAGCGTCGGGTCCGGCGTCGACCCGGAACGAGGCTGGAGAAGCCCGGGTCTCACCGTCAGTTCGAAGGAACCGGCCGTCGCGTTACAGCGATCGTAAAATATAGGATCATGCCGCTGTAACTTTCCGATCAGCTTCGCCGAACTCTTGTCGAGGAGCATGAATGCGGGCGGACGAGGACGTTTTGCGCAGCCTGATGATCGATGGGCTGGACGGCGACGCCGCCGCCCACGCCGCGCTGCTGCGCCTGCTCGTTCCCCTGCTGCGAGGCTTCTATCGGCGCCGCGCTCGCGGATCCGAAGACGATATCGAGGACCTTGTGCAGGAAACCCTGATCGCGACGCACACGCGGCGCGCCAGCTACGATCGCAACCGGCCCTTCACCGCCTGGCTGTTCGCCATCGCACGCTACAAGATGATCGATCATTTCCGGCGCGCCGGCCGGCTGCGGCCGATCGAAGGGCTGGAGGAAACACTGCTGGCCGAAGACAGCGAGGACGGCGTGAACGCCCAATTGGACATCGAACGCCTGCTCGCGTTGCTGCCGCCCAAGCAGGCGCGCATGATCCGCGCCACGCGCATCGACGGGCTCAGCATCGCCGAGGCGGCTGCGGCCGACGGCATCGGCGAGTCCGACGCCAAGGTGTCGGTGCACCGGGGCCTGAAGGCCCTGATGGCGCGCATCGTGGGAGATGCGCGGTGAAGACCGACGACCTCATCAACAGCCTCTCCGGAGACGTGCGCCCCGTCCGCCCCGGCGCCATCGGTCGCCGCCTTCTGATCGGGCTTGTCCTGGGCGCGCTTGTTTCGGGCGGCCTGCTGGCGATCTGGAGCGGCCTGCGCCCCGACCTTGGCGCGGCGATGGGCGGCTTCACGTTCTGGATGAAGTGGGGCTACACGCTGTCGCTGTCGGCGGCGGCTCTGGTCCTGACGGCGCAGCTGGCCCGCCCCGACAGCGTCAGGCTGCGCGGACTTTGGCTGCTGGCGATCCCGGTGCTACTGCTGGCGGGCGTAAGCGCCTTCGACATGCTGCGCACGCCACCCGGCGATTGGCTGGCCATGTGGCTGGGCCACAGTTGGAAGAGTTGCCCTTGGCGTGTCCTGGCGCTGTCCGCGCCGATCTTCGCGGGCCTGCTTTGGTCGTTCCGGCGCCTGGCGCCGACGCGGCTGCGCGCGGCGGGCGCGGCGGCCGGGCTTTCGGCCGGCGCCTTCGCCGCCGCCGTCTACTGCCTGCACTGCCCCGAAACCTCGGCGATCTTCGTGCTGACCTGGTACTCGCTTGGCATCCTGCTGACGACGCTCGCAGGCGCCGTCCTGGGGCCGCGCCTGCTGCGCTGGTAATTTCGAGCGTCCTGTAACCGACGCTCCCGCTGCGCCGAATGGATAGGGCCAGCCTGGCTGAACCCTCCATCGGAGACCTCACATGACCATCGCCTACACCGGCCTGAGCCTTGCCGCCGCTGCTGCCGTGGTGGCCGTCGCCGCCGCCTCGACCCCCGTCTTCGCCACCGAGGCGGGCGCCAAGGCCGAAGTCGTGCACTGCTACGGCATCAACAGCTGCAAGGGCACGTCCGACTGCAAGACAGCCAAGAACGACTGCAAGGGCAAGAACACCTGCAAGGGCCAGGGCTTCAAGGCCATGACGCTCAAGGCCTGCAAGGCGGCGGGCGGCGACACCACCGAACCGAAGTGATCGCCCCCGGCCCGGCGCGCCGTCGCCGGGCCGTTCTTCTTTCCGGAGAGCGCCCTGATGTCTGTTGTTCCGTTCGCCGGCTTCGGGCTTGGCCTGCGCAAGCCGCACTATGCCGAGTTCCTGGAGCGCCAGGTCCCCGTCGACTTCGTCGAGGTGATCTCGGAGAACTTCATGGTCGAGGGCGGGCGCCCCAAGCGGATCCTGCGCCAGGTGCGCGCCCGCTATCCGGTGGCGCTGCACGGCGTATCGATGTCGCTCGGATCGGCTGATGGATTGGACCCGTATTATCTGGAGCGCCTGCGGGCTCTTATCGACGAAATCGATCCTCTGTTCGTCTCCGATCACCTGAGCTGGTCGCGTATCGAGGGATTCAATTCCCACGACCTTCTGCCCCTGCCCTATACGCGCGAGGCGCTCGACATCGTCTGCGCCAACATCGATCACGCCCAGGCGGTTCTGGGCCGCGCCCTGCTGATCGAAAACCCGTCGACCTATGTCGACCTGCAGCCGGCCGACATGACCGAGTGGCAGTTCCTGGAGGCGATGTGCGCCCGCTGCGACTGCCAGTTGCTGCTCGACGTCAACAACGTGTTCGTCAGCGCCAGCAACCACGGCTTCGATCCGATCGCCTATCTCGACGGACTGCCGCTCGACAGGGTCCGCCAGATCCACCTGGCCGGCCATAGCCGCGGCCAGGCGATGCTGATCGACACCCACGACCAGCCGGTGCCGGACTCGGTGTGGCGGCTCTACGCGCATGTGGCGCGCAAGCTTGGTCCGGTGGCGACGATGATCGAGCGCGACGACGACATCCCCCCGCTCGCCGAGCTGCTGGCCGAGGTGGAAACCGCGCGGGCGATCGCCGCGGGCGAGATCGTGAGGGCCGCATGAGCCTCCTGGCCCTGCAGCGCGACATGCGCGCCTGGCTCGCGTCCGACGACGAAACGGCCGCCGGCCGGATCGGCCAGGAGGCCGTACGAGGCCTGCAGGTCTATCAGAACAACTATCGCAGCCAGCTGCTGGCTTGCCTGGAAACAACCTTCGCCAAGACCCTCGCCTGGATCGGAGCCGAGGCGTTCACGGCCGCGGCGGCGGCCCATGTCGAGCGCGCCCCGCCCTTGAGCTGGACCCTCGACGCCTATGGACAGGACTTCCCGCAGACCCTGGCCGCCCTCTTCCCCGATGACCCCGAGGTTGCGGAGTTGGCCTGGATCGAACAGGCCCTCGACCGCGCCTTCATCGCGCCCGACAGAGCCGCGCTGTCCGCGACGGATCTGACCAACATCGATTGGGACCACGTCGTGCTGCGCCTGACCCCAAGCCTGGACCTGGCCTTCCCGACGACCAACGCAGCGGCGATCTGGTTCGCCCTGACCGACCAGGCCCAGCCGCCGGCGGTCGAACGCGTGGTCGAGGCCGACGCGACCCTGATCTGGCGACAGGGCGAGGTCCCACGCATGCGGACGATCGACCGGCACGAGCAGCATGCCCTGGCCGCCGCCCGTTCGGGCGTGACCTTCGCAGCGCTGTGCCAGGAGGCAGAGGCCCGCTTCGGAGACGACGGCGTCAACCGCGTCGGAGGCTGGCTGGGCGCATGGATCCGCGACGGCCTGATCGTCGGCGTGACAGCGACCAACGTCAGGCATGATGCCTGACGGCGCTACTCGCGATGAATCTTGCTGGCCTGCCCGGGAGCAGCGGAAACCGCCGCCGACAATTTCCATGCCTGTCGCATAGGCGTCCTAGGACGATCGCCCTAGACATCTAGGTCGCTTGACCTATGGTGACGTTTGATGATGGAGGCTCGGATGTCGGCCGCTGATACGCGTAAACAGATTGTGGAGGCGGCCGATCGCTTGTTTTACGAGCGCGGTTTTGAAGCCACCTCGTTTGGCGACATTGCATCCGCCACAGGCCTTTCGAGAGGCAATTTCTATTATCACTTCAGAACCAAGGACGAGATCCTCGATGCGGTGATCGCGCTACGCTTGATCAACACCTCGGCAATGCTCCAGGCCTGGGAAGGCCAAAGTGCGCACCCCGCCGATCGTATCCGAAGCTTCATTGCGATCCTCGTCGTCAACCAGACCAAGATCATGGCGCACGGTTGTCCCGTCGGTGCGCTTTGCGTTGAGCTTTCCAAGCTGGATCACTCGGCCCTGCCGGCTAGCGCGGGCCTCTTCAGACTCTTTCGGGATTGGCTGAAGCTGCAGTTTGAAGCCCTCGGACAAGCGCAAGAGGCGGACGCGCTAGCCATGCACGTGCTGATGCGCAGCCAAGGCGTGGCCACGCTCGCCACGGCCTTCAAGGACGAGGCCTTCATCCGCCTCGAGGTCGCCAATCTGAACGCCTGGCTCGACGCGCGGATTTCCGCCCCCGTCCAACCTCCTCCCCTTTGCGTGTAGGAAACACGATGTTCGTGATCACTCTGCGTTTCGCCGACAAAAGCCGCGCGCCATCTCTGATGGATAGTCATAACGCCTGGATCAGGCAGGGCTTCGAAGATGGAGTTTTCGTGCTGGTCGGAAGCCTGCAGGCCGGCGTCGGTGGTATGATCCTCGCCCATGGCGCGACGCGGGATGAGGTCGATAGGCGCGTCCAGGAGGACCCGTTCGTTATGGAAGGCGTCGTGACCGCAGAGGTCGTGGAGGTCGTCCCGGCCAGGACGGACGAGCGCCTGACTTTCCTGAAATCACCGCCCGGCTGAGACGCTTCGGTTTGGTCGCCACAATGATGTTGTTCATAGGCGGCGTCCTCACCGCCCAGGCCCGCGAGATTTCGCGGATGAAGGCGCTGGTCGGTGATCTGAAGGATCATCCCAAGCCACGCTCCGGCAAGAATCTGTCGCCTGCCTCAGCCCCGTAAGCTGCGGCTCGCACGGCGGAGCCGGTGCGGCCTGCCCGCGTGTTTTGCCTTTCGCCTTTAAACGGCGATAGCCGGCCGTCAGCAGCAAGGCGACAGCTATCAGGGCGATCACCCCGCTGAGCGCGCCCGTGGCGTGCCCGACGATGAGCCAGGCGTCATGTGTGAGGATGCTGACGGCGAGTCCGCCGATCACGAGCAGCGCGCTGACCGACAGCAGGCGGCGCGCCAGGTCGAGGATCCTCACCGTCCGGGCCCCGGAACCTCGGGCGTTGGTTGCGCCCCCACGCGCCGGCGCGGACGGGTCCAGGCCCTGGCCAGGGCGTGATAGAGCGGCGTTGGTGAAATCGCCTCCGAGCATCGGCGTGCGACGAGGGTGCAAAGCAGCAGCGGGCCAACCAGACCCGGATCGCGTGTCATCTCCATCAGGATCACCGCGCTGGTCAAAGGCGCCTGAACCACGCCGGCCAGATAGCCGGCCATGCCCAGGGTGACGGCCTCACGGCCACCCGCCCACGGCGCCAGGTGCGCAAAAAGCGCGCCCAGGCCCGCGCCGGTCGCCAGAGACGGCGCAAAGACCCCGCCCGGCGCGCCACTGGCCGCGGCGGCCAGGGTCGCCACCCACTTGCCCGCAGCCAGGGTCCCGCCGGACGCAAACCCGCCAAACAGCAGCGACTTGGCCTCACTGTACCCAGCGCCATAGGTCGCCCCGCCGCTGGCCAAGGCCGCCCCCGCCGCCGCCAAGCCGCAAAGCGCGGCGAAACCGACAGGCCTCGCATCCTTCCAGCGTCGTACCGGATTGTCTCCGACCAGCACGGCGGCCATCAGCCGGGAAAAAAGGCCGCCCACCAGGCCCGAGGCCACGCCGATCAGAGCCGCGCTGATCCACGCGTTCCAGCCTGCCGAACCCGACATATTGCCGAAATAGGCATAGTTTCCCCCCAAGGCGAAGGCGGCCACGCCCGCGGAGACCACGGCCAGGATGACGACGGTGTTGGCGCGCTTGTCGAAGCCGCGCGCCAATTCCTCGACGGCGAAGACGATGCCGGCGATGGGGGTGTTGAAGGCGGCCGAGACGCCCGCCGCGCCGCCGGCGATCAGCAAGGTCCGTCGCCCCGGCCCGCCCCGCAGCCATCCGGTCAGGAACACCATCACCGCGGCGACGACCTGCACGGTGGGGCCCTCTCGGCCGATCGAGCCGCCGCAAACCAGCAGCAGGGCGGCCAGGGCGACCTTGACCAGGGCGGTGCGAAGCGAGACCCGGGAGTCGTGGATCTTCTCGCCGTCCAGGCCTCGGCCGCGCCCGATCTCGCCGGCCGCGATCACCTGCGGGATGCCGCTGCCGGCCGCCGCTGGCGCCAGACGGCGCATCAACGCCACGCACAGCGGCAAGCCGACGACGAGCAGGACCGGCCCCAGCCAGGCCCGGCCGGCGATCAGCCGCGCATGGACGTCCATCGCCTCGTCGCAAAGCTTGGCGAACGCCACCGCCGCGCCGCCGGCGACGACGGCGGCGGCGACGACCGCGCCGGTGCGCAGCGAGCGGCGGGCGCGCAGACGCACCAGCTTGCGTTGGCGCTCGAGACGTTCCAGCGGCGAGGACATGGACAGGCGTTCCGTCGGCGGGCGCGAACTGAAGCGAAGGTTCAAATTACATCGTGCCACGATGTATGTTCGCCTACCGGATCGGCCGCCGGTTGGTCAAGCGTCAGGCGCTGCCTCCCCCGGTCCGACGTTGACCGCGTCGATCCCGGCGCTCACGTGCTAGCATCGCTAGGCCGCAAGCCGCGCGGCGCCGGATCGTACGCCTTGCCCGCATCCCCTCTGCCCCACGCTGAAGCCCTTGCCGCCTCCCTTGCGGACGAGGCGGCCCTGCAGCCGCAGGACTATCGAGCCCTGGCGGAGTTTCGCCAGGCGATCCGGCAGTTCCTGGCGTTCAGCGAGGACGGCGCGCGAGCCCACGGCCTGTCGAGCCAGCAGCATCAGGCCCTGCTGGCGATCAAGGCCCACCCAGGTCCGGAGCCGATCTCGATAGGGCAGTTGGCTCAGAGCCTGTTGATCAAGAACCACAGCACTGTCGAGCTCGTGGCCCGGCTCGTCGAGCAAGACCTCGTGACGCGGCGTAGCGCCGAGGCCGATCGCCGCCGCGTGGTGCTGGAACTGCGGCCCCGCGGCGCGCAGATCCTGGAGACCATTTCGCGGCGCAATCTGGCCCGGCTCGACGACGGGGCCGACATCCTGGCCGAAATCATCGCCACGGCGCGACGAGCCGGCGCCCGCCCGGCCTGACGGCTCGCGCTATCCGGCGCTTTATTGGCCGGCCGATCGGGCCGATGCGGCGGACCGACGCCGGGCGACCCAGGTCAGGATGGCCATTCCCGCCAGGGACGAGGCCAGGGATCCGGCCAGCACGCCGATCTTGGTCTCATCGACCAGACGCGGATCCTGGAACGCCAGGCCGCCGATGAACAGGCTCATGGTGAACCCGACGCCGCAGAGCACCGCCACGCCGTAGAGCTGGGCCAGCGAGGCGCCACGTGGCAGGCGGGCCCAGCCCAGCTTGATCAGGCCGAAGGCGACACCGAACACCCCCAGTTGCTTGCCGACGAAGAGGCCCAGGGCCACGCCCAGCGGCACGGGATCGAGCAGAGCTGCAAATCCGACCCCAGCGAACGACAGGCCGGCGTTGGCGAAGCCGAAGATTGGCGTGACTCCGAAGGCGACGGGCTTGTGCAGGGCGTGCTCCAGCCGGTGCAGCGGCGAAGCCTTGCCGCCGCGCAGCGGCAGGGTCAGGGCCAGGGCGACGCCAGCCAGGGTGGCGTGGATTCCCGACTTGAGCACCAGGAACCAGAGGACCGCGCCCAGCAGCAGGTAGGGCCAAAGGCTCATCACCTTCAAGCGGTTGAGCCCGATCAGCGCCACCAGGACGCCGCCCGCCCCGGCCAGGGCCAGCAGGTGCAGTTGGGCGGTGTAGAACAGGGCGATGATCACGATGGCCGCTAGATCGTCCATGATAGCGATGGCGGTCAGGAAGATCTTCAGCGAGGTGGGGACACGCGGCCCCAGCAGGGCCAGGACCCCGAGGGCGAAGGCGATATCCGTGGCCGACGGAATGGCCCATCCGGCAGCGCTGGCGGGGTGCTTGAAATTGAAGGCCAGATAGATCGCGGCCGGCAAGACGACGCCGCCCAGGGCGGCGGCGCCCGGCAAGAGCACATCGGCGGGACGCGACAACTGCCCATCGAGGACCTCACGCTTGATCTCCAGCCCGACGAGCAGGAAGAACAGGGCCATAAGGCCGTCGTTGATCCAGTGCAGGAGGCTCTCCTCCAGACGCACGGGGCCAAGGCCGAAGCCCAGGTGCAGGTCGAGCGCGCGAAAATAGCCGCCAGCCAGCGGCGAGTTGGCCACGACCAGGGCCAGGGCCGCGGCGGCCATCAGTACATACCCGCCGGCGGCCTCATTGGCGATGAACGCCTTGAAACCGGCGAGCGAACGTCGGGCGAACTTGTGGATCATGGCCAGTCCTCGTGACGGCCGAGCCAGGCATGGCGGATGTCGTCGACCGAGATCCGCCGCGCCCCTCGGGGGTTGCGACGCGGCGTCCGGTTATCGACGGACGCCTGACTGGGTTCGCCCGACGGCGCCAGCCCGGCCGCGGCGCGGCCCGATCTCTGCCTTCGAGATAGCAAAACCTCGGACCAAGACAAACCCCTCGCCCGTCTCGGGACGCGAAGACCTCATCGCCCCACGAACGGCCACACCCAGGCGATGAGGCTGGGCGCCGCCAGCAGGATCAGGACGGTCAGCGGCGCGCCGAGCCTGGCGTAGTCGCCGAACCGATAGCCGCCCGGACCCAGCACCAGGGTGTTGCACTGATGGCCGACGGGCGTGAGGAAATCACAGCCGGCCCCCACCGCCACGGCCATCAGGAAGGGATCGGGGCTGAGGCCCAGGTGCTTAGCCAGGCCCAGGCCGATCGGCGCGACAATCAGCACGGTGGCGGCATTGTTCAGGAACGGTGTAGCGGCCATGGCCACCGCCATCATCGCTGTCAAGGTGAGAAGCGGCGGAAGACCGTGGAACGCGCCCGACAGCCAGCCGGCGATCAGGTCAGTGCCGCCGCTGGCCTGCACGGTGTCGCTGACCGGGATCAGGGCGGCGACCAGCACCAGCACCGGCGCATCCAGAGCCGCATAGGCCTCGCGCATCCGCAGCGCGCCGGTGGCGACCACCAGCACGGCGGCGGCGAAGAAGCCGCCGGCCACCGGCAGGACGCCGAACGCCACCAGCAGCATGGCCACGGTCAGGATGGCGGTCGGCAACAGGGCGTGGCGAAAGCCGCCCAGGCGGACCTCGCGTTCGGCCAGGGGCAAGCAGCCCAGCGCCTGCAAGGCCGTCGGCAGCAGCTGTTCGGCGCCCTGCAGCACCAGGATGTCGCCGGCCTTCATCTTCACAGTCGCCAGGCGCCCGGCCATGCGATAGCCCGCCCGGCTGACGCCGAGCAGGTTCACGCCATAGGTGTCGTTGAGGGTCAGTCCCCGGGCGCTCTGGCCGATCAGATCGGACTCCGCCCCGATGACCGCCTCGACCACTCGAACCTCGTCGGTGGGCTCGTCCATGACGACCGGGCGGTCGGCGTCGCTGAGCTTGAGCCTGGCCTTGACGATCAGTTCGTTCAGCGCCTGTTGCTGACCCTCCAGCAACAACACATCGCCGGGCAAGACTTTGCGATTGGGATGGGGAGATGCAATGCGTTTGCGGCCGCGAAGCAGGGCCACGACGACGACCGCCTCCCCCGCCGCCCTCTGCAGGTCGCCCACCCGCGAGCGCTCGAAGCTCCAGCCTTCAGGGATTTCCACCTCGGTGACATAGGCGTTGGCGGCCAGGGCCGCGTCGATGTCGATGGCCGCGGTCCGTCCCTTGGGCAGCAGGCGATAAGCGAAGGCCAGATAGACAATGGCCAGAACCGCCAGGGTCCCGCCCACAGGCATGAAGTCGAACATCCTGAACGGCTTGCCCAGCGCCTCCTGCCGCACCTCAGAGACGATGATGTTGGGCGAGGTGCCGACCAGAACGGCGAGGCCCCCGACCAGCGAGCCGAACGACATCGGCATCAGCAGGCGGCCCGGAGATACGCCGGTGTTTCGGGCGATGCGCAGGGCCGAGGGCATCATCAGGGCCAGGGCTCCGACGTTCTTGGTGGCCATCGACAGCACCGTGGTGACCGACGCCAGCACCGGGACCTGGCTGCGCTCGTCCTTCAGGTGCGGCAGCAGCGGCGCCATCAGGGTGTCGACCAGGCCCGAACGCGCGATGGCGGCGCTCAGAACCAGGGCGCTGGCGATGATCACCACGATGTCGTTGGAAAAGCCGTCGAAGGCCGACTTGATCGGGATCAGCCCGAAGACCACGCCGACAGCCAGGGCGCCCAGGGCGATCAGGTCGTAGCGCCACCGCCCCCAGATGAAGCACAGCACGGTCGCGCCGATCAGGCCAAAGGACAGTCCCTGTTGCACGGTCACGCGTCGTCGCCCCCCCAACTAGGCCACAAGCTTGACCCAAGCAGACAACGGCGCGGCGGCGGTTGCGTTCACGGGAAAACAGTTTGGCTGACGCTGAAGCCCCATTGCGCCAGAAGCGGACTCGCACGTCACGTCAGAAACACGACGTTTCAGGCCGCCTCGCGCCAGTACTCGGCGTCGTGCTCGCGGCACTTGGCGATGTGAGCGCGCAGCACCGCCAGGGGTGGCGGGTTGAGGCGAAGGGTCTGGCTGGCGGCGTCCCACTCCAGAATGCCGGCGTCGCACAGCCGCGCGAGCTCACGCTCGAAATGGGGATGGGCCACTTCATCGCGCAGGTGATCCTCTATAGGTCCGTCGAACGTTAGGACGAAGATCTTCCAGTCGAGCCGCGGTTTCGAAAGCCCGGTGCAGAGTTCGCAGATGATGGCTTGGCGCAGGCGCTGGCCCGCCCCGGAACCGGGGACCAGCAAGGGCGTGCGCGAGCGGTGGAGCACGCCGATCGCGAAGGCGTACTCGTGGACGCGGGCGTACCAGTCGATGTCCTCGCGCTCGGGCGGGTCCCGCCGCGTGCGGGTCGTTAGGTATGAGATCTCTGCCTCGGCCCAGCGGTAGGCGGGGCCTACAGCCTGATCAGGCAGAACCAGGACGAACCGGCGGAGAAATCCGTCAAGCGTGGCGGGGCGCCGGACGCCCTTGACCAGGGCCTGACGTAGATGAACCCAGTCGCGATAGCCGCCGGCGCGGGCCATCGCCTGCTGGCAGACATTCAGCGGGATGGGGACCTCGGCGTCGCGCAGGAAGCCGGCGAGGGTCTGGGCGCGGCGCTTGGCACCGTCATAGGTGGAGTACATGCAATCGTTCCTCAGCGGCCTGACGAAACGTGCTGCTCGTTTCTACGGCCGTTGGTGAGGGACGGTCGCGAAAGGTCGAAACACCCCTTGGACCTTGGATCCTTCGCTATGGCAGCGGCCGAGCCCTGGGGTCGGGCTCAGACTTCACCATAACTCCAATTTCTCCGAATTCCAGTCCCCGATGCGCGCGTCGGCGCACAAGCCGCCGCGTCCAGGTAAAGCGCGGCGAGGCGCGCCACTCCCATTGAGCCAGGTGCCGTGCAGAAAAACCTTTGGTCGATCGGCTCTTTAGTTCCGTAGCCATTAGGTTGACGACGGGGGGAATTGCCGCTCGCAGGGTTCGCCAAGCTCTACCAGGAGATACCGATACGCCGTCAGGTAGCCCTGAAGGCGCTGAGGCATTGCGAGGTCCGCGCGGCGTTGCGCTCCTGGGTTGAAGTCCGTTAAGCTGCGCCATGGGAATATTCGACCGTTCCAGGCCAAAGACCAAGCCCATGGCGGCGCCTGCCTCTCAGGATCAGCCCGCCGGTCCGGGCCTGTCGATCCAGGCCGACCGCCCGATCTCCACGCGGGCCGAGGATCGGTTTGATCGCGCGCCCTTCGCCGGCCAGGTGGCCAACATCATCGCCCGGCGCAGCGACCCGTCAAGCCTCGTCGTCGGGATCTACGGTCCCTGGGGCGATGGCAAGACCTCTGTGCTGCAGCTGATCCAGGAGGCGCTGGCCGGCAACGACGATGTCGTGTCGATAACCTATAATCCGTGGTTCTACGGCGCCAGCACCGAGGCCATCACCAAGAGTTTCTTCCAGTCGCTCGGCGAGGCGCTGGAGAAGACCGGATGGTTCACCAAGGAGAACGTCGCCACGTTGGTCTCCCGCTTCGGCAAGGCCATCCCTCATGTCGGCGAGGCCGTCGCCGCCTATGGCGAGGCCATAAGTTCGGAAAGCCTCATCGAAGCGCGCGACAAGATCGGCCAGGTCCTGAAGAAGCACGGTAAGAAGGTCGTGGTCTTCGTCGATGACATAGATCGTCTGGACCGTGCCGACATCCAGACCCTGTTCAAACTGGTGCGCCTGTCGGGCGACTTCGACCACACTACCTATGTCTTGGCCTTCGACGACGTGATCGTCGCCGAGGCGCTGGGCGAGGCCTATGGTTCCGGCGACATCGCCGCAGGGCGCCGTTTCCTGGAAAAGATCGTCCAGGCTCCGCTGCATCTTCCGCCGGCCAAGCCCGAGACTCTGCGCACAATGCTGTTCACCTGCTGCGACCGGGCCGTGCGCGAGAGCGATCTGACACTGGTTGAGGGCGAACAGTACGAGCTGGCCAACAATCTCGTCTCGGCCTTCGGCGAGGTCTTGAGGACGCCCCGCCAAGTCAAGCTCTTCGACAATGCCCTCACCTTCGCCGTGCCGATGCTGAAGGGCGAGGTGCGCATCGTCGACCAGATCCTGATCGAAGGTCTGCGCGTGTTTTATCCAGCCGTCTACCAGGCGATTCGCCAAAACCCCCAAGCGCTGTTGCACGACAATCGCAACCACTTCGGGCCCCCGGCTCCGCCCAGTCCGGTCCAGACGTTGATCGACGCCCTGCCCATCGACGGGCCCCAGAAGTCCGGGATCGAAGACCTGATCACCCACCTGTTTCCCCGGACCGGGACCATGGGTTACGGCAGCGAGTGGGACACGCGGTGGAATATTGAAAAGCGGGTCTGCAGCCGGGACTACTTCCATCGCTATTTCACCTATGCGGTGCCAACCGGCGACCTCTCGGACCAAACGGTCGACGCAATCGTCGAGGATGCGACCCAGGGCGCGGTGGAAGCAGTCGGCCTGGCCTTCGATAAAGCGCTCGAGCGCAGCGCCGCCGAGGTCCTGATCCGTAAGCTGAGACTGCGCGAGGACCTCATACCGGCCGCTGCGGCTCCGGTGCTCGCCTCTGCCCTAGCCGACCGGGGCGGCCGCCTGCCCCGCTCCGGCGAGCCCCTTGTGGGCGATTGGGTCTTCAGGCAAGCGGCGATCCTAGTGGCGCATTTGCTGGGCAGGTTGGATCAGGCGGGTCAGGACGCCGTGCTCGATCCCCTGGCCCGGTCAACACTGGCGATCCCGTTTGTCATCGAGGTTCTGCGGTTCGCTCGGGCCCGGCGTGACGAGGAGGGCCAGTCGCGAGGGTTCATCGAGGCCGATCGCCAGCAACGGCTCCTTAGCCTGGTGGCCGAGGCGGTCGTTGGGCTGGCGGACCCCTTCGAAACCCTGGGAGACAGGTTCTCGCAGGTCATGTTCGCGGTGATTCGGGGCGGCGGCTCGACGGCCGAGACCGCAGTTAAGCATCGTCTCGCCGCCCTCATCGCCCACGACCCGGCCAGCGCCAGCCGGTTTCTGCGCGCGGTGACCGCCGTGGCCTGGGGCATGGAGTCGGGCATACCGAACGTCAGTGATTTCGACCAGGGCGGCTATAACAGCCTGGCGTCGCTGCTAGACCCTGAGGCCCTAGAGGCCCGGCTACGCGAAATCCACGGCCAAGCCCTGGACGCCGATGCCTATGAACGCGACCTCGACATCGATGTGGACCTGCGCCTGGCTCGGCAATTTTCCTGGCTGCATCGTCATCCGCCGTCCGAGGTCGAGACCAGCGGCCCCCCCGAGGACGAAGCCGAGGACTGACATCGTCCTTCCCCACTCTAGTAGGTCCTCGACGTCGCAGGGCGAACCCAAATCGCAAGCGAAAGTAAGCATCATTCGAAAGGCTGCAGCGCCGGCGCCTCGCCATCGAAAATCGGTCGCATCCAAATGTCGTCCAGCATCGGCTGGCCTCTGTCCTTCCTGACGAATTCGCGCCAATTGCTGCGGTTGACACGGATTTTCGAAAGCGCTCCTCCGGTCCGTTCAGGGACGGACATCAGGTCCGGCGGGCTGAGGTCTCGATCTGGCCGGCGGTCTGCATCACGCCAATGAAGTCGTAGGCGTGCCCCGTCTTCGGGAAAAACCAGTAGAGCAGCAGCAAGTTGTCCTGCCCGCCCTGCAAGCCGGCCGAACGTGATGCGTGACCGATGTTCTGCCGGAACTGCTCTGGTGAGTTGGGGGCGCCTATCGCGAAGGCGATCGTGTGTTTGTAGTCGCGGCTCCCGAAGGTGATCCCCGTTGTGAAGAAGTGGTTTGGCTTGCGCTCCACCGCTCGCCATCCTTGCCGCACCAAGCTCTCGAAGGTCTTCTGTCCCTTCAGGTCTGCACACAAAAGGCGGTAGCCGAACCGCGTCCATCCGACAGGCCGAGCATCTTCCAGGGCGTTGAGCAGTCGGCTCCATAAGTTAGAGCGCTCAATTGGGAACGCCAGGGTTCCGGCGGCGCGCCGCTCGCTGTAGCCCGCCGCCAGCGAGATCGAGGCTCCGTAGAGCTCGAATGGTGTACCATCGAACTCGGCCTCACCAACATTGAACTGAGTGTCTAGATAGAAAGCGAGGAGATCGAGTTCGTCGGCCGTGTAGCGCGCGTTCTTCTCGAAATCCGAGCGCCGGTGCAGGTAGTGACAGCGCTCAAGTTCGAGCGTCAGCACCTCGAACACGGTTTCCAGCTCGAAGACGCTCATGGTCGGAGCAATATTGGTGGTGGATGGCAGCAGGCCGGCTTCGACCAGTTGCGGCCAGTGCGCCGACAGCGAGCCCAAGGAATCGAAGACCACGGTGACCCGCGTAATCCGGCGGACCGCTTGCGGGTCCAAGGCCAGGGGCCCATCGGCTGTTGTGAAGGTGACGGGTCCGCTGGCCTTGGCGACGCGGTCCCGGAATCGTTCAGACTGCTCCGAGCCATCGACGACCAGCTTCTTCAGATCGCTCTTCAGGCGCTCGGGTGCGCCCCGGCGCGCCGGGGCGCTGATGCGTCCCGACTTGGCTTCGAACACCAGCACGGTCTTGTCGATGACGGCGACGACATCGGATTCCCATTCCTTGTCCTCGTCGTCGACCCATTTGGCCTTCGACCAAACGTCGGCATGGGGCAGACCAGCCTTCACGACCTGCTTGAGCTTGATCTCCAGCCAATCGCCCTTAGCCCGCTCCCATCGCTCTTTGAGCTTGACGTCATCGGCGCACAGGTCTTCGATCACTTCGACCAGACCAGTCCCCAGGCTGGCAGAATTGGCGGCGAAATAGCTGCCGTCATCCAGCCGCACGAATGGCCGCAGACGGACGGGATTGGCGAGCTGGATGCGGTCCGCCGGCACGTGCGCTAGATCACCGAAGCGATAGGACAGTCTGTCGAGGAAGGCCCGTAGAGCGGTCTCCTCGCCTGTGCGGAAGCGCGCGTCGATGTCCTCGTACCGAAACGTGAAGACGCCGGCCAGCAGGCGCTCTGCGGTGACCCACATGAGACCGAAGAGGTGTTGGTGCGACAGCCCGGGGCGGACCGCCTCTGCGCGGAACCGCTCGGCGGCCTCTTCCGGGAACCGGGTGCAGAACGCGTCCACCTTGTAGGCGCGCGATCCGCGCTCCCATATCCATTTCCGACGCCAGGCCCGATCCGCATTGAAGCGCTGAGACAGCAGATCGAAGAAGCCCTCGATCAACTTGACAACCTCGTCCAAGGTGCAGCCGAACTTCCTATGGAAGGCCACGTCGAGTGAAGGCGCGACGTTTTTGAGAAACCCGAGCGTCTGGTGGATGTGCCGCGCGCCCCGGACTGCCAGCGACCATCGCTGGACCTGATCGACGAGCGCCAACCGGGCGTCTTCGGTCGGATCTTCGGCGACCCGGCCGCTGGAGCGGTCGAGAAAGGCTGCGGCATGGTCGGTGATGAGGGTCATTGCCCGCCCGGCCATGGCCGCGTGATCGGTGTCCGCGTCGGTCGCGGTCCTCGGCTTGGACAGATAGAGCGCCTGCAGCAGCTCCAGGTGAAACACCTGCACCGTTTGTCGCTTTTGGCGCTGCGGATCGCGGCCCAGCGAGTAGAGAAGCGAGAACGCCAACCGCGCCATCACCTCGACACCGTCGCTCTCCTTTACGAGTTGTTCCAGCTCGGCCAAGGTCGCCTTGAAGCTGGACTGCGCCGAAACGCCCTCAGCGGGTGTGGCGGTAGCCACGGTGGCGTTGATTTCACGCAAGGGACTAGTCGGACGGTGCCTCTTGGCCATGGGTCCTCGCTGAAGGGTAACGACCCGCAGGCCGTGGCTCGTCGGCCATTTGCCCTCTGGGGTCCGTTATCGTCACCGACTATTTCTGATTGAACACCTTAGCGCGCCCAATCCGTCGTGCTGGACTCGGCGGCCTAATCCTTGAAAACTATTTCTATCAATCCTGAGCTCGGCTCTGCGACAGGCCCGGTCGTAGGGGCCGATTGCGCCCCTGGTGTCCGGACGCGACGCAGCGCAGGATTTGGTCGTGGCGCGTCTGGATCATGATCATAGCCCATGGCGGCGGGGAACGGTTCGCCTGGCGTTCGGCCAGACGGCCGAGGGCCGCATCGTCTCGATCCACGAGGTGGTCAGCGGACGCGCCTGCGGCTGTATCTGTCCAGCCTGCGAGGAGCCGCTGATCGCCCGCAAATCCGGCGCAAGGCCAAAGCCGCGGGCGGACCATTTCGCCCATGCGCGTGATGGCGCCTGTGTTGGGGCGCTGGAGACGGCCCTGCACAAGTTGGGTAAACAAATGGTCATGGACGAGCTGGGGCTTACTCTGCCGGCCATCTCCGCCGAGCGCGAGGGCGTACGCCGGCAGACGCATGCCGCCAAGCACCAGGTTTTCGAGTCTGGAAAGATGGAAGTGGTCTTTCCGGGTGTGGTGGCCGATGTGGTCCTAAGACGGCGCGCCAGCGACCTGATCATTGAGATTCTGGTCACGCATGCCTCCGACTCCGAGAAGGTCGAAAGAATCCGCGCGCAGAAGACCTCGGCCATCGAGATCGATCTGTCGAAACTGCCGCGCCGCGCCGATCTCGAGACGGTGCGGGAGGCGGTGCTGGTCAGCGCCCCGCGCAAGTGGCTGTTTAATCCGGCCCAGGACGCGGTCGAGGCGCAGGTGACTCAGGTCTTAGCCGACCGGGCCGAGGCCGCGCGCCAGAAGGTTTTGCGCCAGGCCAAGACCCTGGTGGGCCATTGGGCCGCCCTCCCTCGCCCCAAGGATGGGACTTACCTGCCTGCCGTCCGCAGCGCGCTCGCCCAGATCGAGGCCGTGGAACTCTCCGCTTACATCGGCGTCCCGGTCTCACGCGGTGCGAAGGCGTTCAACGTCTCGCCCAAGGCTTGGCAAGCTCTCGTCCTGAAGACGGTGGTGATCGACCAGCAGCCCTGGCACGGGCGTAACGGCCTGTCGGTGGTGGCCTTGCGCGAGCGCCTTGAGCGCCAAGGGTTTTTGCCGCCGCTGTTCGGGGTTTCGCGCGACGCCGAACTGATCGCTGCAGCGCGCGCGCTGGCGCCGGACTTCAACACACCCACCGGTTTGATTCGCGCCTATTTGAGGGGCCTGCAGAAGGCGGGGCTGGTCGTGGCCGACAACGACCTTTGGCGCCCGCCGCTCAAGGTACACCAGCAGATCCTTCAACAGGCCCGCGAGGCCCGCGAAAGCCAGGATCGGATCGACGACCTATGCATGCGCCTAGAGGAGATCCTCAAGCGCGCTGGACCGGAAGGCAACGGTTTCGACCGCGAGGCCTGGCTAGGCCGATCGGGACCCGTCAGCCCTCCGCCCCGGGCGGTGGCGGCGAGCGGTGGCGCGGCCTGGAAAGCGCTCAAAGCGGCGTTTGGGCTGATCGACGGGGCCTTCTGGCGCTACGACGCGTCCGTCGACGTGATGGGCCTTCCCCTGCGGCCCGCACTGGAACGCGCCGAGCAGGCGCGCAAGGACGTGGCTGAACGGCGGCGCCTGGCGGCCGAGGCTGCCGCCTTGGCGGCGGCGGACGATCGGGAGGCCCGGTTCCGGGCAGCTGCCCTAGTCGCGCGCGGTGAAAGCGCGGAGGCCTGGATGGCGGGTCCGGCACCGCCAGAAAATCGCATGACCCGAATGGAGGCGGTACGTTCCAGCCCCGCGCACTTACAGGCGGCCCTGCAGGCCCTGACCGAGCGGCTGGCCAAGCAGCGTCGCGAGGAAGCTCAGAGGATCGTGGCCCAGGACGCCCTGGCGGAGCTTTGGGCCGTGGCGAACACCGAACACGGAGAGGATTGGGCCAACACATTCATCAGCAATCCCGACCCGCGGCTGGGCGGTCGCCGTCCCCGCGAGGTCTGCGTGGATCCCACCGGTTTAAAGATGTGTCTGGAGCTGGTGCGTCCCAAGCGCGCGGTTCGACGGGGGCGATAACGCCGGAGGCTTAGCGATCGGCGGCGTCGCCCCAGCGTTGAGCCTTCGTTCGAGCTCGAACGCCGGCGCCAGCACGGTGTCGAACAGCGGGACCTTGCCAAAGATCATTGCCGCCATCAGCTCATAGTCGCGGGCCAGACATCATGCACCCCGTCCGCCATGGCTCAGGGCGGCGCCGGCCCGCCGCAGATGGACCTGCTAAGCCCATTATGATCGACTCTGGGCCGACGCGACCCGTCAGGCCGCGTTGGTCGGCGCCCAACGGGGCTTGTCCGGACGGGCTCCAAAGGTGAACCGCGTCGTCAGCATGCTGCCCTTAGCCAGGGGAAGATGCTGGAAGTCCGCGATCGGCGAGTGCTCGGCGAAGAGGGCGAGTTTCGGGCCCAGTTCCGCATCGGCGGCGAACACGAAGCGGTAGCCGAACCGGGCGATCAGGCCGTTCAGCCGCTCTATCTCCGCCTGGTCGCGGATTTCCGCCCGGCCGATCTCGTCGCCGGTCTTGAGGATCGGCAGGCCGGTGCGCCCGCGCAGCAGCAACCGGCGCGTCAGCGGCACCAGAAGCACGGCGGGTCGCCCCGGTGGGGTGTCGTACGGGCGCAGCCGGTCGGTCGGCTGCTCCGGGTCATAGTGGATCACCGGGTTGTCGCTGGTGATGAAGTCGATCGGCGTGGCGTTGTGGACGACCTCGAAGCCCAGGCGCTCGATAAGGCTCGCCAGACCCTTGAGCAGGTGCGGCATGGCCTGCAGGCTGCGGTTGGGATCGATCGAGATCACCACCTTCTCCGCGTCCAATCCCGCCGGCCACGGCGGAAGATCGCCTCGGGCGTCCAACTGGCGCAGGGTCATGCGCACGGCCTCGGCGTCGAAGCGCTCGACCGCGTCGCGGGCGGCCGGCACCCGCACACGCAACAGGGCGATGAATTCGAAAAGGACCCCGGCCTTCGCGCCGAGAGGACGGCAGGCCGCCAGATCCGCAACCAGGCCCGGCCAGGTCGTTTCCACGCCGCTGAACAGGTCCTCCAAGGTGTTGTTGTCGGCGTGCCCGTCGGGCGTGACCTGGGAGTAATAGTAGTTCTCGAAGGCGATGCGGTCGGGCTTAGACTTGAAGACCCGCGTCGGCTCGTCCTTGGGATACGCCGCAACCTTCCCGGCCCCATCGGCAAATCCGTTCAGATAGGTGACGGGCACATAATGGTGACGACGCTTGTCCGGCGCTGGCGGCATGGGAGAGCTTTCTCTTGGATCGCAGGAAGGGCGACGATGTTTGGTGTTTGGCTTAGGTCGGCACCGCCTCGCTCGCCTGGTCGTCCACCTCGTCAAACCATTCCAGACGGTCGCGGGCGCGTCGTGGCAGAGCGCGGCAAAGCTCATCGGTGTCCAGGGCTTCCTTGACCAAGTCGAAGGTGCCCGGCCGACGGTGGATGTCGAAAAATGTCACCCCCTGCTGGCGCGTCTCCAGCGCCCGGAACACCGCATATTGAACGGCGGTGGGACAGCGCAGGCCGAAGACGACCTCACTGAGCTCCAGGGGGCTGTCCTGTGCGCCGCGATCGCCGATCAGTCGCCACTCGTCCTCGTACATCCAGTCGGGGGCCTTGCGCAGCAGGACCGCCTGATCGACCCGTTCGCGCGCGCTAGCCACGCCGCGCAACATGGCTTGGACCAGGCTGGCCTTGACGACCGGCGCGCCGCCGTATCGGACTTGGTGGAGGTTGGCGTCCTCCGGCACGGTGTAGCCGATGCACAGGCCGTGGTGCTGGTCGCCGTAGTGGCTCCACATCAACGGGCAGTTGGGGCGAATGCCCAGTGACACCAGGCCCTTGTCGTAACGCCGCATGAGCTCGGTCTCAACGCTGCGGCCCAGGAGGTGCTGCAGCGGGTCTTCGATCTCGTGCTCCGGATCGGTGGCGTTGTACCGGATATTTTCCAGCAGGCGCGTGAAGGTCAGCTGGCTTTGGCGGGCGATGTGGTCGACCGTCTTGGGACCCTTGTAGCGGATGGTCCTGGCGGCGGCGGACAACTCGGCGGTCACCCTCTGGATCACCAACTGCTCGAGGACCTTTTCCAGCGCCGCGGCGTCCAAGTCTGCTTCCAGGCGCGGCTTGGCGTCGAGCGGATCGTTGAAAGTGCTCGGATCGGCGAAGAACAGCGTGTCCTCCACCAGCATCTCCAGCGTCCGTTGGCTGAAGGCGCGGTACTTGTAGACCCGCTCTGGCCGCTTTCGTCGCCGCGTCATGGTCTCTGCTCCCCGGGGGCCCTTCCGGCCCAGGCCTTGGCGATCCGGCCGGATCGCGGCGGCGTCGGGTGGATTTCGTCCAAGCTTGAGCACAATGTCCAGCAGAGCCGTCGTCCGACTCGCAACCTCACGTTCGGGCCCCGCCCGCAGACCCCTGGAGCCGATGCCGAATCCGACCGCTTCAGTCGCCAAACCCGTCCCGTTCGATCCGGCCGCCTACGGTTTTGACCTGAACGGCCGCGAATGGGTTGCGCTGATCTATATCGCCGTCTTTCTGGCGGCCTTGCTGATCTGGCCGACGGGCCGCAGAAGCCTGTGGGGCGTCGTGAAGGCTGCTTTGCAGCCCAAGCTCGTGGCGACCTATCTGGCGGGCAGCGTCTACGTCGCCGTGGTCGTAGTCGGGCTTTCAATGGTGGGGGCCTGGCGGCCGTCCAACCTGAAGACCACCCTGGTGTGGTGGGCGACGGTCGCGCTGGGCAGCGGGTTCTCGGCGATGAAATTGGCGGCGCAGCCGGGCGCGGCGCGTCGGCTGATCGCCGAGGCGATCGCCTGGACCGAAATCGTCGTCTTCCTGTCGGAGGTCCACACCCTGCCGCTTTGGGGCGAGCTGCTGCTGCTGCCAGCCATGACCCTGGTGGCGATGATGCTGGCGGTGGCGCCCCGCGACCCCGACACCGCCATCATCGTCAAGCCATTGAGCGGCCTACAGGTCTATGTCGGCCTGGCCATCATCCTGTTCAGCCTCGTGGGGGTCTTCAAGGAGCCCGAGGACTTCCTGACTTGGAACACGCTGCGCGAGTTCCTCGATCCGATCCTGCTCTCCCTGGCCCTGATTCCGTTCCTGTTCGTGCTGGCGATGCTGATGGAGACTGAGTCCAACTTCACCTCGCTGCGGATCCTGGGCGGCGATCCGGCCCTGGCAAGCTACGCCGAGCGCCGCGCGCTGCTGGCCTTGGGCGTCGACTTCGACGGCGCGCGACGCCTGGCCCGCGACATTCGCGGCCGTGACATCGCCGACCGGGCCGGCGTGCACGCCGCCATCGCCGAGATCAAGCGGCAGAAGCAACGCGAGCGTCATCCGCCGGCCGTGGCGACCCTGGACGGCTGGTAGCCAGTCCCCGCCTGCCTGGCCTTGGCGGGTCTTGGCGTCACGGCCGGCGACTATCACCGTACGACCGGGGAGTGGCGGGTCCAGGCCCCATCGGTGAAGGTGGCAGAGGGCTTGTTCGAGCCCCGCGTCTCCTACTACGTCGCTGGCGTCGAGGACGCAGCCACCCGCCTTCGCTTGCAGGCCGATCTACTGGCTCCTGGCGGCGAGGGCGATCGGGCCTATGCGCGACTGGCCGAGCGCCTTTTGGGATGGGCGTTGGGCGAGGCGGCCGTGCAGGCGGTCTCACCGCACCTTTTAGACGGCGCGGTTCGGATCTTCCGGTTCGAACTGGCGGAGGTGAGCCTGGAACATCACGCCTGGGGCAAGGGCAAGCAGTCGGGCTACAGCCGGGGCGTCGTTATCCGCCATCGCGCTCATTTAGAGCCCGTGTACGGTTAGCGGACGCTATCCTCGACGACAGCTGGCCGTTGGCGTCTGCCGAGCTCGTTTCGGTCGAGGACCCTGATCTCGGCCTTGTCGAGATGGATTGGGGTGGGGAAGATTGGGAGGAGTAGGCGCCAGGTCGTCGCCACCAGCGCCGGAGCGGTCCGTCCCGGATGCCGCCCTGCCAGCCGCAAAACCTTTCCGACTGCCCTGATCGGTTGTGCTTTGCGCAAGGCTCGCCTTTCCGGCCCGGTGGTCGCCATACTGCGAATCGCGCGCCCGGCGGTCGACCGGGAGAGAGTCGGGGAGAAGGGCGTGGATTTGGCCAAGATTCAGTGTTGCCGCGAGCAAGAGCGTGGAGGCCGGGCGCTTCTCGTCGCTGACATGCCGGCTAGGTCCGGGATCCGCCCATGAAGATCGCCAAGGTGAAGATCACCAACTTCAAGTGCTACGAGGAGACGTTCTCCCTGACGCTGAACGACGGGCTGAACGTCATCGTCGGTAACAACGAGTCCGGGAAGACCACGATCCTGGAGGCGATCCATCTGGCGCTGACGGGGATGCTGCACGGGCGCCCGCTGAAGGGCGACCTCACCAGCTACCTGTTCAATCTGGCCGCTCAGGACAGGTACGTGAAGAGCCTGGGCACGGCCACGCCTCTGCCGCCGCCCGCCATCACCATCGAGCTGTTCTTCTCGGGCACCTCGAGCGAACTGGCCGAGCTGGAAGGCGACGGCAACTCCGAGAAGCTCAAGGCCAGCGGCGTGGTCTACCGGATCGAGTTCGACGAGGAGAACTACAAGGGGGCCTACGAGGCGCTGGTGAAGGCCGGCGAGCTGACCTCCATCCCGGTCGAATACTACACCGCGACCATGCGCTCCTTCGCTCGAAAGGGGATCACCGCGCGCAACATCCCGATCAAGTCCGCCCTGATCGATTCCTCCAGCGCTCGGCTGCAGAACGGGTCAGACCTCTATGTTTCACGGATCATCCGCGACGTGCTGGAGGAGGCCGAGCGGGCGTCGATCTCGCAGGCCCACCGAAAGCTCAAGGAGGCGTTCGTCGAGGACAAAAACCTCAAGCTGATCAACGAGCGCATCACCAAGGCCGCCAAGATCAGCCAGAAATCGGTGAGCATCTCGGTCGATCTGTCTTCCCAGACCGCCTGGGAGAGCAGCCTGATGACCTACATCGACCTGATCCCCTTCCAGTACATCGGCAAGGGCGAGCAATGCGTGATCAAGACCAAGCTGGCCCTCAGCGCCAAGAAGAACGCCGAGGCCACCGCCATCCTTCTGGAAGAGCCGGAAAACCACCTGTCGCATGCGCGGCTGAACGAGCTAATCGCCGACCTCACCGACCAGCACGGCCAAAAGCAGATCATCATCTCGACGCACAGCAGCTTCGTTGCCAACAAGCTGGGCCTGGACCACCTCATCGTCCTGCGCGACGGCAAGGTGGTGCGGATCTCCGAGCTGGGGGCCGCCGACTTCTTCAAGAAGCTGGCGGGCTACGACACCCTTCGCCTGGCGCTCGCCGGCAAGGCCATCCTCGTCGAGGGCGACTCCGACGAGCTCGTCGTTCAGCGGGCCTATATGGACGCCCATGGCGGCAAGCTGCCCATCCAGGACGGCATCGACGTCATCTCGGTCGGCACCGCGTTCCTGCGGTTCCTCGAGTTGGCCAGCGCCCTGAAGATCCCTGTCGCCGTCGTCACCGACAATGACGGCGACCCTACCGCAGTCGAGAAGAAGTACGCCGCCTACAAGGGCTCGGAGACGGTCAAGGTTTGCTTCGATCCCGTCGTCGATGAGGGCGACCTGAAGGTCAAGGACAAGCCGTTCAACTACAACACGTTGGAGCCGAAGATCCTGAAGGCCAACGGGCTGGCGGCGCTGAAAGCCGTTCTAGGCGCGTCGGCCACGACCGAGGACGACCTTCGTCTCCACATGCGCGCCAACAAGACCGAGAGCGCCCTGGCCATCTTCAATTCCAAGACCACGATCGCCTATCCCGACTACATCAAGGAGGCCATCGGGCCGTGAAGGGCGAGAACAAGATCGTCATCGCCGCGGCCGGTTCGGGCAAGACGACCTACCTCGTCGACGAGGCGGTGAAGATCAAGGATCAACGGGTCCTGATCACGACCTACACCGAATCCAACGAGGCGGAGATCCGCCAGAAGTTCTTCGAACGCGTCGGCCATGTGCCGGCGAATGTGGTGATCATGACCTGGTTCAGCGTCTTGATCACCCATGGCGTCAAACCCTTCCAGGGCGGCCTGTTCGATTTTCCTGTCACCGGGATGCTCCTGGTTCAGGCCCAGTCGGGGATCCGGTTTCGTAACGCCAAGGGCATCGCCGTCCCCTGGCCGGAAGCCGACATCGACAAGCACTTCTTCGACTCTGCTGGACGGGTTTTCTCAGACAAGCTCTCCAAGCTGGCGATCCGCTGCAACGACAAGAGCGCCGGCGCCGTGATCGACAGGATCAGTCGAGTCTTCCCCCACATCTTCGTCGACGAGGTCCAGGACCTGGCCGGTTACGACCTCGACATCCTGGCCGCGCTCGCCCGCAGCCCGGCCCGATTGCTCATGGTCGGCGACCCTCGCCAGGTCACCTACCTCACCCACAATGAAAGGCGTTACGGCAAGTATGCCGACGGCGGGATCGTCGCCTTCCTGCAGCAGGAGCTTCCCAAGAAGGTCGTGGTGGAGATCGACGAGGCGACCCTGAACCAATCGCACCGCAACAGCGCGGCCATCTGCGCGGTGTCGTCCCGGCTGTTTCCGGCCCTGGCCGCCAGCCAGGCCTGCGCCTGCGGGCCTTGTCGGGCGGGTCCGCCAGCCGGCTCGGGGGTGTTTATCGTGCGGCCCGCAGACCACGGGCGCTACCTGGCCAGCGTCAGGCCCATGCAACTGCGCGACAAGATCACCAGCGTCGGCGTCGATACGCGATTGCCGGTGATGAATTTCGGCGAGTCCAAGGGCCGAGGTTTTGACCATGTCGTCATCCTGCCGACGGGTCCGATGCAAGACTGGCTCGCCGATCCCCTGTTCGACCTCAAGCCCCAGAGCCGAGCCAAATTCTACGTGGCCTTGACCCGGGGTCGCCATAGCGTCGCCGTCGCAATGGATTGGGGCCCAGGGCCGCTACCGGCCGGCTTTTCGCTGTACGCGCCCGCCGCTGCCACTTGAGGCCGCTGACCTAACCAGCGTCGCCCGGGAACGACGGCGATCCATCCGCGAAGCCGGCGGCCAGCCAGAGGTCGTCGAAAGCGTCGCGCAACAGGTCGGCCGATAGGGTGGTTCCGGCGGGGAAAAGGATCGGCGCCGTTCCCAGGCTGGGCTGCCGGAAGCGTCCGACCCGGCCTGGTCCCGCGAACCGGACGGGTTCGAGGTCGTGGAGGCTCAAGGCCACCAGCACCGGACCCGCCAGCCCGATCTTGCCAAGCAGCTTGAGGCCGCGATCGACCGTGTCGACGATACGCTGTTCGAGCGCGAGACCATCGACGAGGATCTCCTCGTCATCCTCGACGGGTCGCCCAAGCGTAAAAAGCTGCTCAATCACCCCAGGCCGCAACAGGCGTCCGCTCCAGTCCGCTTCGGGATTGGGCCGTTTACCGATGGGTCGGGTCGGGCCATGGGCCCACCACTGGGTGTTGTCTTGGTTGGCCACGACGTGGGGCGCGCTTTCTGGCGCCAGGAGTCCACGGTGGGCCTGGATCCTGGCCAGGTCGAGGCGCGGAGCTTCCAGCGCCTGAGCGGCGATGAGGTAGATGTAGGCCGACGGCTGCGAGACAAGACAGGGCGGGTTGTTGGCTACCCGATTGTTCTGCGTGTTTATCCAGAGATCGCGCAGCCGTTGGCTCAGCTCCGGCGTGGCCGCTTCGGGTCCACGCGGATCATACTGCTTCAGCGATGCGGCCGCCTCCCAACCTGCATGGACGAGCCGGAAGATCTCGCGCTTGTACGATGTCGCCTCCACCAGGCCGTAGGCGTCCAACTCCTCGATGGCGGCGAACCATCGCGCCGAGGCGCGGGGGCTGCGATCCTCGCCGAGCATGTCGACCCGACCCGCCTTGATCGTTGCGCCGCTGTGGCTGCGGTGGGTCATGATCGTGCCCTCTTTGGTTTCCGCGGCCGCAACCAGGAGCTTGACCGCTTCGTCGCTGAGGGTGACGCGCCGCTCCCCCGCCGCAGGAGCCGCCTCTTCGGCGCTGGCCGGCGCGAGCTCGCGGGCAAGATGGACGTTGTCGCGAAGGTTCAGTTCGAGGCCGCGTCGGAACTTGTCGCGGAAGTCGTCGGGACTGTCGAATTCGGCGACCAGCCCCTTGGGCATCGCCCAGGCCTTGAATTCCTTAAGCTTGGCGTACTGCTCCTGGTCGAGGTTGTCGGGCATGATGGGCGCGCGTGAGAAGTACAGCATTGCCGGCTTGCCGGCCTTGATGTGCTCATCAATTTCCTCGACGGTGCCGCTGGCCGCCACGCCCGTGGGACTGCCCAGGCGCGTCCAGAAGATCCCGACCAACAGGTCGCAGTGCGCCAGCAATCGATCATTGATCATCTGCTGGGGGCGACCGCTCAGTTCCGGGGCCGAGTGGGTCTCCCAACCCACCGGCACCAGCATCGTCTTCCGGGTCCGGCCGTGCAGGATGTTCCAGTCGTTGAGAACCTCGCGGATCACCTGTCGCTCAGCAACGACGTCGCCTGGTGACGCGATCATCACTTCCAACACCTTGGCCGCGTACGCCATTCGCCATTTTCTCCCCTGCGCCGCACCGGGACGCGAAATCCTACGTAGCTTTGCTGAGGCGATATCGACAGCGCCAATGTGGCGCCGGCAACCACACCGTCTAGCTCCCGGCCCTGGGCGACAGGCTTTGACTTGGCCGGTTCAATGGCCAAGGCTGGGTCCCGCGTTCAATCCCGACAGCACACAAGGCGTCGGGTGTCCTCACTCTCCGAAAGCTTGATCCGTGGGGGGCCATCTCGGGGGGCGTAGCCGTAGTTGGCCGGTGTCTTGGCCCCACCAGAAAGGAGACCCTCTCAAGTTCAGCGATGAGTCAAAAACGGACCCTTGGCGCTGGCCGCATCGGACATTGAACGAGACGGCTACTAGGCCCCGCCGCAATGCGATGCCCCCTCTCCCCGCCCGGAAGTTGACGACCGCCCCACACGGGCGCAGCCTCGGCGTCAAACAGACGTTCGGGAGGAGGACGCCAATGGCCGACGGCGAGGAGCATCCGCGGGCGCGGTTTCACGCCATGACCGAAGGCACGGCCGAGGACTGGGGGATCATCGCCCGGGCGGCCGGCGACTACGGGCGCGAGCTGCCCGACCGGCTGATCGGGCACCTCAAGCTCCTGCAAGGCGACTGCGGCGGCTTCGCGGTCGATCGGCTGGAGCACAGCCTGCAGACCGCCACCCGCGCCCACCTGGCCGGCGAGGACGAGGAGTACGTGGTCTGCGCCCTGCTCCACGACATCGGCGACATCCTGGGGCCGCGCAACCACGCCGACATCGCCGCGGCGATCGTCCAGCCCTTCGTGTCGGAGGCCAACCACTGGATGGTGGCCAACCACGCGATCTTCCAGGGCTACTACTTCTTCCACCACCTGGGCCTGGACCGCGACATGCGCGAGGCGTTCCGGGGCCATCCGCATTTCGAGCGGACGGCCAAGTTCTGCCACCAGTACGACCAGCCGGCCTTCGACCCTGCCTATGAGACGATGCCGCTGGAGGCGTTCGAGCCGATGCTGCGGCGGGTGATGAGCACGCCCAAGCGCTCGATCTACCTGCGCCCGGAATGAGCACCCGCCCAGGTTGCTCCGGACCCGGCCTCGCCTAAACTGCGCCGGACGATCTGGCGGGGGAGAACATGGTCGACATCCAGGGGACCGCGATCCATGGCGCCGCGTGTCCGCACTGCGGAACGCACAACAACTTCCATGCCGACGCCGCCGCCATCGCCGCGCAGTGCGGACGGTGCGACCGCAGGCTGTTCGAGGGCAAGGCCCATGAGGTCGGCGGCGACGCGTTCCTCGCGCACAGCCTGGCGAGCGATCCGCCGCCGGGCAAGATACCGCTGCTGCTGGTCTGTTTCGGGGTCGGCTTCGGCGTGACCCGTATCGACGCCGACCGCTACGCCAAGCTCTACGAGCCCAACCTGCGCGTCCTTAAGATCAACGCCTTCGAGCACCACGAAGCCCTGGCCGGCTATGCGGTCAGAGCCGTGCCGACCGGCCTGCTGTTCCAGGCAGGAACCGTCGTCGCCAGGGCGCTCGGCGCGCCGATCCCCACGGGGGACCCGTTCGCGCGCATGCTGGACGAGCATGGCGTGAAGCGGGCCGTCCCGTTGCGCGGGGCGCCGGCGGCCGAGGCCTGAGCGGACTTTACTGAACCCGCTGGGCCTTGATCCCGAGCTTGGCCAGTTCGACCTGGACGCTGTCGGGGCCGACCAGGTGGCCGGCGCCGACGGCGACGAAGCTGACGCCCTTGCCGTTCAGCTTCGTCTTCAGCTCGCCGGCCCAGGCGGTGTTGCGGGCGATGATCAGGCTTTTGTAGAGCGGCGGATACTTGTCGCGCATCTCGGTGACGAACTCGGCTTCCAGCGCCCCGAGGTCGCCGCCGGCCCAGGCGGTGACCAGGGCGTCGAGCTTGGCCGGACCTTCATCGACTTCTTCGAGGGTCGACTCCAGCAGGTCGATCTCGTCCTTGGCCGGCAGGTCGGCGAAGAAGCGGATCTGCTGCTCGGGGGTCTCCAGCCCGCTCAGGGGCTTGCCGGCGGCCTTGGCCTGGGCGGTCAGCACCTGCTCGACGCCCTTCTGCGGGTCGAAGCCGGCTTTGAGCATCGGGCCCAGCGCCAGGGTGACCGAGGCCATCCAGGGACGCATGGAGTCGAAGGCCGCGGCGGGCATGCCCATCTCGGCCGCATAGGCCTTGGCCTTGTCCCAGTCGGCGGGCGACAGCTTCTTCGACAGCGGCGTGGCGCGATCAATGCCGTACTGCATGATCAGCGGCTGCATCACGGCCACGTCGTCGGCGCCGACCACCTCGGTGACCAGCTCGCCCGAGGCTTTGAGGGCCTCGTCCAGCTTCGGCGTGCGCCACTGGGTCTGCGGACGCAGCACGTGGACGGTGCCGAAGAGATAGATCGTCGAGTCCTTGTCCTTGACGACCCACAGGGCCGGATCGGCCAGGGACGGCGTCGCCGCGCCGAGGGCGATGACGGAGGCGAGGCCGACGACGGCGCGGCGAAGGGTCTTGATGGACGACTGGAACATGCAGCTCCCCTGCTGGACGGTCGATCTGAAGGCAAAAGCGGACGGGCGGCTAGTCGACGATCCCGCGTCGCCAGCCCACCAGCATGGAAATGACCAGATAGCCGATCATGGTGACGTTGAAGGCGTCCCACAGCGTCATGGCCGGCAACAGGGCCAGCTTCTCGCCCGCCGCCCACAGGAACAGCAGGCCCTGCAGCAGCACGAAGGAGACGGCGGCCGTCTCGGCCATGATCCGGCGCAGCAGCTCGTCGCTGCGCATCCACAGGCCGATGTTGGCGACGGTCTGCAGCAGGAACAGGGCGATCAGGCCGGTCATGACGGCCGAGGCCAGCAGCGGCGACAGCGGGTCGAACAGGGTCACGGCCAGCGGCGGCGCGGCCAGCATCACGCCGGCCAGGATCAGCACCAGGCCCTGGCCGGCGTAGAACCGGACTTGAGCGGGGGTGGCGGCGCGGGCGTCGTCGCCGTTGATCCGCCGGCCCAGCGCCTTGCGGCTGCCGGCGAGGCCGGCGGTGAACAGTCCCCCGAAGATAAGGAACGCCGCCAGGAGAAAGGCCAGCATGTCGCCGCCCGACGGGTCGAACCTGCCCCAATGTCCGTCGCGCTTGAGGCCAAGCAGCCAGCGCCCGGCGAAGAAGCCGACGGGCAGGCCGGCGACCATCAGGATCAGCGCCCGGCGGGCGCGCGGCGAAACTTTCGAAACTTGCGGCTCGGCGCTCATGTCAGGCCTCGTCCTGGAAGATGGCTTCGATGGGTTGGCCGAAGAGACGGGCGATCCGGAAGGCCAGCGGCAGGCTGGGATCGTACTTGCCCGTCTCCAGGGCGTTGATGGTCTGGCGCGAGACGTCGAGCCGCTGGGCCAGGTCGGCCTGGCTCCAGTCGCGTTCGGCGCGCAGCACCTTGAGGCGGTTCTTCATCGGGGGATCAGCGGTAGCGCCAGGAGACCAGGCCGTGGGCCAGGCCGAACAGCACGGCGAACACCGGCGCGACCACCCACAGCTGGAGATGCGGCGCCAGGCCGAAGCCCTCCAGGATCCCCCAGGCGGTCGCCAGGGTCAGCACGCCGCCCAGGGCCCACAGCAGGCTCTCGACCGCCACCCGCCGCAACAGTTCGTCGGTCTCGCGATGGAGGTAGATCCCAAGGCTGGCGAAGGCGCCGACGAGGGCCAGCGCCGGGGCCAGGGCGGCGGCGTAGCCCAGCGCGCCTTCGGCCAGTCCGGCCGCGTGCAGCCTGATCGCGCCGAACAACAGCAGGGCGTAGGCGGTGATGGACGCCAGGAAGCCGATGAGGAAGCCGCGCAGCGGCGGGCGCACCGGGTCGCCGCCGTAGAGCCGGCCCGCGGTCGTGCTGAAGGCGACGGCGGCGAGTATCATGCCCACCGCGCCGATATAGCTGGGCCATTCGCCGTCGCCGGTCAGGAGCAGGGCCATGGAACCGCCGATTCCGCTAACGGCGATGATGGCCAGGGCGGCCGGCTTGGCCTCGGCGGGACGGGTCTTCTTCTTGAAGGCGTTCATCGTGCTTCCCCCTCAGCGCCGCGCCAGCCACCAGCCGGCCCAGGCCAGGACGTAGCCGGCCGCCTGCATCAGCAGCATCGCGAGCATGCCGAGCGCGAGCCAGATCGCGGCCTTCTGTTGGCCCAGGACGGCCTCCAGGGCCGGGCTCTGCGCGAACAGCACGGCCAGCAGGCAGGCCACGCCGCCGAGCGAGCCGCCCCACCACCAGGCGAACTTGTGGGCCTCGCGGGCGGCCTCGTCGAGAACCCGCCAGTAGACGATCGACGCGGTGATCGCCGCCACGACCGTCAACGCCACGACGCCCAGGAAGATCGCGACGGTCGCATCCTCCGACAGCTGGACGCCGCTGCGGCGCATGATCACCTGCGCCAGGCCGATCACGCCGCCGAGGGCGAAGCTGAACAGCGCGGTGGCCTTCAGCACGCCCTGCGCCGAAACCCTGCGGCGAACCCCTTCCGACATGCCAAGCACCCCCGTCAAAATGACAAGGAACATTGACATGAAAAGTCAGAGCCGTGTCAAGGACACTGTACAGAAATCGCGTTTAAGCCGCGTCGCGCTCCCCGCGCCAGTGGAGCGGCATCGGCGGGGTGACGCCCAGGGCTTTGGCCAGCCAGTGGGCCCTGGGGTCGGCGTGCAGCAGCCAGCCGTATTGCGAGAAGCGGTCGCCGTAGTCGTCCCAGCGGATCACCCGGCCCTCGGCGTCGCAGCGCCAGACGGCCTTGTCGCAGCCGGGAATGCGCTCGGCCCGCTCCCAGGCGGAGACGCGCTGGCTATGGGTCGAGAACGGGCCGGAAAAGAGGCGGTTCATGACGCGATGGCTCCTGTCGATGCGTGCGGATCCGAAACCGAATCTGCGTGTAATCGCAACAACTGGACACTAGCACTTGATGACCATTAACGTGACCAACACCATATGTAGTGCGACGCCGTGTCGCGCGACAGCTTGAGCAGGTCGCCCGTCTTGCCTTTTAGGCGACTCGCGGCGGGGTAGGCGGCCGTCGGTTCGCATCCAGCCGCACGTGCATGTCGCCCCGCCCCGGCAGGTCCTGGGCGCACCAGGCCGTCAGCCGCTCGTAGTGGTCGAGGAAGCGCTCCAGGGCCGCGGGATCCAGCCCCCCTCGCCTGCCCTCGGCGGCGAGCCGCGCCTGAAGCTTCGCCTCCTGCTCGCGCCGCCAGGTCCGAACAGTGGCGAAGTCGGGCGCGGTCAGCACGGCCAGCCAGTCGAGGAGGCCGAAGAGCTCGCGATAGGGTCCGGCCAGGGCGGCGTCGATATAGCCGCGCCAGGCGCCGCCTGCGTCCTCGTCGCGCTCCAGGGCGTTGACCGGCTCGGCCAGGGCCGCCGGCCCCTGCGGTCGCGCGCCCAGGCACCAGCCTTCCAGCAGAACCACGTCGGCGGGACCGTCGAACACCGGCCAGGCCGCGCGCGGCGCGCGGTCGTCGGCGGCCTTGTCGAAGCGCGGCAGGGCCGTGCTCCCCTCCCCGGCCAGGCTGTCGAGGGTCGAAAGCCCCAGCGCCACGTCGTGCGTGCCCGGCGGACCGCGCGTCGCCAGCAGCGGATGGACCTCGGCGGCCAGCGCCTGGCGCTCGGCGCGGGTCAGATAGAGGTCGTCCAGCGACAGGACCGCGACCTTCAGCCCCTCGCCTTCCAGCAGCCGGGCGACCACCGCCACCAGGGTGGACTTGCCCGCGCCTTGCGGCCCCGACAGGCCGGCGACGAAGCCCGGGCGGCCATGGGCGCGCGCGGCGACGGACAGGCGCTCGGCCAGCGGCCGGTGCAGCGCGTGGAAGGTCTCGACGAAGTCCGGACCGAGCCGCTCGTCGCGCATGAAATCGGAAAGCCAGGACGGGTCGGGCGCGCTCATGCCCCGACCATGCACCGCTTCGCGCGGTTACTGCACCCGCCGCACGCGATAGCCGCGCGCCTTCATCAGGGCCGGCAGGCCGTCGGGTCCGGCCATGTGCAGGGCCCCGACCGTGACCAGTTCGACGCCGGAGCCGGCCATCTCGCGGTCGAGGACTTCGGCCCAGGCCAGGTTACGGCGCCTGAGCAGGGCTTCGTACAATTCGGGTCGGTCGCGGCGCATGCCGGCGACCAGGATCGCGCCCAGGCGGTCGACGTCGCCCTTCAGCCAGGCCTTCTGCAAATCCACGCCCCGGCGCGGCGGCGCGTTCTGCTCGGCGGCGACGTCGTCGAGGTATTGCACCTCGACCGCCTCGGGCAGGTCGGCGAACAGGCGAAGCTGCTGCTCGAAGCTCTCGAAGGCCAGGACAGGCTTTTCGGCCTTCACGGCCTGGCGGGTGACGGCCGCGTCGGCGCCGCTGGCCACCGAGCCGCCGGCCTGCGTCATCGGCAGGACGGACAGCATCATGGCCGCCGCCCAGGGCCGCAGGTGATCGACGCGGTCGAGGCTGGCCCCTCGCTGGTCCAGCGCCGCGCGCAGGCTGGCGACGGTGCGCGGCGGCAGTTTCTCAGTGAGGGAGCGGTCGACATCGACGCCGTAGCGATCGACCAGGGCCTTCACGGCGGCGGGGTCGGCGTCGACGCGGGTCTCGAACCACAGCTTGCCGGCCTGGGCGTAGGCGCGGTCGAAGGCAGGCGTGCGCCAGCGGAGGTCCGGCGACAGCACGTGCATCGAACCGAACAGATAGATGCGGGAGTCGCCGTCGCTGACCTCCCACATGGCCGGGGCGGCATGGGCGACGCCAGACAGCCCCGCCGCGGCGGTCATGACCGCCAGCAGGCGCCGCACGCCCTTCACCCACGCTGAAACCATCGCTTCCCCCGACAGGAATACGATCTCAGCCTAGAGCGAAGGGGGTTAATCGCGCGAGCGCGGAGCGCTGCGGCCTAACGCCACGGTTTGAAGTGCTTCGAAAGCTTCAGCCCCTGCCGCTGATAGTGCGAACCGCCCTCGCCGTAGAGGCGGGCCGGACGGGCGGTCAGGGGTTCGTAGACCAGGCGGGCGACGGTCTGGCCGTCCTCCAGCAGGAACGGGGTCTCGTGGCTGCGCACCTCGAGCACGCCCTTGGAGCCGACGGCTCCGGCCTCTTCCGTGCCGAAGCCCGGATCGAAGAAGCCGGCGTAGTGGACGCGGAACTCGCCGACCGACGGGTCGATCGGGGTCATTTCGGCCGCTTCCATGACCGGGATCTCGACGTCGTCCTTGGACGCGAGGATGTAGAACTCGCCCGGATCGAGCAGCAGCTCGCCGTGGCGGGTTTCCAGCGGCTCCCAGAAGTCGCGCGGGTCGTGGCCGTCCTCGTGGTCGAGGTCGACGACGCCGGCGTGGCGGCGGCCGCGGAAGCCGACGATGCCGGTCTCGCCCGGGGTCAGGTCGACGCCGACGCTGCGGATCGCCAGCTTGGCCGGCTCGCCGCGCTTGAGGCGCAGCTGGTTCAGGCGCGTACCGGCCCGGACCAGCACCGAGAAGGTCTGGGGCGCGATCTCGATGTAGAGCGGCCCTTCGTAGCCGGCCTCGATATCGTCGAAGGCCTTGGAGCGGTCGCTGAGCAGGCGCACGAAGACGTCGACCCGGCCGGTCGAGCTCTTCGGGTTGCCGCGCGCGGCGACGTTGGCCGGCAGGGCCAGGCGCTCCTGGATTTCGGCGATGTAGACGCAGCCCTTCTCCAGCACCGCGCCCTTCGACAGGTCCAGCTCGTGCATGGCCACGTCCTTGAGGCGGTCGGGCACGCGCCGCGCGACGCCCGGCAGGAACGAGGCCCGCACCCGCCAGCAGCGCACGCCCAGGCGCAGGTCGAGGCTGGCCGGCTGAACCTGGTCACGGTCGAACGGCGTCTGCGAGGTGATCGCCTCCTGGGCGATCAGGTCCTCGATGGTCTGGCAGGGCAGAATCCCCGCGAAATGGGCGTCGGTCATCGGCGGCACACTCTCTAAAGCGCCGCCGCGAGGCAAGGGCGCTATGGGAGCCGCCGCGAGAATCTGGACGGCGTCAGGCCCGCTTGAGCAGCCCGTCGAGATAAAGCGCGCCGGCCATGGCGCCGTCCTCGGCCTGGATGACCGGCGCAAGGGCCTCTGCGGCGGCCGCATAGGCGGGCCGCTCCAGCAAGATCCGCAGAGCCTCTGTGGCGCCGCCGCGCTCGTAACGGTCCGGCCGAAGCCTGCGCCCCACGCCCAGTCGCTTCACCCGCCGGGCGTTGTCGGGCTGGTCGCCCAGGAACGGCGTCACCAGTTGCGGGCGTCCCGATCGGAGGGCCTGGGCGGTCGTGCCGATCCCGCCGTGATGGACGATGGCCGCGGCGCGCGGAAAGACCAGCGAATGGGGGGCGTAGGCGGCCACGAACACGTCCCCTCCCCGCTCGCCCTGAAGGCGCTGCGCCTCCTCCGCCCCGGCCAGCAGCACCGCTCGGCGTCCCAGGGCGCGCGCCGCTTCCAGGCTCACGCGATAGAAGTCGCCCGGCGCGTGGACCGCGAAGCTGCCCAGCGAGAACACGATCGGGGCCGGACCGGCGTCGAGGAAGGCCGCCAGGGCCGGATCCAGCGCCTGCGTCCCGCCCGACTCGCTGTCGTAGGACGGAAAGCCGACCAGGGTCAGGCCGGCGGGATGGTCGGGCTGGACCGGCGCGAAGCACGACGAATAGAGGCCGAGCATGGGCGCGCCGTCGCCGTGGCCGCAGTCGAACAGGGCGTCGGCGCCGGCGTGGGCGACCCCGAGAGTCCGGCCCAGACGGCGCAGGGGCTTCAGGGACGAGGCGATCCGGCCGCGCACCAGCGCCCGGACGAACCGGTTCCAGCCGACCGCCCCGGCCGAGCGCGGCGAGAAGACGTAGGGCGCCGGCCCGGTCTCGGACGGGTCGGTCGCCGACTGCAGGAAGATCGGCGCCAGGGCGACGCGGACCAGCGGCAGGCCCAGCGCCCGCGCCGCCAACGGCGCGCCGAAGACGATGTTGTGGGTCACGACCATGTCCGCGCCCTGAGCCGCGGCCCGGACGTCCTCATAGGTCTCGGACAAAAAGGGCATCTGCAGGTCGCGCAGCAGGAAGTCGGGATCGCGCGACATCCGCTCGAACACGTCGGCGATATCCAGGCCCAGGCGCGCCCGGATCTCCTCGGTGCTGGGCCGCAGCGGGCGAAACTCCAGCCCCTCGGCCTCGGCCTTGGCCCGGTGGTCCTCGTGGGTCGCCAGAACGGGAACATGGCCCAGGCGCCGCAGCGCCAGGGCGAGGGCCAGGAAGGGATGCAGGTCGCCGAGCGACCCCGTGGCCGCCAGCACGATCCTTCGTCCGGCCGCCATCCACGCCCCCTCTAAACCGCCCGTCTGGATGGGAACCGCAACGGCTCGCCATGGCAAGGCTTGCGACGCCCGTCAGGCGACCGAGACGATCCTCTCGCTCGCCTGGCGCGCTCTGACCGTGACGAAGCGGTGAAAGATCGCCTATACCCACCGCGATTGCGCCCGTCGAAGCGGCGGGCGTGGGCCTTTTCGTCATCGGGAGTATCGCGTGTCCGAAGATCCGAAGAACTGGGACGTCGCCACCAAGCTGATCCGCGGGGGTCTGGCGCGTTCGCCGTTCATGGAGACCGCCGAGGCCCTCTACCTGACGCAAGGCTTCACCTACGACAGCGCCGAGGGCGCCGATCGCCGCTTCTCGGGCGAGGAGCCGGGCTTCGTCTATTCGCGGTTCAACAATCCGACCGTGAAGATGTTCGAAGACCGCCTGGCCCTGCTGGAAGGCGCCGAGGTCTGCCGCGCCACGGCCACCGGTATGGCCGCCGTCCACTCCTCGCTGATGGGCCTGGTGCGGGCCGGCGACCACGTGGTGGCCGGCAACGCCCTGTTCGGCTCGTGCCGCTGGCTGATCGCCGAATGGCTGCCCCGCTTCGGCGTCGAGACCACCTTCGTCGACGCCACCGACATCAAGGCCTGGGAAGCGGCCATCCGCCCCAACACCAAGGCCGTGCTGATCGAGACGCCGTCGAACCCGGTGCTGGCGATCACCGACATCCGCGCGGTGTCGGAACTGGCCCACGCCGTCGGCGCCAAGGTCATCGTCGACAACGTCTTCGCCACCCCGATCTTCCAGCAGCCGCTGGAGCTGGGCGCCGACGTCGTCGTCTATTCGGCCACCAAGCACATCGACGGCCAGGGCCGGGTGCTGGGCGGGGCGATCCTGACCACCGAGGCGATCAACGAGGAATTCTACCGCGACAGCATGCGTCACACCGGCCCGTCGCTGTCGCCGTTCAACGCCTGGGTGATGCTCAAGGGCCTGGAGACCCTGGACCTGCGCGTGCGCCGCCAGACCGACAGCGCCCTGGCCCTGGCCAACACCATGGCCGAGCACAGGAAGGTGACGCAGGTGCTGTATCCCTTCCGCCCCGACCACCCGGGCTACGCGGTGGCCAAGCAACAGATGAGCGGCGGCGGCACGGTGATCGCGCTTGACCTCGGCACGCGCGAGGCGGCCTTCAAGTTCCTGAACGCGCTGGAGATCGTCGACATCTCCAACAATCTGGGCGACGCCAAGTCGATGGCCACCCACCCGCCGACCACCACCCACCGCTCGGTGCCCGAGGAGATGCGCCCGCTGCTGGGCGTGACCGAGGGCGGCGTGCGCCTTTCGGTGGGCCTGGAAAGCCTCGACGACCTGACCCGGGATGTGATCCGTGCGCTCGATCAGGCGTGAATCCAGTCCGCCCCTGAAGCGGATCCGTCGGCGCCGCGGCGCCGACACCGGCATCTACGAGGCCCGCACGCGCGACATCGTCGTGCGGGTCGCGCCCTGCTACCTGCCCGAGGAATCCTCGCCCGAGCAGAGCCTCTACCTGTGGGCCTACACCGTCGAGATCGAGAACCATGGCGTCGAGACCGTTCATCTCGTCGCACGCTGGTGGAAGGTCACCGACGCCATGAACCGCAGCAACGAGGTCGAGGGCTCGGGCGTGGTCGGCGAGCAGCCGGAGCTTCGCCCGCGCGAGGCCTTCCGCTACGTGTCCAACTGCCCGCTGCCGACGCCCTCGGGCACGATGGTCGGCCGCTACCAGATGGTCACCGAGGCCGGCGAGCCGTTCACCGCCGAGATCCCCGAGTTCTCGCTGCACCTGCCGGGCGCCGCGCGTCGGGCCAACTGACGCGCGGGACGGCGAGCTGCGCCGTTGCCAAGTAACGGCGTTACGCGTTTACTTCCTTTTGCGGCGTCAGACCGCGAAACATAGGGAGGTTGCGGCGTGGCCGACTACGAGCTGACCCTCATCAACCGAAGCGACGACACCCAGAACTCGACGGTCCTGGTGTTTTCCAAGGCCGCGACCAGGCCCGTCAGCCTGGCGCGCACGATCCCGCCGGGCGGCTCGTCGAAGATCAGCTTCAACAACCTCGAGCCCAACGCCCAGGCCTATCTGGTGCTGGGCGAGCCGCCGCACCTGGACGGCGACGCGCCGCCGGCCGGCTCGGTGCGGCTGGATCTCGACCTGACGCATGAGTACGTGATCGGGCGGGCGTAAGGGGGCGGCGCTAAAACCCCCTCAGTCGCTCCGCGACAGCTCCCCCAGAGGGGGAGCATCTTCTTGGTGCGGCGCTCCTAGATCCTCCCCCTCTGGGGGAGGTGGCCCGGAGGGCCGGAGGGGGCTTTAAGCCTCGCCGTTCGGCTCCAGCGCGTAGACCCGCGAGCAGTATTCGCAGGTCACGTGGATCTTGCCGTCCGGCTCGATCATCTCGGCCTTCTCCTCGGGCGAGAAGGACTGCAGCACCACGCCGATGCGCTCTTCCGAGCAGCGGCAGAAGGCGCGCAGCGGCTTTTCCTCGATCAGGCGCACGCCGTCCTCGTTGAACAGGCGCCACAGCAGGGTGGTGGTCGGCACGGTCGGGTCGACCAGTTCGTCCTCGCCCGTGGTCTCGAACAGCGCCTGGGCGTGGTTCCAGGCTTCCTTGGTCTCGCCGCGCGTCTCGTCGCCGGCGATGGTCTGGATCAGCACGCCGCCGGCGCGCCAGGTCGGGCCCTCGCCGGTGTCCACCTGGCCGACGGCCAGGCGCACGCGGGTCGGGATCTGCTCGGACTGCATGAAGTACTGCTCGGCGCACAAAGCCAGGCTCTCGCCCTCAATGGCGGTGACGCCCTGGTAGCGCTCCATGTCCGGCCCCTGGTCGAGGGTCATGATGAACACGCCGCCGCCCAGCAGGGTCTTGGCGCCCGGACGCGCGAAGCCTTCCGAGACGGCCGCCACCTCGGCCTCGTCGAACCGGCAATAGCCGCGCAGGCCGCCGGTGGTGTCGTAGTCGACCACGACATAGCGCACCGGGCCGTCGCCCTGGGCCTGGACGATAAGCCGGCCCTCGAACTTCAGGCTCGAGCCGACCAGGGCGGCCAGCGCGCAGGCCTCGCCCAGCAGGTTGGCCACCGGCTCGGGATAGGCGTGACGGGTCAGCACCTCGTTGACCGCCTCGCCCAGCCGCACGACGCGGCCGCGCACGGGCAGGCCTTCGATCTGGAAGGCGGAGACGAGGTCGTCGGGAACGGTGATCTGGGGGGCGGCGTCGCTCATG
The DNA here is from genome assembly GCF_059418205.1 of Caulobacter sp. GW821-FHT09B11. Taxonomy (NCBI): domain Bacteria; kingdom Pseudomonadati; phylum Pseudomonadota; class Alphaproteobacteria; order Caulobacterales; family Caulobacteraceae; genus Caulobacter; species Caulobacter sp. GW821-FHT09B11. The sequence continues at coordinate 14,366 of NZ_JBWKPK010000023.1, read as the reverse complement.
GGGCGGTTAGATAGGCGCTTTCCCAAAAAATGCGAGGGGGCGCCGCAAAACCCCCTCCGGCCCTCCGGGCCACCTCCCCCAGAGGGGGAGGATCTATCGGCGCCGGCTCCAAGATGCTCCCCCTTTGGGGGAGCTGTCGCGGAGCGACTGAGGGGGTCGCCGGAGGCGCTACTTCTTCGCCAAATAATCCAGCGCCATGAACACCTCGGCCTTCACGCCGGTCTCCAGCACCGCCTCGTCGATGTCGAAATACGGCGAGTGGTTGGCGGGCGCGCCGGCGGCGGGGACGTCGGCCTTGCGGCCGCCGAGCTGGACGAACACGGCCGGGACCTTCTGGCCGTAGAGGGAGAAGTCCTCGGCCCCGGTGACCAGGGCGGCCTGGTCGTCGACCTTGCCGGGCGAGGCCTTTTCCAGCGGGGCCTTGACCCACTTCGACAGGGCCGCGTCGTTCCAGGTGACCGGATAGGGCTGGGTGAACACCGCCTCGGCCTTGGCGCCGTAGCGGTCGCCGATGGCGGCCACGGCCTTCTGGGTCTTGGCGATCACTTCGGCCTTACGCTCGGCGGTGAAGGTGCGCAGGGTGCCGCTCATCACCAGGTCTTCGGGGATGATGTTGTTGCGCACGCCCATGTTGATGGTGGCGATGGTCAGGACGGTGGGCGAGGTCCCGACGTCGATCTGGCGGGCGGCGATCTGGTTCAGGGCCTGGACGATGTCGGCCGAGACGCTGGCCATGTCGATGCCGGCCCACGGACGCGCGCCGTGGGTCTGCTTGCCCTTCACCGTGATCGTGAGGCGGTCGGCGCCCGCGTAGAAGCCTTCGGGGCGGTAGTTCAGGGCGTGGGCGTCGCCGGGGCCGATATGGACGCCGAAGATGGCGTCGACCTTCGGGTTGTCGAGCGCCCCGTCGGCGATCATCAGCTTGGCGCCGCCCTCGTCGCCGGCCTGGGGGCCTTCCTCGGCGGGCTGGAAGATGAAGACGACCGTGCCGGCGATGTCGGCCTTCATGCCGGCCAGCACCGTGGCCGCGCCAAGCAGCATGGCCACGTGGGTGTCGTGGCCGCAGGCGTGCATGACGGGGACGGTCTTGCCTTCCCAGGTGGCCGTGGCCTTGGAGGCGAACGGCAGGCCGGTCTTTTCCAGCACCGGCAGGGCGTCCATGTCGGCGCGCAGGGCGACGACCTTGCCGGGCTTGCCGCCCTTCAGGATCCCGACCACGCCGGTCTTGCCGACGCCTTCGCGGACCTCCAGGCCCAGGGCCTTCAGCTCCTTGGCCACCAGGGCGGCGGTGCGGACCTCCTGGTTGCCCAGCTCGGGATGCTCGTGGACGTCGCGCCGCCAGGCCACGACCTTGGGCTGGGCCGCCTTGGCCGCGGCCTCGACCTTGGCCGTGGAGGGGGCCGCAAAGGCCGGAGCTGCCGCCATGACCGCCAGGGCCAGAACCGAAACCGTCGTACGCGCGCCCATTCCCGACTCCTTGAGAAGACTTTGCGGGCGAGCTTGGCGGTTCCGGCCGCCGGGTCAAGGCCGGCCATGCTTTCCCTAAGGAACGGCTTTGCAGAACTGTCGCGGAGACTAAGCTCCATCCATGACCGAGCCTGCTTTCGACTCCAAGGACGACGGCGAGGCGCTGGACCCCAGTTCCGGCGTCATCCGACCGCGCCACGCCGCCACCGTGATCGTGGTGCGCGACGACGGCCCCGCGCCGCGCGTGCTGATGGGCCGGCGCAATCGCGGCCACGCCTTCATGGCCAGCAAGTGGGTGTTCCCGGGCGGCCGCGTCGATCGCGGCGACTTCGACGCGCCGTCCGCGAGCGAGCTTTCTCCGGAGGTGGCCGAACGCCTGGCCAAGCATCCCAGGCACGCCTCCCCCGCCCGGCTGGCCCGCGCCCTGGCCCTGGCGGCGGTGCGCGAGACTTTTGAGGAGACGGGCCTGCTGCTGGCCAGGGCCGCTCCGGCGCGGCCCGGAGCCGGCGCCTGGCGGCCGTTCCTGGCCCAGGGCGCCCTGCCGGACCTGGCGCCGCTGAGCTTCGTGGCCCGCGCCATCACCCCGCCCTATCGCCCGCGCCGCTTCGACGCCCGCTTCTTCATGGCCCCGGCCAGCGCCCTCTTGAGCCTGGAGCGCCAGCCAGACTGCGGCGAGCTGGACGAGATCGCCTGGGTCAGCTTCGACGAGACCCGCGACCTCGACCTGCCCAGCATCACCCGCATGGTGCTGCGCGAGACCGCCCTGCAGATGAAGGACCCCGGCCGCCCGGCGCCGTTCATGCGCTTCCTGCGGGGCAATGCGGTGATGACGGAGCTGTAGCTCCCCCAATTCGTCATCCCGGGCGAAGGCGCGCAGCGCCGCAGACCCGGGACCCAGGGGTAACCGCACTGCGCCGGCCCCTGGGTCCCGGCTCTCCGCTTCGCTGCGGCCGGGATGACGAGCGTTGTTGCGGCGTGGCGGAAACTACGGCTCAGAATAACGCCCGCTCCTGGAGCCGCCGCCATGCTCGCCCTCCTCCTCGCCTTACAAACCGCCCCCATCGACCAGGCCGCCTTCCTGGCCGGCTGCTGGAAGCAGGCGCTGCCCAACGGCGTGATCGAGGAACAATGGCTCGCGCCCGGCGGCGGGATGATGCTGGGGATGAGCCGCACGGTGCGTGACGGCGAGGCGCGCGGATACGAATTCACCCGAATCCAGGTCGTCGACGGACGACTCACCTTCATCGCCCTGCCCTCGGGCCAGGCCCAAGGCGCCTTTCCGCTGAAGAGCGCCGCCGCGGGCGAGCTGGTGTTCGAGAACCTCGCCCACGACTTTCCGCAAAGAGTGATCTATCGCAGCCAAGGCCCGGACGGGCTTTTGGGCCGGATCGAGGGGCAAATCGACGGTAAGGCGCGGTCGGTGAATTTCCCTTACAAGCGATGCGCCGCCGGCAATTGACTTTGCCCCGTTCATGAGTATGTTCCGCGCCTCTCATTTCGACCGCGCGGGGACCTGCGCGATTACCGCAGGGATTCGACCATGGCCAAACCGGCTTCGATCAAGATCCGCCTGAACTCGACGGCGGACACCGGCTTCTTCTACGTCACCAAGAAGAACGCCCGCACCAAGACCGAAAAGATGGTGCTGAAGAAGTACGACCCGGTCGTGCGCAAGCACGTCGAATTCCGCGAAGGCAAGATCAAGTAAGATCGCCTCGTCGCACCGACGATTCTCGAAAACGCCCGGCGGCAACGTCGGGCGTTTTTGTTTTTCCGGCCTTGGTTCTAGGATCCCAGCGTGATCGTTCGCCTCGCCCTCGCCTTCAGCGTCCTCGCCGTCCTGCCCGCCTGCGCCCAGCCGGCGCCGGTGCAGAGCTACGAGGTGGTCCGCACCTATCCGCACGACCGTCAGGCCTTCACCGAGGGCCTGCTGTTCCGGGACGGCCAGCTCTACGAGAGCACGGGCCTCGAAGGCCGCTCGTGGGTGCGCCGGGTGACGTTGGAAACCGGGGCCGTGCAGCAGCAGGCCGACATGGACCCCAAATATTTCGGCGAGGGCATCGTCGATTGGGGCGACAAGCTGGTGCAGCTGACCTGGAAGGACGGGATCGGCTTCGTGCGCGACCGCGCGACCTTCGCCGTGAAATCGACCTTCAACTACACCGGCGAGGGCTGGGCGCTGACCCGCGACGACCGCCGGATCATCATGAGCGACGGCACCGACGAGCTGCGGTTCCTCGATCCGGCGACCCTGAAGGAGACCGGCCGGGTCAAGGTCACCGACGACGGCAAGCCGGTGGACCAGATCAACGAGCTGGAATTCATCAAGGGCGAGGTCTGGGCCAACATCTGGCAGACCGACGAGATCGTCCGCATCGATCCCAAGACCGGCAAGGTGGTCGGCCGCCTGGACCTTTCGGGCCTGCTGACGCCCGGCGAGGCCCTCCGCGCCGACGTGCTGAACGGCATCGCCTATGACGCCAAGGGCGACCGGATCTTCGTGACCGGGAAATTCTGGCCGTGGCTGTTCGAGATCAAGGTTGGGAAGTAGCTCCACCCTTTCTCCCGCCTCTTTCAATGCTTCCCTGGGCCTTGCGCCCAGGGCCCATGTTTCAGCCGCCGAGATTTGAGCAGCACATCCGCGATCTGAGCGGCGGCGCGATAGACCCTGGGCACAAGGCCCAGGGAGGCATGCTGGGGATGGAAGATGAAGAGGCGAAGCCGCCTCAGGCCGCCTTGCCCACCACGGCGTTGCGCCCCGAGGCCTTGGCCTCGTAGACGCCGCTGTCGGCGCGCTTGAGCAGGGCTTCGGGGGTGTCGCCCGGGCCGGTGGTGGCCGAGACGCCGACCGAGATGGTCACCGTCAGCAGTTCCTGGCCGCCGGCCACGCGGAACGGCGAGCCGGCCACGTGCATGCGGATGCGCTCGGCGATGCGCACGGCGTCGACCAGCTGGGTGTCGGGCATGATCACCGTGAACTCCTCGCCGCCGAAGCGGCAAGGCAGGTCGATGGCGCGGACGTTCGAGGCCAGGCGCAGGGCGAACTCGCGCAGCACCTCGTCGCCGACGTCGTGGCCGAAGCCGTCGTTGATCTTCTTGAAGTAGTCGATGTCGATCATCAGCGCCGACACCGGGTCGCCGCCCATGGTGGCGCGGTTGACCAGGGCCGACAGCTGGCCGGTCATGTAGCGACGGTTGTGCAGGCCGGTCAGCGGATCGGTGACGGCCAACTCCAGCGAGTGGTCGAGATTGTTGCGCAGATAATCGGTGTAGCGCTTGAGCCGCACCTGGGTGCGGGCGCGGGCGGCCAGCTCCTGCGGGTCGATCGGGCGCGGCAGCACGTCGTTGACGCCCAGGTCCAGCGCCTTGACCATCCGGGGGCGATCGTCGGGATCGACGACGGCCAGGATCGGCAGGTGCCGGGTGCGCTCGTTCGAGCGCAGGGTGGCGGCGAAGCGCAGGCCGTCGAAGCTGCGGGCCGCGGCGTTGACGATGACCAGGTCGACCGGTCCGCCGGCGCTGACCTCGGCCTTGGCCGGATCGATCTCGACCACCGGACGGTGCTCGACCGCCAGTTCGGCGGCCACGCGCTGGGCCTGACGGTCGTTGTCGTCGACGATCAGCACCCGGCCGCCGACGCCGTCGAGGCGGGTGGCGGCGCCGGCGATCACGCCGATGCGGCGGCCCGAGGCCTCACGCTGGCGCAGTTCGTCGATGACCATCTTCAGGCGGGTCGAGCTGCGCACCCGGGCGAACAGCATGACGTCGTCGATGGGTTTCGTAAGAAAGTCGGCGGCGCCGGCCTCCAGCCCCTGGATGCGGTCGGCGCGGCCGTCCAGCGCCGTGACCAGCACCACGGGGATGTGGCGGGTCGTGGGGTCTTCCTTGAGCCTGCGGCAGACGGTGAAGCCGTCCATGCCGGGCATCATCACGTCGAGCAGGATGATGTCGGGCAGTTCCTCGGCCGCCTTGGCCAAGGCGGTCGGGCCGTCATAGGCGCAGGAGACCTGATAATACTCGGCCGAAAGCTTGGCCTCGAGCAGGCGCACATTGGCCTCGATGTCGTCGACGACGAGGATTCGCGCGCTCACGGCCTGTTACCTCTCCAGCAGTCGGCGAATGGTTTCGAGGAAGTGCGTCACCGAGATGGGCTTCGAGATGTAAGCCTCGCAGCCGCCCTCGCGAATCCGCTCCTCGTCGCCCTTCATCGCAAATGCCGTAACGGCGACGACTGGGATATGTGACAGATCGTCGTCCTCCTTGAGCCACTTGGTCACTTCCAGGCCCGAAATCTCGGGCAACTGGATGTCCATGAGGATCAAATTGGGGCGATGCTCACGGGCGATCGACAACGCCTGCAGGCCCTCACGGGTCTGCAGGGTCTCATAGCCCTGGGCTTCGAGCAGATCATGAAAGAGCTTCATGTTCAGCTCGTTATCCTCGACGATGAGGACCTTCTTCGTCATCCTGACCCCGACCATACGGTCCGTGGCGACACGTGAGGGATTCGCGTCGCTTCTTCATCCTCAGATCGCACGAATATCCTTAAGCCCGCGCTAATCGCGTTTCCAACGCCCGATTGCAGATCATGGACCCCTGCTCCCTAGACCTTAAGGCCTGCACGCTCGATACGCACCGTCCGCTCGTCATCGTGGATGTCGACGAGGTGCTGGCCCAGTTCATGGCCGGCTTCGGCGCGTTCATCGGCCGGCACGGCTTCGAGCTGCGCGTCGACCGCTTCGCCCTGTTCCAGAACATCTATCGCCCCGGCGAGACCGAGCACCTGGACCTGATCGCCGGCCGGGCGCTGTTCGACGACTTCTTCCGCGACGGCGGCGAGGATCTGGAGCCGGCCGAGGGGGCGGCCGACGCCCTGGCCGACCTGTCGCTGGACGCCAATGTGGTGATCCTGACCAACGCCCCCGAGCATGGCCGCCAGACCCGGGCCAAATGGCTGAAGACCCACGGCTTCGACTATCCGCTGGTGATCAATTCAGGCCCCAAGGGTCCGTCGGCCGCGCAGCTGGCCGGACGGGTCGAGGCGCCGGCGGTGTTCATCGACGACCTGCTGCCGCAACTCGAATCGGTGGCCGCCAGCGCGCCCCGCGTGGGCCGCTTCCAGATGGTGGCCGACGAGCGCCTGCGCCCGCTGGCCCCCAGCGCTCCCGACCGTCACGCCCGCATCGACCTGTGGCCCGACCTGAAGGTCGCCATTCGCGAGGCGCTGGCGCTCGAAGGCCGATGAAAGCGCTTTGCCGCGATTGCCTGTGGAGCGGCGAGCGCAAGGCGCCGCGCTGCCCGTCGTGCGGCTCGCCGCGCACGGTCTTCCACGAGGAGCTCGGCCGGCTGTCGATGGCCCACCTGGACTGCGACGCCTTCTACGCCTCGGTGGAAAAGCGCGACGATCCGTCGCTGCGCGACAAGCCGGTGATCGTCGGCGGCGGCAAGCGCGGGGTCGTGACCACGGCCTGCTACATCGCCCGGATGAGCGGCGCGCGCTCGGCCATGCCGATGTACAAGGCGCTGCAGCTGTGCCCCGATGCCGTGGTCATCAAGCCCAACTTCGCCAAGTACAAGCACGAGAGCGCGCTGATCATGGCCCGCCTCTCCAACCTGACGCCGCTGGTCCAGCCGCTGTCGCTGGACGAGGCCTGGATCGATCTTTCCGGCACCGAGCGCCTGCACGGCGCGCCGCCGGCGGTGATGCTGGCCAAGGTGCAGAAGGAGATCGAGGCCGAGCAGAACCTGACGGTCTCGGTGGGCCTGGCCCCCAACAAGTTCCTGGCCAAGATCGCCTCGGAGCTGGACAAGCCGCGCGGCTTCTCGGCGATCGGCGCGGCCGAGGCGGTGGCGTTCCTGGCGCCCAAGCCGGTGTCGATCCTGCCGGGCGTGGGCCCGGCCACCGTGACCAGCCTGGCCGGCCTTGGCCTGCGCACGGTCGGCGACATCGCCAATGCCGACCTCAAGATGCTGGCCAAGGAGCTGGGCGCGGGCGGGCTGCGGCTGCACCGGCTGGCCCAGGGCGAGGACGCCCGCGTCGTCGATCCCGACGGCGTGCGCAAGACGATCAGCGCCGAGACCACCTTCAACGACGACCTCTTCCGTCGCGAGGACCTGGAGGACCAGCTCTGGCCCCTGTGCGAGAAGGTCGCCCGCCAGGTGCGCCGCGAGGAAGTGGCCGGCCGGGTGGCGACGCTGAAGCTGCGCACCCCCGACTTCAAGATCCACACCCGCCGCCGCACCCTGCCCGTCCCCACCCAGACGGCCCAGACCCTGTTCCAGGTGGCGCGCGAGCTTCTGGCGGCCGAGCCGGCCGGCCGGTCCTATCGCTTGATCGGGGCGGGCCTGACCGAGTTCGTCCCCGCCGCCGGCGCGGCCGACGACTTCTTCGCCGGCGACGAGCGCCGGGCGCTGAAGAGCGAGACCGCCATCGACGCCCTGCGCGGCAAGTTCGGCCTTGGCGCCGTCGTCACCGGCCGGGCGCTGAAGAACCGCTAGGCGGCCGCAAGGGCCTCTCCCGCCGTCGTCCGCACCGCCAGGGTCAGCTGGTCGAGCAGCCGCGCGGACAGCCGCGTGCGCTGCCAGTACAGCGCCACGGCGATGGAGCGCTTGGGCGGCAGTTCCACCAGGCGTCCGGCGTCCAGATGCGGCTTGGCAAGAACGCGCGGCGTCATCGCCCAACCCAGGCCGGCCAGGTTCATGTCCAGCATGCCTTGGGTGGCCGGGGTGAAGTGGACGGGACCGGTCGGCTTCACGCCGAGCGCCTCCTGCGCCCAGCGGGCCTGCAGGCCGTCGCGGCGGTCGAAACGCAGCATCGGGGCCGTGCGCAGGCTGTCGCCGTTCACCCCGCCCGCGAAGAACCGGGCGACGAAGTCGGGGCTGGCGGTGGCGACATAGTCGATCGCGCCCAGCGGATAGGTGCGGCAGCCCTGGACCGGTGCGGGATCGGCGGTGACGGCCGCCAGCACCTGGCCGTCGCGCAGGCGCTCGGCGGTATGGGCCTCGTCGTCCATGACCAGATCCAGCATGGCCCCGGTCTGCACCGCGAACCGGGCGGCCGCCTGCGGGAACCAGGTGCTGACGCTGTCGGCGTTGACCGCGATCCGCAGCACGGCCGGGCCGGCGTCCGGGGTGGCCAGGCGCGGCAGGTCGGCGACGAGGTCGCTTTCCAGCAGCCGAACCTGCTCGACATGGGCGCACAGCCTGGCGCCGACCGCCGTGGGTCGACAGGGCTGGCCCCGTGTCAGCAGCACCGCGCCCAGGCGCTCCTCCAGGCCCTTCACCCGCTGCGAGACCGCCGAGGGGGTGACACCCAGCGCCGCGGCGGCCTTGTCGAAGGCGCCCTCGCGGGCCACGGCCGCCAGGGCGGCCAGGGACGCATAGTCCAGCATTAGACAACCTAAATTCGATTTAGCATCCTTAGTTAGACTACAGCGGCGGCGGGCGGCATCAAGCCGCCATGACCAGCGCCCTCCTCCCTGCTTTCATCAAGGGCTTCGCCCTCTCCGCCGGCCTGATCGTCGCCATCGGCGCCCAGAACATGTTCGTGCTGCGCCAGGGGCTGAAGCGCGAGCACGTGCTGCCGATCGTGCTGTTCTGCGCCCTGGCCGACGCCAGCCTCATCGTGGCCGGGGTCAGCGGCCTTGGCCAGGTGCTGGCCCTGGTTCCCGCGCTGTCGCTGATCCTCAGCCTGGGCGGGGCGGCGTTCCTGGCCTGGTACGGGGTGAGCGCCCTGCGCCGCGCCGCCAGCCCCGCCGCCCTGGTGGTCGCCGACCAGGCGGGCCTGACCCTGGGGGCGGCCCTGGCCGGGACGGCGGCCTTCACCTTCCTGAACCCGCACGTCTACATCGACACCGTCATGCTGATGGGGGCGGTGGGGGCCAGCCTGCCGACGGGCGAGCGGCCGCTGTTCATGGCCGGCGCGGCCCTGGCCAGTCTGGCGTGGTTCTCGGGACTAGGCTTCGGCGCCCGCTTCCTGACGCCGCTGTTCGCGCGGCCCGCGGCCTGGCGCGTGCTCGACCTCTGCATCGGCGTGGTGATGCTGGTTCTGGCGGCCAGCCTCCTGGTCGGCGCGGCCGGCGGCTGACCAACCTCAGAGAACTCTGCTTGACAGAGTAATTGATCGACATCACTCTGCACCACAGAGGGCCTGAGCGCCCCATGGAGGATGTGATGGTGCTGACCAAGGACGAAGCCGCCGCCGCGCTGGCCGAGATAGACACGACCACCCGCCGCAGCGGCATGCTCAAGGGCTATCGCATCGGCGGGCCGATCCTGATGCTGTGGAGCGTGATCTGGGCCCTGGGCTATCTGAACATGGGCCTGCTGGCGCCGGCGTTCTGGAGCTGGACCTGGTTCGGGCTGGACGCCGTCGGCGTCATCGGCAGCGTGCTCCTGGCCCAGCGGCTCAAGGGCCAGGCGGGCGTGGCCGGCAAGAACGGCGGGGCCGACGTCACCAGCCTGCGCATGCTGGGCGGCATGGGCGTGGTGATGCTGTTCGTCCTGGCGGTGTTCTCGGTGCTGAGGCCGACCGACCCGGCCGGCTATCTCGCCTTCCCCGGCCTGCTGGTCGGCACGATCTACGCCGGGGTCGGGGTGTTCCTGGCCCGCCGCTACCTGCTGGTCGGCGCGGTGATGTTCGCCCTCACCCTGATCGGCTTCTACGCCTTCAAGGAATACCTGGCCTTCTGGATGGCCAGCGCCAGCGCGGCGCTGTTCGTCAGCGGCGTCTGGCTGGCGAGGGCCTGACCATGGCGCAAGCAGACGACCTGATCCACCAGCCCCTGCGCCTGAAGATCATGGCCGCCCTCTATGCCGAACGGCAGGGCGAGCCGCTGGAGTTCTCGCGGCTGAAGACCATCACCGAGGCCACCGACGGCAACCTCGGCAGCCACCTGACGGCCCTGGAAAAGGCCGGCTATGTCGAGATCCTGAAGGACCATGTCGGCAAGCGCCCCCGCACCCGCGTCAAGGCGACCCAGACCGGCTCCAAGGCCTTCCGCGGCCACGTCGCCTATCTGCGCGAACTGGTCGAGGGCGTTCAGGACTAGAGCAAGACGCGGCGGGGCCCATGGCCCCGCCGTCGTCCTACATCAGCGAGCCCTTGCCGCTGGTGACTTCGGTGTAGCGGTGCACGCGCACGGCCTGCACGAGGCCGAAGCCGATCATCACCGTCATCATCACGGTGCCGCCGTAGGACAGCATCGGCATGGGCACGCCCACCACCGGCGCCAGGCCCATGACCATGGCCCCGTTGATCAGCACGTAGAGGGCGAAGGTCGCCGTCACGCCCGAGGCCGCCAGGCGTCCGAAGTGGCTGTGGCTGATCGAAGCGATGCGCAGGGCCATGAAGATCACCACGCCGTAGAGCGCCAGCACCCACAGGCAGCCGACGAAGCCGAACTCCTCTGCCAGGGTGGCGAAGATGAAGTCGGTCTGCTTTTCCGGCAGGAAGTTCAGCTGGCTCTGCGAGCCCAGGCCGAAGCCCTTGCCCAGCAGGCCGCCCGAGCCCAGGGCGATCTTCGACTGGTAGATGTGGTAGCCCGAGCCCGACTGGTCGGCCTCGGGGTTGAGGAAGGTCAGCACCCGCTTGCGCTGGTAGTCGTGCAGCACGAACAGCACGAACGGCGGGATGGCCACCAGGGCGCCGATGACGCCGGCGGCGATCACTCGCCAGGACAGGCCCGCAAGGATGACGATGGCCAGGCCCGTCAGGGCGATCAGCATGGCGGTGCCGAGGTCGGGCTGGTGGGCCACCAGCAGCACCGGCGCGCCGATCATCGCCGCGGGGACCAGCAGCCGCCACGAGAACCGGGCGCTGTCGGCCGACAGGCCGTGATAATAGCGGGCCAGGGCCAGCACGACGCCCAGCTTCATGATCTCGGACGGCTGGAAGCGGAAGCCGCCGATCGACAGCCAGCGCTGGGCCCCCAGCGACACGTCGCCGATCGCCTCCACCGCCACCAGCAGCAGCAGGCCGATGATGTAGACGGGATAGGCCAGCGAGAACCAGACCCGCAGGTCGATCATCGCCAGCACGATCATCATCACGAAGTAGAGGCCAAAGCGCAGCAGGTGCTTGTCGGCCCAGGGCTCCCACGAGGCCCCGGCGATCGAGAACAGCATCAGCGCCCCCGAGCCCGCGATCAGGCACAGGAGCAGGCAGAAGGTCCAGTCGATCTCCATGAACTTGATGATCGGCCGGTCGCGTTCGCCGGGCCGGGAGAGGCCGCCGCTGAGGGTCATATGTGGCCTCCTGGCGCGCCGGCGGGCGGGGTCGTCGCCTCGGGCGGGGGCGGCGCGCCCTCCTCCGGCTCTTCGGGAGCCGCGCCTTCGACGACGCCGTCGACGGTTTCGACCGGAGCCTCGGGCAGAGGCATCGGCTTTTCGATGCGGGCGCGGATCTCGGGGTCCTTCAGCAGGGCCACGCGCATCACCTCGCGCGCGCGCGGGGCGCCGGCGGTGGCGCCGCCCATGCCGCCGTGCTCGACGATGACCACCACCACGTAGCGCGGCGCGTCATAGGGCGCGAAGGCCACGAACAGGTTGTGGTCCTTGAGCTTCCACGTGTAGCTGGCGTTGTTGCGGGTCTTGACCTTGTCGTAGCTGCGCACCTGCGCCGTGCCGGTCTTGCCGGCCATCTGCACGTCGCCCAGACCCAGCTGGCTCTGGCGATAGGCCGTGCCGCGCACGTCGTTGGCCACGGCCGCCATGCCGCCGCGGACATATTCCAGGTGCTCCTTGGAGAACGGCAGGTCGGGCACGGCCGCGCCGCTGGGCTGCTCGACCCCGCCCACCGACTTCACCAGGCGCGGCACCAGGGCCTTCTGGCCGTTGGCCAGGCGCGCGGTCATGACGGCCAGTTGCAGGGCGTTGACGTTCAGCGCCCCCTGCCCGATCCCGTAGCTGGGGGTCTCGCCCGGAAACCAGATCTGGTTGGCCGGATTGCGCTTGAAGGCCCGCTTCTTCCATTCGCGGTCGGGCACCAGGCCCTTCTTCTGGCCGGGAATGCCGATGTCGAAGGTCTGGCCGAAGCCGACGGCGCGCGCGGCGTTGGCGATGGCGTCGGGGCCGATCTTCAGCGCCGTCTGGTAGAAGTAGATGTCGCACGAGTTCTTGATGGCGTCGTGCATGTTCTGGGCGCCGTGGCCGCCCTTCTGCCAGCAGCGCCAGGTGCGGCCGCCATAGTACCAGCTGCCGCCGCAGTTGACGCGGACCTCCGGATCGATGCCGGCCGCCAGGGCCGCCAGGCCCACGGTCGGCTTGAAGGTCGAGCCGGGCGGATAGGTGCCGCTCAGCGCCTTGTCGAGCAGCGGCTTGCGCTCGTACTCCGACAGCGCCTTGTACTCGGCCCCCGACAGGCCCTTGACGAAGCGGTTGGCGTCGAAGCTGGGGGCCGAGACCATGGCCAGCAGGTCGCCGTTGCGGCAATCCATCACCACGATGGCGCCGCTCTCCTCGCCCATCACCTCGAGGGCGCGGTTCTGGATGTCGGCGTCGAGGGTGAGGCGCACTTCCTTGCCGGGCGTCGGCGGAATATCGCCGGCCGGATCCAGGCTGACCACGCGGCCTTGCGCGTCGACCTCGGCCTTGATGGCCCCCGCGCGGCCCCGCAGGTCCAGGTCGAAAGCCTTCTCCACGCCCTGGCGACCGATGCGGAAGCCGGGATTGTGCAGCAGTTCCTGGTCCTGCGTCGGATCCTTGCGGGCCGCGTCGACATCCTTGTCGGAGACCTTGGCGACATAGCCGATCACGTGGGCGAAGGCGCCGCCGAACGGATAGACCCGCACCTCGCCCATGTCGGCGCTGATGTTGGGCAGCTCGGGCGCGCGGATGTTGATCCGGGAGAACTCCTCCCAGCTCATGTCCTCCATCACCACCACCGGCGCCTTGCGCGGGGCGTTGTTGACTTCCCTGAGCAGGCGGGCGCGGCGCGTGCCGTCGATGGGCACCAAGGTCGCCAGGTCGTCGAGGGTCGCCTCGACGTCCATGCCCTTCTCCTTGATCACCATCAGGCGGAAGTTGGGACGGTTCGAAGCCAGGGCCACGCCGTTGCGGTCGAGGATCAGGCCGCGCGGCGGCGGCACCAGGCGGTAGTTGAACTGGTTGCCGGCCGAAAGCTTCTGGTAGCGCTGGGCTTCCACCAGCTGCAGCTGGGCCAGGCGTCCGGTCAGGGCCAGCAGGCCCAGGCCCGCGAAGCCGCCCAGCAGGAAGGCCCGGCGGTGGAAGACACCCTGCCGCTCGTTGACCTCGAAGAAGAAGATCGACGGTTCGCTCATCGCCTCACCGGAACCGGACGTCGGCGTCTTCGAAGCGATCGATCAGCCGGTGCGCGAACGGGAACAGCAGCGCCGTGACCAGGAACTGCCAGAACACCGCCACCAGGCTGGGCATGGCCAGGCTGTCCATCATCGTGAACAGGAAGCCGGCGCTCATCGAGACGGCGCAGGCCCCGGCGTACCAGGCCCACATCATCGGACGGCTCTGGCCGGTCAGCATGTTGCGCGCCGCCAGCACCGAGGCGTAGGCGACCAGCAGCGACAGGCCCCAAAGGCCGGTCGGCCCGCCCCAGAAGGTGTCGAGGAACAGGCCCAGCACCAGCAGGGCGAACGGGGCCAGGATCGAGGGCCGGATCACGGCCCAGGCGAAGGCCGGGACCATGGCGAACACCGGCTCGGGCAGTTGCAGGCCCCACATGCGGATCGGCGCGGCGAAAGCCAGCGTCGCCAGGATCACGAACAGCATGGGAACGCCCAGCCAGCGCCCCGGATTGAGGGGCCGGGCGCCGGTCATTGCGGCGTCCTGGCCGGAGCGGCCGGAGGCGTCGTCGTCGCGGCGGGCGGCCTGGCCGGCGTGGCGGCGCCGGCCGTCGCGGGCTTGGGCGCGGCGGGCTTCGGAGC
>NZ_JBWKPK010000022.1:0-103980 GCF_059418205.1 Caulobacter sp. GW821-FHT09B11 | reverse complement strand
GGCCAGGACCACCGGCGCGGGCGGCGCCGGCGTTGCGGGCGCGGTCGCCGTCGGCGCGGCTTCCAAGCTGGCGGGCGGCGGCGCGGTGCGCTTGGCGTTCAGGGTCAGCAGGGTGATCCCGCCCAGGGCGACGGCCGCGACCACGCCCGCCGCCAGGCCCAGGCCGTCAGTGGCGGAGGGCGGACGGGCGACGTCCGGCGCGGCGGTCGTCGAAGCCAGCCGCAGGTCGTCGGCCGACAGCCGGCGGCGCGGGTCGTGTCCGGTGGCTTCAGCGAACATCGGACTTGCCCTTGCTGGAGAAGAACAGCGCCAGCCGCGAGCGCTTGGCGGGCGGCTCGGGGCGCGGCTGCGGCGAGGCGGCGTCGAGCGCCGGGGTCTGGTAGGAATCGTTGTGCAGCACGGCCACGGCGTTGCCCCGCCGCAGCACGAAGGCCGGCGCCACCTGGCTGGCCACCAGCCAGTCGCCCTGCGAGGTGAAGCTGACCAGGCTCTCGGACTTGTCGGCGGCCACCGCGTAGACGGCCGGCGTGGTCGTTCCTTCGGACCAGCGGAAATAGGTCGCCTTGCCGTTGTCGAACACGCGCATCGGCACGGTGTCGGCCGCGCCGGTGAAGGTGTAGGCGAGGTTGCGCTGCTCGGGCGGCGGAACCACAGGCTCGGCGGGCGCCGCCGGAGCGGGCGCGGCGCCGGCCAGTTCGGCCGCGGGCTCGTGCGGATAGTGGAAGCGCAGGTCGTAGACCACCTGGCCCTTGGCGCAGGCCGCCGTCGGCCTGGCGACCAGCTCGAAGCTGTAGCGCCGCCTGTCGGTCGAGACCGTCATGTTGCTGTGGCTGGTCTTGTAGGCCGGCTTCACGAACAGCATGTCGGCCCGCTTGTTGGGCGCGACCAGCCATTGGGCGGCGTCGCCCAGGCCGACGTTCTCGATCCGCTCGCCGGGGGCGAACTCGATCATCGTCTGGAAACCGAAGCAGCCATCGACGCGCACCACGACGGCGTCGTCGTAGTCGACCATCCGGATGCGACCGTCCGAGGCTTGAGCGGCGAAGGGGGCGAGCGCGGCCGCGAGGGCCGGCAGGAGCAGGGCGTGTCTCATGATCCAGGGTTCGCGGTCAGGGTGGAGGCGGCGGGCTGGGGGCGATGACGCTGCCCCAGGCCTTCGGCGCGGGGACGGGCGGCGGCGCGGCGGGGCTGGACCTGTGGGGCGAGGGAGGCGGGCGGCGGCGCGATCGCCGTGCGGCGATCGACGTGGGTCTGGCGCGATCCGGCCGACGACGCGGAGACGGCGGCGACCACCGCAGCGGTGCGGGCGTTCACGGCCGCTCGTCCCTCAACTCCGGCCGGGGCGGCGCTCGGCATGGACTGGAGGGAGAGGCCGGGGTTTGGCGCGGCTTCGCTCGCGCCGCCGAACGGCCGCCAGGCGCGGGTGATGTTCCACGCCGCCCAGGCCAGGGCGAGCAGCAGCAGCACGTAGATGATCGCGCCCAGGAACAGGGTCAGGATCGGCCGGGTCTCGGCCACGGCGGCGGCCGGGTCGTCGCCGATGGCGGCGATCACCGGTCCCAGCGCCGCCAGCACGCCCGCGCCGCCCAGGGTCAGCAGCATCGGGGTGAAGGCCAGGGCGCCGGCGGTCTTGATCCAGCCTTCGAACAGGCCGCGCGTGCGGGGAAAGAGCGCCAGCACGACGAATATCGGACCCACCGCCAGCAGCACCGCCAGCACGATGCGGGCGACGATCAGCAGGCCCGCCGTGCTGATCAGCAGCATCAGGGCGCTGGCCCAGGTCAGCTTGACGGCCGTCTGCACCTGCGGGTCGTTGGCCGGTCCGGCCTGACCGAGGTCCTTGGCTAGGTCCGCCACCTGCTCGAACACTACGTCCAGCCGTGCGGCGAAGGCCCGGGCCGCGCCGTGCGGCGCGCCCAGCAGGGCGGCGGCGATCTGGTCGGGGCCGCCGGTCAGCAGGCCATAGACCACGGCCTGATAGGCCGGCCAGGCGGTGGCGAAGGTCAGGACGAGGCCAAGCACCACCATGCGCGGCGTCAGGGTCGAGAGACCCAGGCGCGTGCGGCCGGTGATCAGGCCGTAGGCGACGAAGGCGACATAGATGGTCAGCAGCCCGGTCAGGGTCGCGCCGAACGCGCCGCCCATCCCGAACAGCCGGCCGTAGCCGGCGCTGACCGCCAGGTTCAACTGGCAGTCCAGCGCCGCCATGCCGTCGGCCAGGCCGCCGTCCGCGGTCAGCAGGGCGGGGCAGGCGCTCACGAGGCCGCGCTCCGCAGCGGGATCACGTCTTCGCTGGCGACGACGATGGGCGTCGGGCCGGGATAGACCGTGCCGGTCAACTCCGGCCACCAGAAGGCCGGGTGATCGCCCAGCCGCCTGCGCAACTCATCGAGGCGGCGCACCGTGGTTTCGCGGCCCGACAGCACCGTGACGATCTCGGGCATGTCCGACAGGTCCAGCCGCGCCACCACGCTGTGGGCGCCATGCTTGACCAGGAAGCAGCGGGCATGGGCGGGCAGGGCGCGCACCAGGTCCAGCTCGTGCTCGGTCAGGCCGAAGCCGTCGGCGTAGTCTTCTGCCTGGGCGCGGGGATTGGGCATGAAGATCTGGGTGGCGGCCTGCTCGATGATCGCCGTCGAGACCTGGCTTTCCAGCGCGTCGCGGGCGCTCTGGGTGCCGAAGCCCAGGATGGCGTTGCGCTTGCGCAGGGTCTTCATCCAGTCGCGGATGCGGGCGGCGAACACCGGATCGTCCAGCGCCTTCCAGCCCTCGTCGATCAGGATCATGGTCGGCTCGCCGTCCAGCCGCTCCTCGACGCGATGGAACAGGTACATCATCGCCGGGGTGCGCAGCACCGGCGAGTCCAGCAGCTGGGTCATGTCGAAGCCCAGAACCTTGGCGTCCAGATCGAGGCGGTCGGTCTCGTTGTCGAACAGCCAGGCGTGCGGACCCTCGCCGCACCACGGGGCCAGCCGTGCGGCCAGGTCCCCCGGCGCGGGCCGGCGGCGACCGCCCAGCAGTTCGCGGAAATAGCGCAGGCGGCGGAAGGCCGGATCCTGGTCGTAGTTGGCGTCGACCGCCGCGGCGACCAGCGCCGCCTCGTCCGGCGTCAGGGTCTCGCCGGGACCGCAGGCCAGGCGGGCGATCCAGTCGCGCAGGAAGGCGCGGTTGACCGGGCTGTCGGGCAGCTGCAGCGGATTGAAGCCGGTCGGCTCGCCCGGCCGCAGCACCGAGTAGCCGCCGCCAATGGCCCGAACGAAGATCTCGGCCCCGCGGTCCTTGTCGAAGATCATGGTCCGCGGCCGCACCTTCTGGGCCTGGGCGGCCAGGAAGTTCATCACCACCGTCTTGCCCGAGCCCGACGGGCCGATGATCGTGAAGTTGCCCAGATCGGCGGCGTGGAAGTTGAAGAAATAGGGCGTGGCCGAGGTGGTCTCGAGCACGGTGATCGCCTGGCCCCAGTGCACGCCCTTGGCGCGGCCGGTCGGGAAGCTGTGCAGCGAGGCGAGGCTGGCGAAGGCCCCGGTCGAGATCAGGGCCCGACGCGCGCCATAGGCCTCGTTGCCCGGGAACTGCGCCCAGAAGGCCGGCTCCAGGCCCAGGTCCTCGCGCACGGCGACGGCGCCGAGATCGGCCAGGGTCGAGAGGCAGGCCGCGGCAGCGCCGTCCAGGCTGGCCAGGTCCGGCGCACGGACCAGCAGGCTCATCTGGTGCTCGCCCAGCACCGACCGGCCGGACGACAGGTCGTCCTTGGCCTCGACCAGGCCCTGGCGCAGGCTGGCGCCGTCGTCGTCGGCCGCGCGGAAGCGGCGCAGGGCGGTGTCTACCCGCTCCAGACCGATCTGCCGGTCGACGAAGGCGAAGCTCTCCGACAGGGTCATCTCGAAGGGCAGGCGCAGCAGGGCGTCCAGCATCCCCGGCGCGGCCGAGGGCGGATAGTCCTTCAGCGACAGGATCGCCGCATAGTTCTTGCCCTCGCCGAGGTCCGAGCGCTCCAGGGCGTCGAGGCCGAAGCTGACCCGGCGATAGGGCAGGTGCTGTCCGACGTCGCCGGCCGGCCACAGCATCGGCCGCAGTTCGCCGTTGAACAGGGCCGACAGGAATTCCAGCGGCTCGGCGCAGCGGCCGGCCGGGGTCTCGTAGCTGGCCAGCGCGCGCGGACCATAGGCTTGCAGGGCGGCGCTCAGCGCCTCGCGGGCGGCGTCGAGGTCGCGCAGGTCGCGGGCCTCCTGCGCCTGGCGGGCGGTCTCGCCCATGCCGGCGTTCAGCAGGCGGGCGGCGCGGTCCACCAGGCCCGCCTTGCCGCGCGCCGGGCGGTGCAGGATGGTCAGGAACAGGTCGTTGACGAACAGGCTGCGGCCGGCCATCCGCGCCTGCCAGCGCTGGTCGATCATCCGACAGACCGGGTCTGCGAAGCTGGCCGTCAGCCCCGCCTGCACCCGCCTGCGCAGGATGTGGTGGCGGACCACGAAGCGCGAGCCGCCGATCGCCCGCAGCGCCGCCTCGCGCAGGGCCTGGCGGTGGTTCAGCTCCTCGGTGTCGGCGGTCTCGAAGGCGAAGCCTTCCAGGTGCAGCACCTGCATCAGCGCGCCGTCGCGCAGGCGCACGGTGCGCTCGTCGATCAGGCCCTCATAGGGCAGGCGGTCGCCGGCGCGCTGCTCGCCTTGCGTCCAGGCGGCGAAACCGGTCCAGCGGGGCTTTTTGCGGGTCATGGCCAGGCTCTCAGGGGGCGTAGCTGTTGCAGCGCCAGCGGCGCCAGTTGCCGACGCGGGGGCACTTGCTCACCCGCGTCAGCCACAGGTCGAAGATCCGCGGCTCCTTCAGGCAGGCGACGTAGCCGATCGCGTGCACGACCACCGCGACGATCAGCGCCCAGAACGAGCGGGTCACCAGGAAGGCTTCCGTCGTCACGATCCCGTTGATCACGAAGAAGCTGTAGGTGACGCCGGCGAACATCTGCGGCTGGGTCAGGGCGCGGAAGATCGGGGTGCGGACGAGATCGGCCATGACCGGTCAGCCCGCCGCGGCGCGGATGCCGGCGACGATGGTGCCGGCCCCGAACAGGATGAAGCAGCCCAGCACCACCGTGGCGCCGAACCGCCAGTTCATCCGGCCCGTCAACATGAGAAAGCCGACCATGGCCACGGCGATCACCGCCACGGCGGTGGCCACATTGCCCAGCAGCGTGCCCTGCACCCAGGCCACGGCGTTGGCGATCGGCTGGGCGCCTTGCGGACTGGCGAAGGCTGGGGCCGAGACGGCCAGGGAAGCGGCCGTAACAGCAGTGAACAGGCGGGCGGTCATGGGGCTTCTCCAGAAAGGGCAGGGGGAGCGGCGGCCTTGGCCAGCCGGTCGAGATTGGTCGCCACGTAGGCGCGGGTTTCCTTGAAGGGCGGCACGCCGCCGTACTGCGCCACCCGGCCGCCGCCGGCGTTGTAGGCGGCCAGGGCCAGGTCCACGGCGCCGTCGAAACGGTCGAGCTGGGCGCGCAGGTGGGCCGCGCCGCCCATGATGTTCTGCGCCGGATCGGCCGGATCGACGCCCAGCGCGCGGGCGGTGGCCGGCATCAGCTGCATCACGCCGATCGCGCCGGCCGGCGAGACGGCCTTGGCGTCGTAGCCCGACTCCGAGCGGGCGACGGCGTCGATCAGGGCGGGGCTGAGGTCGTAGCGCGCGGCCGCGGCCAGCACGGCGTCGCGATAGGGCGCGGGGATGTTCGTGGTTTCAGCGAGCGGAGCGGGAGTGGCTTCGACGGCCTGGGACCAGCCGCCGCCGACCCGACGCACCGCGCCGTCGTCTTCGATCTGCAACACCTGCGCGTGGGCCGCGCCAGTGGCGACTAGCGCCAGACCGCAGGCGGCCGCCAGCTTTCGCGATTGCTGCTGAAAAGTACGGAATCTTTGCGGTTCCCAACCCATGCGGCCAGTATTGGGAGGTCAAGTCGGCCGCAATTTGTCGTTATGTATTGGTTTTGTATCGCCTTTCGGGGCGCTGATACGCCCGAAATACCCATCCGGCATATTTCCAGCGAATTACACTGTTTCAAAAGCAGGACGCCGAAGCGCCGGCCCGAGCAACGCGGGCGGCAGCTCGGGACGCATGCACGGAGGAGCAGCGACATCATGCACGACGACCACCCTATCGAAGAGCACGATCTGGGCCTGCAGCATGACCTGGCGATCATGAGCGCTCGCATCGTCGAGCGCCGCCGCATGCTGGCCTGGCTCGCCACGGGCGGCACGGCCGCCCTGGTCGCCGCCTGCGGCGGAGGCGGCGGTTCCAGTTCGGGCGGTTCGACCTCTTCTTCCTCGTCGAGCAGCAGCTCGAGCTCGTCCAGTTCCTCGAGCTCCAGTTCCAGCAGCAGCTCGTCGAGCTCGTCCTCGGTCAGCAGCTGCATCGCCGACCCGACCGAGACCAACGGACCCTATCCCAGCGACGGCTCCAACAGCGTCAACGGCACGGTGTCGAACATCCTGGCCGTCAGCGGCGTGGTGCGCAGCGACATTCGGTCCAGCTTCGGCAGCTCGACGACCACGGCGCCGGGCGTGCAACTGACCCTGACCATCACCCTGGTCAACACCAACAACAGCTGCGCGGCGCTGTCGGGCTACGCCATCTACCTCTGGCACTGCACGCGCGACGGCAACTACTCGCTCTATTCCAGCGGCATCACCGGCGAGAACTACCTGCGCGGCGTGCAGGTGACCGACAGCAACGGCCAGGTGACCTTCACCACGATCTATCCGGGCTGCTATTCGGGCCGCTGGCCGCACATCCACTTCGAGGTCTATCCGAGCCTGGCCACGGCCACGAGCTACGCCAACCGGGTGCTGACCTCGCAGTTCGCCATGCCCAGCGCGATCAGCGACACCGTCTACGCCGGGGCCACCGGCTACAGCGCCAGCGTCACCAACAAGGCCGCGATCACCATCGCCAGCGACAACGTCTTCGGCGACAACACCAGCGCCCAGATCGCCGCCCAGACGCCGAGCCTCAGCGGCAGCGTGTCGGCGGGCTACACCGGCACGGTCGTCGTCGGCCTGGCGGTCTGACGGATGCGGGCGGGGGCGAGGGAGCGATGGCTGGCGACCCTGCTGGTCGCCGTGCTGTCGGCGCTCGTCCTCGTCCCGCGCCTGGGGTCTCCGAGCCAACCGATCTGGGACGAGGCCTACTACCTGACCTCGACCCAGCGCTATCTGGAGCGCACCGCCCAGTTCGCCTCGCACCCGCCGCTCGGCCTGATGCTGATCGCGGCGGGCGCTCTGGTCGTGAACGACAACCAGGACCTGCCGGTCCATCGCCTGGCCGAGACCAAGTCGGTCAAGGGCGAAGACGTCCCCGTCGGCTACAGCTATTGGGGCGTCCGCGCGGCCTCGGCGCTGTTCGGGATCTTCGGCGCAGTGCTGTTCTTCCGGCTGGCCCTCGTGCTGGCCGGCGACCGCCTGGGCGCGGCCCTGGCCTTCGCCAACCTCTACATCTTCGACAACGCCCTGGCCGTGCAGTTCCGGGCCGGGCACCTGGACGCCTTCCAGTCGGCCTTCCTGCTGGCGGCATTACTTGTCCTGGCGCTCGCCGCGCACCGGCAGCGACCCCGGATCGTCGAGGCCCTGGCCTTCGGCGCGCTGATCGGTCTGGCGGCGATGGTGCGGCTGAACGCTCTCGTCCTGGCGCCGATCGGTCTGCTGCTGCCAATCCTGGCTCTGCGCGGTCCGCGCCCATGGCGAACGGCGACCGTTCACGCCGGCGCCTTGATGGTCGGCGGCCTGGCGGCGGTCGCGGCGACGATGGTCGTCCACCTGGCGGTCGCGCCCCTGCCGCCGATGCGTGGCGAGCCGGCCGGCGCGCGCGATGCTTCCTTCGTCTCGCCGACCTACCAGGCCTTCCTCGAAGGGCGGCGGTCGCTGTCGCCGGCGGTGATCTGGGCGGCGAGCGCGGACTATCGGCGCTACATCGCCGGCGATTTCGCCGGCACGCCCAAGGCCGACCCGAACGGCTCCTCGCCGCTGGCCTGGTCGGTGATGGGCGGGGCGATCAACTACCGCTGGGACAGCGAGGGTCGCACGACCAGCTACCTGCAACTGGCCGGCAATCCGGCGGGCTGGACGATCGGGCTGCTGGGCGTGCTCGGCGCGGCGGTTGTGCTCGTCCTGCGTGGAGCGCGAGATGACGCGGCGGCCACGCGTCGGCGCCTGATGCTGACCTTGTTGGCAGGGTGGGCGATCTTCATGATCGCGCACCTGGTGCTGGCCCAGCAGAGGGTCCTGTACCTCTACCACTACTTCCCGGGACTGCTGCTCAGCTGGGCGCTGGCGGTCCTGACCTTCGAGGAGGCCTGCGCCCGCTGGCCGGCCTTCGCGCGCCGGCGCGGCGTGCTGCTGGCGGGCGGGGCGGGCGCGGTGCTGCTGGGCTTCCTGGCCTACGCGCCCTTCACCTATCATCGACCCCTGACCCACGCGGCCTGCGCCGCCCGGACCCTGCTGGATCCCCGCGTCGTCGATTGCCGCTAGGGCAGGACTTGCGAGGCCAGCGCCTCGCCCGCTACGACAGGTGTTCGCGGTGGTCCGCGAAGGGCCGAGCGGGACGCATGAGCGACATCACCATCGTCGATATCGCCAAGCAGGCGGGGGTGTCGATCAAGACCGTCTCGCGGGTGATCAATCGCGAGGAGGGCGTCGGTCCGGAGACCCGCGCCCGGGTCGAGGACTTGGTCGCCAAGCTCGGCTATCGCCCCAACGTCTCGGCCCGCTCGCTGTCGAGCCGCCGCAGCTACCTGATCGGCGTGGTCTTCATGCGGGTCGGCGCCTATCACTATGTCGGCGAGGTCCAGGTCGGCGCCATGCGCGCCTGTCGCAGGGCCGGCTATCACCTCGTCATCGAGCAGGTCGACGACCTGGGGCAGGGCAGGGGTCCCACCTTCGCCGAGGCGCTGAAGGCCGGACGCTTCGACGGCCTCGTCCTGACGCCCCCGATCTGCGACGACCCCGAGATCCTGGCGACCATCGAGGCCCAGGGGCTGGCCTATGTGCGCGTCGCGCCCGGCCGCGACTTCGGCCGCTCGCCGTACGTGTTCATGGACGACCAGCAGGCCGCCCACGACATGACCGCCCGCCTGTGGGATCTGGGACACCGCCGGATCGCCTTCATCGACGGGCCCGCCGACCACGGTTCGGCCCGCCGTCGGCGCGAAGGCTACATGACCGCCATGGCCGAACGCGGCGCGCGGGTGCGGCCCGAATGGGTCGCCAATGGAGACTTCATGCCGCTGTCGGGCCTGGAGGCCGGCGACCGACTGCTGGCGCTGTCCGAGCCGCCGACAGCGATCTTCGCCGCCAATGACGCCATGGCCCTGGGCGTGATATCGGCGGCGTCGAAGCGCGGCCTTTCCCTGCCGCAGGACCTCACCGTGGTCGGCTTCGACGATGGTCCGCTGGCTGAATCGTCCTGGCCCAGCCTCACCACCGTGCACCAGCCGATCGCCGAAATGGCCGAGGCGGCGGCGCAGATGCTGATCGAAGGATTCGGCGACCCCCGTTTCCGCAACCGCACGGCCGCCAGGCAGCTCGACTATCACCTCGTGGAGCGCGACTCTTCGGCGTCTCCGAAGCCTTAGGCTCTCGGCGTGGTTGAGGTTGGTTGTGATCGAGATTTCCGGAATTATTGGATTCTGAATCTCCATAGTTCGATGATATAGCGATCAAAATTCCAGACAGCGGTGTCTTTTGAAAATGACGTAGACAACGTTGTCGTATCGTGGTGTCAATTTACGACAACGTTGTCGTCATCGGGACATCCCGCCAGCGCAACGTCGGCTCAAGCCTCGGGACAAGGGGCGGAGGAAACATCCCGGACGTCCAAAACGGCGCCGGGAACCGGCTGGAACCGGCGACGTGAAAGCGTCGATCCGTCTTCCGGTCCGCGCAGGAAAGGGGACAGACATGCGCACCATGCTCTTCGCTTCGGCCGCCCTGGCGGTCGTGTGCTTCAACGCGCCCGCAGCCTTCGCCCAGGAGGGCGAGGCCGTGCAGCTCGACGAGGTCGTCATCACCGCTCAGCGGCGTAGTGAAAATCTGCAGAAGACCCCGCTGACCGTCTCGGCGGTCACCGGCGACAAGCTGGAATCCCAGGGGGTCAAGACCGTGGTCGACCTGGCAAGCCAGGTGCCGGCCCTGCAGATCACCTCCAGCGGCGCCGGCACGGCGCAGGTCTTCCTGCGCGGCATCGGCAGCACCAACACCACCGAGGTCGGCGACCCGGCGGTGGCCTACCACATCGACGGCATCTACCAGGCCCGTTCCAGCTCGCTGGGCGCGCTGTTCTACGACGTCGACCGCGTCGAAGTTCTGCGCGGCCCGCAGGGCACGCTCTATGGCCGCAACGCCACGGCCGGCGCCATCAACGTGATCACCAAGAAGCCGGTCCTGGGCGAGTACGAGGGCGCGGGCTCGATCGACGTCGGCAACTACGCCGCCATCACCACCTCGGGCATGGTCAACGTGCCGCTCGGCGACACCCTGGCCGTCCGCGCCTCGTTCCAGCAGAGCCGCCACGACGGCTACGTGGAGTCGCTGAAGAACGGTTCGGGCACTGGCGGCAACGACCGCTACGACCAGGACGACAAGTCTGCCCGCGTGCGGGTGCTGTGGAAGCCCAGCGACGCCTTCTCGCTGCTGGTCAACGCCGACTACCTGCATCAGGGCGGAGCCGGCGGCGGCGACGGCACCTACGGCACCGCCAGGGTCACGGGCGATCCGTGGACCTGCAACTGCTCGACCAACCTCTACCGCAACAACCGCTTCTTCAGCACCAGCGCCGAGGCCAACTGGGACCTGGGTTTCGCGAACCTGACCTACCTGGTCGGCTACAACTATTCGGAGCTGGACCGCACCGGCGAGAACGCCAGCAGCGGCGCCCCCAACTACTTCTGGGGCGAGGATCACACCTGGTCGCATGAACTGCGCCTGGGCGGCGACACCGGCAAGCTGAAGTGGGTGGTCGGCCTCTACCGCTTCACCGAGGACAACGACGTCGACTTCCGCGTCTTCCTGGCGACCAACTCGTACCTGTCGTTCATCCAGCCCGAGGTCACCGCCGAAAGCATCGCCGTCTTCGGCCAGACCACCTACGAGGTCACCGACCGGTTCCGCGTCACCGGCGGCCTGCGCTACACCGAAGACAAGAAGGGGCGCACCGGCGGCACCTACATCACCAATTCCAGCGGGGCGATCGTCTCGACGGTGGTGGCCAACATCGCCAGCGCCAAGTGGGACGCCACCAACTGGAAGATCGGGGCCGACTTCGACCTGACCTCGACCTCGATGCTCTATGCGAACATCGCCACGGGCTACAAGGCGGGCGGCTACTATGACGGGGTCACCGACAACGTCTATGCGCCGGAGAAGATCACCTCGTACGAGGCCGGGGTGAAGAACCGCTTCTTCGACAACCGCCTGCAGGTGAACGCCACGGCGTTCCTCTACGACTACCGCGACTTCCAGGTCAGCGCCCTGGGCACCATCGGCGGCCAGGACGCCACCGTCACCCTCAACGCGGACAAGGCCGAGGTCTACGGCCTGGAGTTCGAGACCAACCTGGCCCTGACCGAGCACGACCGCATCGACGCCACGCTGGGCTGGCTGCATGCGGAGTACAAGGAGTTCGTGCTGCCGCGCGGGGACTCGTTCTCGAACAACGACGCCAACGCCACGATCGCGGCCTGCTATTCGGCCAACTATTCGGCCGCCGCTCCGCGCTCGACCGACTTCTCGGGCTGCCGCATGGCCCGCACGCCGGAATGGACCTTCAATCTCGGCTACCAGCACATCTGGGACCTGAGCATCGGCGGGACCCTGACGGGCCGGATCCAGAGCCACTACGAAAGCGCCAAGAACCTCGAGTACCACGGCTTCGCCCAGAACCGGGAAGGGGCCTTCACCAAGACCGACGTCAGCCTGACCTACGCCAGCGCCGACGATCGCTGGACCCTGCAGGGCTATGTCCGCAACCTCGAGGACGACGCGGTCCGCACCGCCTCGTCGCCCAACTCGACTACGGGCCTGGCGACCAACGGAGCCGGCGAGTTCTACGCCCCGCCGCGCACCTACGGCCTGCGTCTGGGCGTGACCTTCTAAGCCTCCTCACTTCCCCCTCGCGCCCGGCGGACCCTGCCCGCCGGGCGCGCTTTGTTTTTCGTGTCCGCAAGCGAGTTTAGCCGATGATCCTCGACCGCCGCCTTCTGCTCTTGGCCGCTTCGGCCGCGATCCTCGGCGGTGCGGCCGCCGCCGCACCTAAGCAGCCCGAACTGGGCGTCCGCGACGGCAAGGTCATCACGGTCGACGGCCTGAAGTTCCGCGACCTCGACCGCGACGGCAAGCTGGAGCCCTACGAGGACTGGCGGCTGTCGCCCGAGGCCCGCGCCGCCGACCTGACTGGGCGCATGACGCTGGACGAGAAGGCCGGCCAGATGATGCACGGCACCCTGCCGGCGACCGGGCCGATGGGCGTGGCCGGCATGGGCTCGGGCTACGACATGGCCAAGGCGACGCCGCTGGTCATCGACCGCCACGTCACCACCTTCATCACCCGTCTCGCCGGCGCTCCGGCCTTCCTGGCCGAGCAGAACAACGCCATCCAGGCCGTCGCCGAGAAGGGCCGCCTGGGCGTGCCGGCGACGATCAGCACTGATCCGCGACACCACTTCCAGTTCACGGCCGGCGCCAGCGTCGAGGCCGGCGGTTTCTCCAAGTGGCCCGAGGCCCCGGGCCTTGCCGCCATCGGCGACGCCAAGCTGGTGCGGCGCTTCGGCGACGTCGCCCGCCAGGAATACCGCGCGGTCGGCATCCATCAGGCCCTGTCGCCGATGGCCGACCTGTCGACCGAACCGCGCTGGCCGCGCACCAACGGCACGTTCGGCGAGGACGCCGATCTCGTCGGCAAGATGACCAAGGCCTACATCCAGGGCTTCCAGGGCGGCGACACCGGTCTGGTCTCGAACGGCGTGTCGGCCGTGGTCAAGCACTGGGTCGGCTACGGCGCCTCGGCCAAGGGCTTCGACGGCCACAACAGCTACGGCCGGTACGCCGTCTTCCCGAAGGGGCAGTTCGACCTGCACGTGAAGCCGTTCGACGAGGCGTTCTCGGCCGGCGTGGTCGGTGTGATGCCGACCTACGCCATCCTCCAGGGCGTCTCGCTCGAAGGCACGGCCCTGGAGCCGGTCGCCGCCGGCTTCTCCAAGCAACTGCTGACCGACCTGCTGCGCGGCAAGCACGGCTTCAAGGGCGTGGTGGTGTCCGACTGGGCGATCACCAACGACTGCGGCGAGACCTGCCGCAACGGCTTCCCGGCCGGCGTGCGTCCCGGCTTCGAGGGCTTCTCCACCGCCTGGGGCGTCGAGGACCTGGCCAAGGTCGACCGCTACGCCAAGGGCGTCAACGCGGGCCTGGACCAGTTCGGCGGCGTCGAGGACACGGCCGAGCTGGTGGCCGCGGTGAAGGCCGGCAAGATCACCGAGGCCCGCATCGACGAGTCCGTGAAGCGCATCCTGGTCGTGAAGTTCGAGCAGGGCCTGTTCGAGAATCCCTATGTCGATCCCAAGGCCGCGACGGCCACGGTGGGCTCCAAGACCTTCGTCGCCGAGGGCCAGGCGGCCCAGAGCGCGGCCCTGACCGTGCTGGAGAACAAGAACGGCCTGCTGCCGCTGAAGGCGACCAGCCGCAAGGTCTGGCTGAAGGGCGTCTCACCCGACGTGGCCAAGGCCTACGGCCTGACGCCGGTCGAGGATATTGCCCAGGCGGATCTGGCCATCATCCGCGCCGCGACGCCGTTCGAGACCCTGCACCCGAACTACACCTTCGGCAGCTTCCAGCACGAGGGCGACCTGTCGTTCAAGGACGGAAACGCCGACTACGAGGCGATCAAGGCCGCCTCGGCCAAGGTCCCGACCATCGTCAGCGTCTATCTCGACCGCCCGGCGATCCTGACCAATGTCCGCGACAAGGCCGCCGTGCTGATCGGCGACTTCGGCGCCAGCGACGAGGCCTTCCTCGACGCCGTGACGGGCAAGGCGCACGCTCGCGGCAAGCTGCCCTTCGAGCTGCCGTCTTCGATGGCGGCCGTCGAGGCCCAGGCCGAGGACGCCCCGCACGACAGCGAAAAGCCGCTCTACCCGATCCACTACGGCCTGACCTACTAAGGACCCGCGACCATGATCCGTCTGACGACCGCCGCCAGCATCGCGGCCCTTTCGCTGGCCTCCGCCGCGTCCGCCCAAACCGCCCAGCCGTGGATGAACACCAAGCTCTCGCCCGACGAGCGCGCGGCCCTGCTGGAAAAGGAACTGACCCTCGACGAGCGCATCGGCCTGGTCCACGGGCCGATGTCGATGCCGATCTTCGGCATCAAGAAGCCCGAGGGCGCGATCGGCTCGGCCGGCTACATCCCCGGCATCCCGCGCCTGGGCGTGCCGGCCCTGCAGGAAAGCGACGCCAGCCTCGGGGTCACCAACCCGCTGGGCGTGCGTCCCGGCGACGGCGCTACGGCGCTGGCCTCGGGCCTGTCGCTGGCCGCGACCTTCAATTCCAAGCTGGCCTATGAGGGCGGGGCCGTTGTCGGGCGCGAGGCTCGGGCGAAGGGCTTCAACGTCCAGCTGGCCGGCGGCGTGAACCTGGCGCGCGATCCGCGCAACGGCCGCAACTTCGAATATCTCGGCGAAGACCCCTGGCTGGCCGCCAACCTGGCCGCCGCCCAGATCAAGGGCATTCAGGACCAGGGCATCGTCTCGACGATCAAGCACTTCTCGCTGAACGGCCAGGAGACCAGCCGCCACTTCGCCAATTCGGTGATCGACGAGGCCGCCCATCGCGAGAGCGACCTGCTGGCCTTCCAGATCGCGATCGAGAAGGGCCAGCCCGGCTCGGTGATGTGCGCCTACAACCTCGTCAACGGCGACTACAGCTGCGGCGCCCCGCACCTGCTCAACGACGTGCTGAAGGGCGACTGGGGCTACAAGGGCTGGGTGATGTCGGACTGGGGCGCGGTCCACGCCACCGACTACATCCTCAAGGGCCTGGACCAGCAGTCGGGCGAGCAGCTTGACGCCAAGATCTGGTTCGGCGAGCCGCTGAAGGCCGCCGTCGAGAAGGGCGAGGTCCCCGCCGCGCGCCTGGCTGACGCCAGCCGCCGCATCCTGCGCTCGATGTTCGCCGCCGGCCTGTTCGACAAGCCGGTGACCCCGGGCGGCGCCATCGACTATGACGCCAACGCCGAGATCGCCCGCGCCGCGGCGACCGAAGGCGTGGTGCTGCTGAAGAACCGCGAGGGCCTGCTGCCGCTGGCCAGGACCGCCAGGACCATCGCCGTGATCGGCGGCCACGCCGACGCTGGCGTGCTGTCTGGCGGCGGCTCCTCGCAGGTCGTGCCTCCGGGCGGCGCCAAGCGCGTCGTGCCGCTGGGCGGCGAGGGCATGATGGGTCCGTTCCGCAGCCAGTATTTCAACGGCTCCTCGCCGCTGGCCGCGATCCGCAAGAGCGCGCCGGACGCCAAGGTCACCTTCGACGACGGCCGCTACATCGCCTCGGCTGTCGCCGCCGCCAAGGCCGCCGATGTCGTGGTGGTGTTCGGCAACCAGTGGATGGGCGAGGGCGAGGACGCCTTCGATCTCTCCCTGCCCAACGGCCAGGACGAGCTGATCGCCGCCGTCACGGCCGCCAACCCCAACGCCATCGTCGTGCTGCAGACGGGCGGCCCGGTCTCCATGCCCTGGCTGAACGACGCCGGCGCGGTGGTCGAGGCCTGGTACTCGGGCGCCAAGGGCGGTGAGGCCATCGCCGACGTGCTGTTCGGCGCGGTCAATCCGTCGGGCCGCCTGCCGATGACCTTCCCGGCCTCGCTGAGCCAGTATCCACGAGAAGCCCTGCCGGGGCGCGGCCTGCCCGAGAAGACCCAGTTCGACGTCAACTACACCGAAGGCGCCGACGTCGGTTACCGCCGCTTGGCCGCCACGGGCGACAAGCCGCTGTTCCCGTTCGGCTACGGCCTGTCCTACACCTCGTTCGCCTATTCGAACCTGAAGGTGGAAGGCGGCGCCAGCGTGACCGTCAGCTTCGACGTCGCCAACACCGGCAAGGTCGAGGGCAAGGACGCCCCGCAGGTCTATCTGACCGGCGCGGCGGGCAAGCCGTTGCAGCGCCTGATCGGCTTCGACAAGCTGGCCCTGAAGCCGGGCGAGACCCGCCGCGTCACCCTGACCGCCGATCCGCGCCTGCTGGCCAGCTTCGACGCCAAGGGCCATCGTTGGGTCGTCACGGGCGGCGACTATCAGGTGGCCGTCGGCGCCTCGGCGACCGATCTGGCCCTGAAGGGCGGCGCCAAGGTCAAGGCGCGGACGCTGAAGCCGTAGGGGAGGGCGTAGTGATGAAGTCTCTGGTTTCCGGCCTGGCGCTCGCGTTCGCCGTCGGGCTTCCCGTTCTCGCGGGTCCCGTGGTCAAGACTGCGTCCGGTCCCGTCGAAGGCGTCGAGACCGGTTCGGTCGCGGCCTTCAAGGGCGTGCCCTTCGCCGCGCCGCCGGTCGGCCCGCTGCGCTGGCGCGCGCCCCAGGCCCCCAGGGCCTGGGCCGCCGTCCGCTCCGCCGCCGAATACGGTCCCGACTGCGCCCAGAACCCGTTCCCGGGCGACGCCGCGCCGCTCGGCGTCAAGCCGGCCGAGGACTGCCTCTATGTGAACGTCTGGACGCCGAAGGACGCGATCAAGGCCAAGGCCAAGAAGCCGGTCATGGTCTGGATCTACGGCGGCGGCTTCGTCAACGGCGGCTCCTCGCCGGCGGTCTATGCCGGCGATCGCTTCGCCCGCGACGGCGTCGTGCTGGTCAGCTTCAACTATCGGGTCGGCCGCTTCGGCTTCTTCGCCCACCCGGCGCTGTCGACCGAGAACGCCGACGGCGGCCTCTTGGGCAACTACGCTTTCATGGACCAGATCGCGGCCTTGAAGTGGGTTCAGGCCAACATCGCCGCCTTCGGGGGCGATCCCGACAACGTGACGATCTTCGGGGAGTCGGCCGGCGGCATGTCGGTCCACGCCCTGCTGACCACGCCTCTGGCGCAGGGCCTGTTCGACAAGGCCATTATCCAGTCGGGCGGGGGCCGGCCGCGCCTGCTGCCGTCGCTGCCGATCAAGGCTGCGCCGGGCGAGCGCTCGGCCGAGAGCGTCGGCGTCGCCTTCGCCGCCAAGGCCGGCGTCACCGGGGAGGGGGCCGAAGCCCTTGTCGCCCTGCGCGCCCTGCCGGCCGACGCGGTGGTCGACGGCCTGAACATGGCCACCTCCGGCGTGCCCACCTGGAACGGCGGGCCGATGGTCGACGGCAAGCTCGTCACCAAGCCCGTGCTCGACGCCTACGCTGCCGGCGAATGGACGAAGACGCCCGTATTGGTCGGGGCCACCGGCGCCGATGGCTTCTTCTTCGGCGGCACGCGCGATCAGGTCTTCGCCCCGTTCGGCGACAGGCGGGCCGAGGCCGAAAAGCTCTACGACCCGACCGGCGACGGCGACATCAAGGTCTATGGCTGGAAGGCCGCCGGCGACCGGATGTTCATCGAGCCGGCCCGCGAGGTCGCCCGCACCCTGGCCGCCCAGGGCGCGCCGGTCTGGTCGTTCCGCTTCTCCTACGTGGCCGAAAGCCAGCGCAAGGACTGGTGGAGCGCCCCGCACGCCACCGAGATCCCGTTCGTCTTCGACACCGTCGACGCCCGCTATGGCGCGGCCCTGACCCCGGCCGATGCGGCCGCCGCCAAGGCCGCCCACGCCTACTGGATCGCCTTTGCGACCAAGGGGACGCCGGACGCCGCCGGCCAGCCGGCCTGGCCGAAGTACGACGCGGCCGGCGACGTAATCATCGACTTCACCAACGACGGCGTGAAGGTCGGCCCGGATCCGTCGAAGGCGCGCCTCGACCTGGTCCAGGCCACGACGCCTGCGCCGGCGGGGAAGTGACATGGCCGAGCGTCTGGCCGACGCGGTGATCGACCGCGACACCTTCCTGGCCCTGCGCCGGGTCCTGCCGGCGGCCACCAAGGCCTGCCTGCAGGACACCTTCGGCATCAGCGAGACCACCTGGGTCAAGCTGCGCGACGGGCGGCCGGTCAAGCGGGCGACGCTGGACCGGCTGCTGGAGCGCTATCGACGCATGTGCGGCGAGACGAGCCGCAGGGCGGCTTAAATCGCTCCAAAAAAGTTCGTCATCCCGGCCGCAGCGAAGCGGAGAGCCGGGACCCAGGGGCGACTGCAGTGCGCCGGCCCCTGGGTCCCGGATCGGCCTTCGGCCGTCCGGGATGACGTAGCTTTTGGATGGAAGATCAGTTCGCGATAGCCGGCAGCCCGTCCATGATCGCCGTCAGGGCCAGAACCGTCTGGCCCTCCATGGCGCTGTGGCCCGCGTCGGTCTTCACGTAGCTGGCCGGCGGCGCGCCGACCTCTTCCAGCGCCGCGACCAGGCGCGAGGCTTGCGACAGCGGGCAGACCTGGTCGAAGCGGCCGTGGACGATGTGGATGTCCAGGCCCTTCAGCGCGCCGGTGTTGCGCACGATGTAGTCCGGTTCCAGGAACAGGCCGTTGGCGAAGAAGTGGGCCTCGATCTGGGCGAAGCACAGGGCGAAGTCGGCCTCGCCGAACTTCCCGGCGTCGGCGTTGTCGGGGATCATGTTCGAGATCGTGCCTTCCCAGACCGACCACGCCACGGCCGCCTCGAGCTGGCGCCGGCGCTCGGCTTCATTGGTCGGAACCATGTCGAAGATCTGCTTGTATGCGCCCATGATGTCGCCCCGGTCTTCCGGCGCGACCATCTCGACGAAGGCCTTCCACTCGTCGGGATAGGCGATGTAGGCGCCCGGCTCGGTCAGGGCGTAGGGCGTCTGGGTGAAGGCCGCCGCATTGCCCTGGTACATGTAGAGCAGGTCTTCGGTCGCGCCGAGGAAGATGCCGCGCAGGATCAGCGAGGCCACCTTGTCGGCGTGGCGGATGGCGTAGGTCAGGGCCAGGGTGCTGCCCCAGCTGCCGCCGAACACATGCATGCGGCCGGTGATCCCCAGCGCGTCGCGCAGCTTATTGATGTCGGCCACGAGGTGATCTGTGGTGTTGTTGGTCAGGGCGACCTGCGGACCGGCCGAGGCCACGGTCGGCTGGCTTTTGCCGCAGCCGCGCTGGTCGAACAGGATGACGCGATAGCGGTCGGGATCGAAGAACCGGGCCATCGGCGGGGCGCAGGCGCCGCCCGGGCCGCCGTGCAGGAACATCACCGGCTCGCCGTCCGGGTTGCCGTATTCTTCCCAGTAGAGCTTGTGGTCGGGCGCGGTGTCGACCTGCAGCAGGCCGCTCTTGCTGGCGGTCGGCTGGCTGTACTTCCACTCGGTGGTGACCTTGCTGGTCGTGCGCAGCGTCGAGAAATTCATGACCGGTCTTCCGTAAGCGACTCCGTGAGGGTGGCTTACCAGTACGACCGGATCGAGGCTTGCAGCAAATGGCCTCGGCCGCGCGCACTGGGGTGGCGCGCGGCCTCGGTTTCAGAGGTCTAGTACTTGTAGGTGAAGCCCATGAAGAACCGGCGACCGAAGTAGCCTTGCTCGATCAGGCGGATGTCGCCCGCCGTCGAGACTTCGTCTTCCTTGGTCAGGTTCTTGCCTTCGACGAAGAACTGCAGGCCCGTCGGACCAGGCTTCCAGCTGATCTTGCCGTCGAGATAGCCGGTCGGTTCCTTGAAGACCGGCTGGCCCGAGGTGTCGGCGGCCGACGACAGGTACTTGGAGCGATAGTTGTAGGCCAGGCGGGCGTTGACCCCGCGCTTGTCGTACCAGAGCGTCAGGTTGGCGCTGCTCTTCGACAGGCCCGGGAAGGGCAGGGGCGAGCCGTCGAGGGTCGAATAGAGCTCGACGTCCTTGGCTTCCTGGTAGGTGTAGTTGGCGTCGACGCCGAAGCCCGACAGCAGGCCCGGCAGGAAGGTGAAGGCCGTCTTGCCGGTCAGTTCGACGCCCGAGATCTTGGCCCCGTTGCCGTTGATGTAGGTGTTGTAGTTGTAGAGCGTGCCGTCGCCATAGACGTCGACCTTGCCGATCAGCGTCTTCGACGACAGGTAGAACGACTTGATGTCCTTGTAGAACAGGCCGACCGAGATCTGGGTGTCGTTGTTCGGGTAGTATTCGAACGACAGGTCGTACTGGTTGGCGCGATAGGGCTTCAGCTCGGGGTTGCCGGCCGTGCAGCTGGGCTCGTCGTAGTCGCCATTGGCGTCAGGCGAGTTGTCGGTGGTGCAGCTCACCGCCGGGATCAGGAAGTCGACCCGCGGACGGGCCATCAGCTGGGCGAAGCCGAAGCGCGCCGACAGCTTGTTGGGGATCGCCCATACGCCCGCGTTGAAGCTCGGCAGCCAGGCCGTGTACTCCTTGTTCATCGTGACCTGCTCGTTGCTCAGCACGTAGGTCGTCGAGGTGCCGCCGTTGGTGGAGGCGTAGGTCTCGCTGCGGGTCGAGGAGCCGGTGGCGGTGGTCTTGGTGTGCGCCCGACGCCAGCCGAAGTTGCCGCTCACGTCATAGCCGAACACCGGGAAGGCGTAGTTGAACTTCAGGTACAGGGCGTCGGTCTGTTCCTGGATCCGATAGGACGGGATCTGGCTGTAGCTGTTGCCGTCGCTGCCGGTGGTGGTCACCAGGTTGTTCAGGTTGAAGTGCGACGTGTCGAGGTACTGAGCGACCGAATTGAAGTTCGGATACAGCCAGGTCGAGGGCAGGGAGCCGCCGCCGTAGTAGAAGGCGTCCGGCAGCTGGGTCATGGCCTGGGCGAAGACGGCGTTCGAGAACGCCCGCGACCAGCTTTCCGTCGTCGACCAGTAGCCGGTGGTGTAGGCGGCCGAGGCGTTGGTCGCCGCGGTCTGGTCGGCGGTCTGGGTGTTGCTGACCGTCGCCGTCGAATTGACGGCGTTGGTGTAGAGCACCAGGTCGTCAGCGGTCGAATACGAGTTGGAGCCGCCGTCGAGGATGTAGCCGCCGTAGCCGTAGCCCGAGGTCTCGTAGTCGGTGGCGCGGCCGCCGAACTCGATCTTCGGCAGGAACGACCAGCGGGTGTCGTAGTCGAAGTCGAGCTTGTACTGCTTTTCCTCGGTCTGCGAGTTCGAGGGCCGGTACTGGATCTGCCACTGACGGATCGCCGAGGCGTCCGACGGGCTGTAGCCGGCGGCGAAGGTGAACGACGGCTTGCCGGTGGTCGGGTCGAGGGTGACCGTCATGCCGGGGGTGTCGAAGCTGACGCTGACGTTGTTGGTCTGGGAGACCGTCGAGGTGTCGGCGTTCGAGCCCTGGAACTCCACCTGCAGGCGGTCGCCCCGGTAGTTGGCGCCGAAGTTGTAGTAGTTGCTCTGGCTGTCGTAGGCGAAGTCGCGCGACGAGATGCCGAAGCCGTTGTAGCCGCCGCTGCCCGAGGTGGTGAGGCAGTTGCCCAGCGTGTAGGCGATGACGTTGTGGTTGGCGTCGACCTTGACCGAACTGGCCGTGGTGTCGGTCGACGAGCACGACGTGCCGTTCGCCGCCGTGTTGCGCAGGCGGGTCGCCGAGGTGAAGTCGGTGCCGTAGTTGATGTCGTTCAGGGTCTGCGACCGCTCATTGCGGTTGTAGCTGGCCCAGATGTCGAACTTGTCGGTGAACTTGTACTGGGCGGTGAACTCGGCCGAGAGGCGTTCGTCGTTGCGGGTCCAGACGCCGTAGCGGGCGACGCGCGGGGCGTAGTCGTACCACTGGCTCTGGCAGGCCGTGCGCAGGTTGGTGGTCGAGATCTGGCTCGAGTCCGGCGTCGTCAGGCTGGAGCAGCCCGAATAGGACGTGACGTTGCGCGCCAAGTCGTTGATCTGCTGGCTGTAGGCCGTGGAGTAGTAGTCGACGGTCTTGTCGGCGGAGCCGTCGAAGTCGGCGAAGCGGCCCCACGACGAGTTGCGGACGTAGTCGCCCCGGGTGCTGACGTTGTCGTAGGTGACGTTGGCCATCAGGCCCAGGCGCCCGTCGAACAGCTGGGTGGCGGCGAAGACGTTGCCGCGCGGCTTCCAGCCCTTGACCGTGTCGAGGTTCTGCAGCGAGCCAGTGAACGACAGGGTCGGCTTCTTGAAGTCCAGCGGCTTGCGGGTGGTGACGCTGACCGTGCCGCCGACGCCGCCTTCGGTCATGTCGGCAGTGAAGCCCTTGAAGACGTCGATCGACTTGACCAGTTCCGAGGCCAGTTCGCGGAAGTCGTTGGCGCGCCCGCCGCCGCCGTAGACCGACAGGTTGCCGGCCGTCGACAGGGTGCTCATGCCGTTGATCTCGACCCGGTTCAGGTCGGGCTCGACGCCGCGGATCGACACCGCGTTGCCTTCACCGAAGTCGCGGGCGAGCTGCACGCCGGTGACGCGGCCGAGCGCTTCGCCGACGTTCTTGTCGGGGAACTGGCTGATATCCTCGGCGACGATGGAGTCCGAGACCGTGCCCGCGCGCTTCTTGCGGCCCATGGCGCTCTGGAGGCTGGCGCGGGTGCCGACGACGACGATTTCATCGACCTTGTTCTCGACCGTGGTTTCGGGAGAGGCGGTCGTGGTCTGGGCGGCCTGGGCCAGGGCGATCGACGAGCTCGAGGCCAGGATGGCCGCGGCCAGGCCGCTGGTCATAAGCAGCTGGGTTTCGAAGCGTGATCTGCGGACGTTCTTCATGAGTTCCCTCCGAGAGTACAGGCGGTGACCGCCCTTGTTCAGCGCGGCGCCCTGTGGTCGCCGCGACGTGTTGGCCGAATGAGAGGCGCGTCAGACCGGACGCCGGCAGCCGCTGTTGCCGCGGCGTTGGCGATGGGATCGATGCTGGCGTGCGGGGCGCCGAGGCTCGAACGGCCGGTCGCCGGCGCTTCGTTGCGTCGGCAGCGGCGGTTCGCGGGCGAATACACGAGCGTCGAAGTCTTCGACGTCATGTCTCGGCGTTTTGGCGATCGTACGCGGGGGTTGTCGCGGCGTCGCGCATCAGAGCGGTCTTCACGTTCGCCACGGATATTTTGATCTCTGTGGCGATGCCGGCAATTTTATAGAAGTCAGGGTTTTGTCAATTCGCGAGATCGTGCTTCGTGACGATATAACGGCGAATTTCGGTCAGTCTGTATTCTTGGAAATTGAATGGATATTATGCGGCAATGTAGATATCTAAATTGAATTATATCTCGCCTTCCGCGCGCACGTTTCCCAACTGGTGAAACGGCGCGTGAAGCATTGGGAGGCGGCGTGAGATTCGCCTCGATCATGGCCGTGCAGGCTAGCTGGCGCGGGACGGCCCGGCGGCGACCGAGTCCCATCCCGCGCCAGGTCTGCTCAGGCGGCCTCCACGGCGACGGCCTTCTCGTCCGTGGCCGTCATCGGGAACGGCAGGTAGGAGATCCTCAGGGTCTCGGTCAGGGCCAGGCGATGCCGGCCGGGCCGCAGGCCGCCGGGATAGGCGACCAGCACGGTCGCGGGCGCGCCGAACTCCCAACGACGGTCATAGGCCGTTTCCATCTCGTCGAGGCTCAGCGCGCCGCGACCGTCGTCGAAGCGGACGGACTCGCGGGGCAATTGCTCGCCGTCGACCGTCACCAGCAGGTTCTCGACCATCGACAGGCCAAGGCCGCGATAGTAGCCGAGCCTGGCCTCGAAGGCGAAACCATCGGGGGCCTCTGCGGGGCCGAGATTGCGGACGCTGGCGGCGTCGATCAGGTACTTGTCGAACATCGCGGATCCCCTCAGGAGGCTTTGGCGGCGAGCTTGGCGCGGGCGGCCTCGCCCAGGCGCTCGAACATCACGTGCTGGCGGCGGACCTGTTCGCGGCTGTCGACGGCCTCGACGTCCTGGATCCAGCGGTTGCCCTCGTATTCGCTGGACAGGAAGCCGTCCCAGCCGGCCTCGACCAGGGCGTCGATCGCCTCGTCATAGGCGATGGTCGGGTCCTCGCAATCGGCCGTCATGCCGTAGAACTTGGCCTGGATGTGCTTGAAGTAGGGCGCGTAGTCCTTGAGCCGCTTGGGGTTGGAGTAGGGGGCGTGGCGCAGGGTCTCGGCCATGGCCACCTCGGCCTTGTTTCCCCGCATCTTCACCGCCACCTCGAAGATCGTGTACTCGGCCATCACCTTCTGCTCGTGCTGGTCGATGATGAACTGGGCCACCTCGGGCCGCGCGCCCTGGCGCAGGAAGCGGTCGCGGAACTCCGGCGGATAGTGCTTCATGAAGATGCCCATGTCGGGCAGCAGGCCCAGATGCTTGGTGCCCAGGCGGTCGGCGATCTCCACCGTGCGCAGGATCCAGGCGTGCTCCATGTGCCAGGGCGCGTGGACCTCGACGCCCATGTGCACGTCGTACTGCTCGGCATAGGGCACGCAAGCCTCGAGAATGTCGGGGCGCACGAACACCAGCACCCGCATGTTCCTGAAGCCAAGACGATTGGCGAGCTTGAGGTCGGCGACGATCGAGACGACCTGCTCGTCGTCGGTCATCAGGCGGTCCTTGCGCCGCTTGGTGTCGAGGAACATGTCGTAGCAAGTCGGGACCGTGCCGTACTTGTCCATCAAGCCGTGCCAGGCGTCGACCTGGGCGTCGGTGATCAGGGGAAAGCCGGGCAGGTTCTGCTCGGGCAGAAGCTCGACGCCCTTGGCCCCGATGGAGGCGGCGAAGGCTACGCAGTCCTCCACCGTCATCTGGCCGAGGAACAGTTCTTCCTGGAAGCTGTAGAGGCTGACGCCACGCTGGAACACGGGTCTTGTCCTTGTCTTAGGCGGTGGGGGTTTCGAGTACGAGGCGCGTATCGACGGCCGAGCGGCCGACGGCGAGGCGGGCCGGGACGTCTGGGATCCAGCCGGCGTCGGTCCAGCGGCGCAGGGCGATCGGGTCGATCTGGACGACGAGGCGTCGGGTCTCGCCGGCCGGGATTTCCGCCTTGGCGAAGCCCAGCAGGGCCGCGCGCGGGCCGATCGAATAGACCTGGACCACCTCGGACGAGGCGCGCGAGGCGGCGTTGCGCACCGTGACCTCGACCGTCAGGCCGCCGTCGGCGCGGGCGGCGACGGTCGCGTCCTCATAGGTGAACTCGCCGTAGCCCAGGCCTGACCCAAAGGCGAAGGCCGGGGCTGCGCCGTTGTCGAGGAAATGGCGATAGCCGCCGCGCGCGCCCTCGGCGTAGACGACCTTGTCGTCGGCGTCGGGGATGGCGTGCAGCACCGGATAGTCGGCCTCGTCGCGGGCGAAGGTCACCGGCAGACGGCCGGAGGGCTCGCGGTCGCCGGCCAGAACCTGGGCCAGGGCCGGGCCGAACTCCTCGCCCGGATACCAGACGACCATCAGCGCCCTGGCCTGTTCGGCGAAGGCCGCGTCGAAGGCGTGGGCGACATTGGCGATCACCGCCACGTTCGGATTGGCCGCGCAGATGCGCTGCGCCAACCGGACCTGATCGTCCGGCAGCCGGGTGTCGGGGCGGTCCTTGCTCTCGACGCCGCTGTCGGCCGTCTCGCCGACCACCAGGATCACCGCGTCGGCCTCGCTGGCGACACGCTCGGCCTCGGCGAGAAGACTTTCGGCGTCGCCGGGCGCGCGGATCCCCCACCACAGGCCGTGGGCGCGGCGCGGCGCGAAACGCAGCTCGACTTCCACGAAGACCGGCCGGCCGGCCATGAAGGCGACCTCTACCGACCGGCTGTCGCCGCCCTTCAGCACGCCCATCAGGTCGGCCGGAGCGACGTCCTGGTCGAGGGCCAGATGCTCGACGCCGTCCAGGCGCAGGGTCAGGCCCGCCGTGCCGCCGATGTGGACGCGGTGGAGGCCGTCGATGGTCGGGGTGAACCAGCCGCTGGCGCGCACGCCGGCCGGGCGGTCGAAGACCCCGACCTCGTGCATGCCGACGAACCAGGTCAGGCTGTTGGTGTCGCGGGTCTCGCTGGCGATCGGCGGGGCCGTGAAGTCGTGGCCGTCGAAATAGTCGACCGTCATGCCCTTGCCGGAGCCGTCGCCCAGGTCGCGCGCCGGGGCGGCGGCCATGGACGGCAGGCGAGGCGAGGGATCGGCGCCGGGGGCGAAGACGATCTCCGTCTCCGCGCCATAGCGGGCTCGGATGGCGTCTATCGGGGTGATGGCGTCGGGGCGCACGGCGATCTTGGCGAAGGTGCCGCCCTGGAAGCAGGGCGCCAGGGCGTTGGGACCGATCACCGCGATCCTGCGATGGGCGCCGGGGATCAGCGGCAGCAGGCCGCCGTCGTTGCGCAACAGGGCGAAGCTTGCGGCCGCGGCCTCCGTCAACACCTCGGCGGGCAGGGAGGGCTCGGGGCCGGGATCGCCGCCGGCCCAGGCGCGGGCTGCGGTCGCGACGCGCTCGGCGGCGTCCTCGCGCAGGCCTTGTGCAACCTCACCGGCGGCCAGGGCCGCTTCCAGCTTCTCGCCATAGATGCGGGCGGGGCCGGGCATTTCGAGATCGAGGCCGGCCTGGGCGCTGCGGACGGTGTCGTGCGTGCCGAACCAGTCGCTGACGGTGAAACCCTTGAAGCTCCACTCGTCTTTGAGGATTTCGGTGACGAGGTGGCGGCTC
The DNA here is from genome assembly GCF_059418205.1 of Caulobacter sp. GW821-FHT09B11. NCBI lineage: Bacteria > Pseudomonadati > Pseudomonadota > Alphaproteobacteria > Caulobacterales > Caulobacteraceae > Caulobacter > Caulobacter sp. GW821-FHT09B11. The sequence goes on along the minus strand of NZ_JBWKPK010000022.1, from coordinate 77,401 downwards.
TCGGCGCAGTAGTCGCCATTGACCTTGTTGTAGGCGGTCAGTACGCCCGCGCAGCCGGCTTTCACCGCCAGCTCGAAAGGCAGCAGGTAGACCTCCCGCAGCGTCGCCTCATCGACGACGGCGTCATAGCGGTCGCGGCCGGTCTCGGTGTCGTTGCAGACCAGGTGCTTGGCCACCGCTCCGACTTGGCGGCTTTGCAGGCCCTTGGTCCAGGCCGCCCCCATGACCCCGGCCAGCAGCGGATCCTCGCCGTAGAGTTCGAAGGCGCGGCCGGCCAGGGGCGTGCGCTGCAGGTTGAGGTTGGGGGCCAGCATCAGGTCGACGCCGCGCCGCTTGGCCTCGCCGCCGACCACGGCGCCGACGCGGGCGACGAGGTCGGGATCGAAGGTCGCGCCCAGCGAGACGCCGCTGGGGGTCAGCACCGAGACGTCGCGCTCGTCGACGCGGCCGCTGGCCACGCCCATCGGGCCGTCGGCCATGTTCACCGACGGGACGCCGGCGTGAGGGATCTCGGCGGTCGACCACATGTCGCGGCCGGCGCTGAGGGCGATGCGGTCCTTTGGCGTCAGGCTCATGCGGCGGCCCTTGCTAAAGTCATGACCTGCCGGGCCTGGGCGCGGACGGCGCCGAGCACCGCCTCGTCGATCAGCCGGCCGTCGGCGTCGAACGGCTTCTGCTCGACGGTGTTGACGGTGATGCCCAGAGGCGTGGGCCAGCCGCGCATGGCGTGGACGATGCCGCGCAGCGCCTGCAGGGTGACGCCGCAGCCCTGCCAGCCGGCGGCCACGACCACCAGGCCGACGGCCCGGCCGTCGAAATAGACCCGGGCGTCGTCGCGCAGGTCCTCCAGCAGGTCGATGGCGTTCTTGACCAGGCCAGAGACGCCGCCGTGATAGCCGGGCGAGCCGATGACGATGCCGTCGGCGGTGCGCACGGCCTCGACGAAGTCGCGCTGGGCCGGGGTGCGCTCGGCGCTTTCCGGGGCGAAGTGGGGCAGGGCGGACAGGTCCGCGCCGCCGAACATCCGGGTGCGCGCGCCCAAGCCCTCGGCCTCGGCCAGCACGGCGCGGACCATCCGTTCGCCGGACGAGCCGGGGCGGGTGGTGCCGCCGATCCCGACGATCAGCGGGGCGCTCATGCCGCGGCGTCGGCCTTGCCGGCCGCTCCCTTGAAGTGCGGCATCACCTCGCGCGACAGCAGGTCCAGCGTCTGGTCGGCCCAGGCGCGGCGTTGGGCCGTCAGCGGGCCGGTGGTCGTGCCGCACAGGATGTTGCCGATGCCCAGTTCGGCATAGGGCTCCAGGTGCTCGATCACCGTCTTGGGGCTGCCGTACAGGCACCAGGTGGCGATCCAGTCCTCGGTCAGGGCCAGGGGCGTCTGGTCGGTCTTCTTGTTGGCGTCGCCTTCCTCGGCCTTGTCGTTGAAGGCCTTCTCGCGGTCGACGGCGGCCTGGTAGGCGGTGAGGATCTGCTCCAGCTCGGCGCGGGCCTGCTCGTCGGTCTCTGCGATATGGACGCACTGGTAGGTGTGGGTGGTCCACGACAGGGCGTCGTCGATCCTCGCCTGCGCATGGCCCGCGCCCAGCAGCAGGGCCTTGTAGGCGTCGAAATACTTCTTCACGTGGGTGAAGGGCTCGCGGCCGCCGATGTTGGGCGGGGTGAAGGCGGGGATGAACGCCGGCCAGCCGTTCTGCGCCGCGCGGCGGGCGCTGGCCTCCTTCATGGCCACCGGCATGAGCCGGGCGTGGCCCTTGCTGTAGGGCGCCGGCGCGATGCGCTGCAGAACCTCGCCCTTGTAGGGGCCGTTGTCGAAGGCGATCGGCGGATCCTCGGGGCGCTTGGCCCACAGGGCCTGGGCGATGGCCAGGTTCTCTTCCGAGATCTTCGAGGCGTCCTTGTAGTTGACGCCGAAGCCGATCATCTCCTCGGGCGTGGTGCCCGAGCCGACGCCTACCAGCAGCCGGCCTTCGGTCAGCTGGTCGAGGATGTTGACCCGCTCGGCGAAGCGCACCGGGCTGTGCAGCGGCACCGAGGTCACCGAGAAGCCGAAGTGCACCTTCTTCAGCGTGGCGGCCAGATAGGCGGCGAACATCATCGGATCGCTGGCCATCGGCATGTAGCCGGTGAAGTGATGGTCGGGCAGGAACACCGCGTCGAAGCCCAGCGCCTCGGCGCGGGTGGCGTGATCCACGAGGTCGAGCAGCAGGGCGCGATCCTCGTCGGGACCCATGGTGCGGGCGTTCAGGAAAACCGAAAAGCGCACTTGGTTTCTCTCCCTGGGTGCAGCGCCGCCTCCGGTTGAAACCGGATTTGCCTTCCGGGTGCGGACTGCCTAATCTGTTGGACGGTTTAGAACTAGAACCGTCATTCTGATTTACAGATAGCGACGCCCGGCGTCGGCTGTCAACGGGAGTTTGTCGATGGATGGGGAAGCCCCCGCGCCGGCCGCGCTGACCAGGGCCCCCCAGCAGGGGCGCAGCCGCGCGTCCTACGAGCGCATGGTCGCGGCGGCCGAGGCCCTGATGCGCGAGCGCGGCTCGGACGAGTTCACGCTGAACGAGGTGGCCCAGCGCGGCCAGGTCTCGATCGGTTCGATCTACAACCGCTTCGACAGCAAGGACGTGCTGATCCACGTCGTGCAGGAAATGGCCCTGGCGACCATGGACGCCGACCAGCAGGCGGTGATCGCCAAGGCGCAGGAAAGCGCCGGCGGGCTCGACGCCCTGATCCGCGAACTGGTCGACGGCATCGCCGAGACCCTGCGCAAGCACGCCGAGATCATGCGTCCGCTGATGCTGCGCGCCACCAACGACCCGGTGGTCGCCCTGGCCGGCAAGCGCAGCTACATCGCCGCCGAAAGCCAGGTTCGCGACCTGCTGCTGTCCCGTCGCGACGAGATTCGCCACCCTGACCCGGAACGGGCGGTCTCGTCGTCGTACCGGATCATGTACGCGGCCATCGCCCGCTACCTCGGCTTCGGCTCGTCGACCACGGCCGCCTGGGAGGGCGACTGGGCGTACCTGAAGGAAGACCTGGGTCGCATGTGCTCGGCGTTTCTGAGGTCGGCGGGGTAGGCGTCACTGCCTCGCGCGCGTCCGCTCGCGCGCATTCAATCCGCGGGCGGTCGAAACGCCCTTGCCCCGTCGATGCCGATGTGTAGCTTGGCGTGTGTTTCTGGCGCGTCCTGCTCTCAGGGTTGCGCCGTCATGCGATTTCGTCGGGGGGCGAATGATGGGGATGGGTTCGATGCGCGCCGGTGCGGCGCTGATGTGCGTGCTGGCGGTTTCCGGCTGCGCCCAGGTCGATTATCCGGACAAGACCCAGTTCGACACCGCCAAGGCGTCGATGGTCGATGTCAACAACGTCGGCGCCGCCAGGGCCTATGTGCACACGGCCCGCCTGGAGCTGGCCGCGCGGCGGGACGAGGTGCTGACCGGGGAGGGGATCTTCAACGCCGGCGCCGCCGGAGGATCCCTGGCCGCGCTGATGGGCGGCGCGTTGGGCTGGTCGTCCAAGAAGGTGATCCGGGCTTCGGGGCTGTCGGCCGCGAGCTACGCGACGAGCCAGACGCTGCGGCCGCGAGCGCAGCTGGAAGTCGTCGACGCGGGCCTCGCCGCGTTGGACTGCATGAGCGCCCGCGCGGAGGCCGCCTATCCCGGCGCCAGCGTCCGGGAACTGGCCCTGCAACAGGTGGTCACCGCCAAGCTGGCGCTGGAGGAGGACCTCAGTGCGCCGGATGTGCTGACCGCCAAGGCCGCCGGAAAGGACGCCGCGGAGAAATACGCGAAGAACGCCATCGCGCTGGCGGAGACTTTCGTGAACGCCCACCAGTCGCGGGTCTTTCAGCAGGTTCGCGTGGGGGTGGATACGCTGGTGACCTCCACCAACACCCAGCTTGGCAAGGTCGTCGCCGATCCGACCGAGGTGCGCAAGGCGTTCGCGAGCCTCTCCGTCGCCAGCCCCACGACGGGAACCGCAACGACGACGCCGGCGTCCAAGCCGACCTTGCCGCCGGCGGCGGGCTCCAGGTTCTTAGCGGGGTCGGCAACCGACGAAGACAGGGCGATCACGGCCGTCAGGGGACACATCGACGACTTGAACGATGCGATCAAGGCCGCGACGGAGGCGATCGCCGATCTGCCGGCCGACAGCGGCGTGCTCGACCTCAACGCCTGTATGCCGGGGGCGGTGATGCTGATCGTGTCGCCGACGGGGCCGATCACGCTCGCCAAGTCGCAGGTCTATGAGTTGACCGTGACCGGCGGCCAGCACAGCTGGAGCTGGGGCGGGGTCGCGCCGAAGGAGATCACGGTCTCTCAGCGGAGCTCCAGCGTCTACATCCTGACCAGCACCGCCAATCTGGGGGCAAAGGAGACCTACGTGCTGGTCTTCACGCCCTTCGTGGACGGCGCGCAGAAGAGTTTCACAATCAACACGCCCTGAGCCGTCTCGCCTCTAGCCGCCCTGTCCGCGTCGCCGCCTACAGCTTGAACACCCGCTCGGCATTGCCGTGGAAGAACGCAGCGCGGTCTTCGGCGCTCATCGGGATGGCGTCGGCGGCGCGGGTGGCCTCGGGGCCGTCCTCGAACGGGTAGTCGATGGCGTAGAGCACCTTGTCGGCGCCCAGCACGCCTTGCGTGAAGCGCACCGCCGGCGCCCAGTTGCAGCCGCTGGAGGTGACCACGAAGTGGTCGCGGAAATAGTCGCTGGGCCGGCGTTTCAGCTTCCAGCGCTCGGCGCCGTGCATGGTCGCGAAGCGGTTGTCGATGCGGTCGAGGTAGAAGGGAATGCCTTCGCCCAGGTGGCCGACGACGATCCTAAGGCGCGGGAACTGGTCGAAGACGCCGGCCATGATCAGCCGCAGGGCGTGCAGGCCGGTGTCGGCGGCATAGCCCCAGATCGCACCTTGCAGTCCCGCCTGCTGGTAGGGCGTCAGCATCTGCCGGGTCGGCTCGCGCGGGTGCAGATAGATCGGAACGTCCAGGGCCTGGGCCGCCTCGAAGATCGGCCAGAACTTGCGATCGTCGAGATACTGGTCGCGGGTGGTCGAGTTGACGATCCCGCCCTTGAGGCCGAGCGTCCTGACCGCCCGCTCCAGCTCCTGGGCTGCGGCGTCCGGGTCCTGCGGCGCGAAGGCCGCCAGCGGGGCGAAGCGGTCGGGCCATCGGCGCATCCAGCCGGCGACGCGGTCGTTGGCCAGTTTCGCCAGTTCGATCGCCTGGGGCGGGTCGAAGATCTGCACGCCAGGTGAGTTCAGCAGCAGGATCTGGGTCTGGACGCCGGCGGCGTCCATGTCGGCCAGGCGCGTCTCGGGATCCAGGATCTTCGGGCCGCCGGGCAGGGGAGAGCCCTGCAGCAGGGCCGCGAAGCCCGGCTCCTCGTCGCCGCGCCTGGCCATGAAGGCGTTCACCGCGTCGATCAGTTCCGGGATCGAATAGCCTTCCTCGGCGGCGATCCGTTTGATCTTGTCGGCCGGCTTCGTCGCGGCCTGGGCCGTCCCCGCCAGTCCCGCAGTCAATCCCGCAGCCAGGGCGGCGCCCGCCAGCCCGCGTCGCGTCCACGCCATCCGATCCTCCCGTCTTGACAGCATCCGTCTCCGCGGATGACAACAAATAGAACCATAATTCTAATTATTGAAAAGGGCGGGAATGCAACGGGTCAGGCTGGGACTGGTCGGAGGAGGGCCGGGCGCCTTCATCGGGCCGGTGCATCGCATCGCCGCCGAACTGGATCGCAAGGTCGAGCTGGTCGCCGGCGCCTTCTCCAGCGACGCGGCGCGCTCGCGGGCGGCGGGCGAGGCCTATGGGATCGACCCGGCCAGGGCCTATGGGAGCGTCGAGGCGATGATCGCGGCTGAGGCCGCCAGGCCCGACGGGATCGAGATGCTGGCCATCGCCACGCCCAACCACCTGCACCTGGACGCCGCCCGCGCCGGGCTTGAGGCCGGCCTGGCCGTGCTCAGCGACAAGCCGGCCACCGCCACCCTTGCGGAAGCCGAAGACCTGGCGGCGATCGTCGCGCGCACCGGCGGCCTCTACGGTCTGACCTACACCTATACCGGCTATCCGATGGTGCGCGAGGCGCGGGCTCGGATCGCGGCCGGGGAGCTCGGGACCATCCGCAAGGTCGTGGTCGAATATCTGCAAGGCTGGCTGGCCGAGCCGATCGAGCGAGAGGGTCACAAGCAGGCCGCCTGGCGGGTCGATCCTGATAAGGCCGGGCAGGGCGGCTGCATCGGCGACATCGGCGTGCACGCCTTCAACCTGGCGGAGTTCGTGGTCGGGGCGCCGGTCGAGGCGATCCTGCCGGACCTGGCCGCCGTCGTGCCCGGCCGGGCGCTGGACGACGACGCCACGGTGCTGCTGCGTTTCGCCGGCGGCGCGCGCGGAATCCTGGCCGCCTCGCAAGTGGCCACCGGCGAGCGCAATCACCTGCGCCTGCGGGTCTGGGGCGAAAAGGGCGGCCTTGAGTGGAGCCACGAGGCCTGCGACCGCCTCAGCTTCGTTTTGCCCGACGGCTCGGTGCGCACGGTGTTCGGCGGCAGCGGCGCGGTCGGGGCCGACGCGGCGGCGGCCAGCCGCCTGCCTGCCGGCCATCCGGAGGGCTATCTGGAGGCCTTCGCCAATCTCTATCGCGACTTCGCCGGCGCGGTCCGGGGCGAGGACCGGGGCCTCGTGCCCGGGATCGCCGACGGGCTGCGCTCGATGCGTTTCGTCGCCGCCGCCGTCACCGGCGACGGCTGGACCCCGCTGGCCTGAAAGGACATCCGATGAAGACGATCAAGGGGCCGGCGATCTTCCTGGCCCAGTTCATGGGCGACCAGCCGCCGTTCGACACCCTGGACAACCTGGCCCGCTGGGCCGCCGGCCTGGGCTACAAGGGGATCCAGATCCCCTGCGACCCGCGCCTGATCGATCTCGAGACCGCCGCCGGGTCCCAGACCTACTGCGACGACCTGCGGGGCCGGCTGGCCGAGTTCGGGATCGAGCCGACCGAGCTTTCCACCCATCTGCAGGGCCAGCTGGTGGCCGTGCATCCGGCCTATGACGCCCTGTTCGACGGCTTCGCGCCGCCAGAGGTGAGGGGCAAGCCCGCCGAGCGGCAGGCATGGGCGACGCGGCAGGTGACGCTGGCGGCCAAGGCCAGCGCCAATCTGGGCCTTTCGGCGCACGCCACCTTTTCCGGAGCGCTGGCCTGGCCCTACGTCTATCCCTGGCCGCAACGGCCGGCGGGTCTGGTCGAGGAGGCCTTCGCCGAGCTGGCCCGGCGCTGGCGGCCGATCCTCGACGCCTTCGACGAGGCCGGGGTCGACGTCGCCTACGAGATCCATCCGGGCGAGGACCTGCACGACGGGGCGACCTTCGAGCGGTTCCTGGCGGCGGTGGACGATCACCCCCGCGCCAACATCCTCTACGATCCCAGCCACTACGTGCTGCAACAGCTGGACTATCTGGCCTTCCTCGACCTCTACCACCCGAGGATCAAGGCCTTCCACGTCAAGGACGCCGAGTTCCGGCCCAACGGCCGCTCGGGCGTCTATGGCGGCTATCAGGGCTGGGTCGACCGGCCGGGCCGCTTCCGCTCGCTCGGCGACGGCCAGGTGGACTTCAAGGCCATCTTCTCGAAGCTGGCGCAGTACGACTACGCCGGCTGGGCGGTGCTGGAGTGGGAGTGCGCCCTGAAGCATCCTGAGGATGGCGCAAGGGAAGGGGCCGCCTTCATCCGCGACCACATCATCCGCGTGACGCCGCACGCCTTCGACGACTTCGCCGCCTCGGGCGTCGACGCCACGACCAATCGAAAGGTGCTCGGACTGTGAGATCACCGCCTTGACATGGCTCAATTTCGAGCCATAACAGAATTATAGTTCTAATTCAAAAACCGGGATCGAGCCCGGTGATGGAACGATGCAAGGGAGGGAAGACCATGAAGCGGTCTTGGACTATCGCGCTGTTCGCCGGTTGCGGCGTGACGGCTCTGGGCGGCGCCGCGCTGGCGCAGGACGGCTCGACCGTCGAGAGCCCCACCGGCCTGACGGAGATCGTGGTCACCGCCCAGAAGCGGGCCACCAACATCCAGGACACCCCCATCGCCATCCGCGCCTATGACGGCGCGGCGCTGGAGAAGGCCAACGTCTCCGACATCGCCGGCCTGCAACGCCTGGCGCCGGACCTGGCCCTGACCACCGACACGGTGTTCAACAAGCTTTCGATCCGCGGCGTCTCCAGCCAGGACATCTCGGAAGCCGGCGATCCGGCCCTGACCACCTCGATCGACGGCGAGTACATCAACCGCCCGGTCGCCCTGAACGCCTCGTTCTTCGACCTCGAGCGCATCGAGGTGCTGCGCGGGCCGCAGGGCACGCTGTACGGCCGTAACTCGACCGCCGGCGCCATCAACATCATCGCCGCCAAGCCGCGCTTGGAGCAGTATTCCGGCTCGATCCTCGCGGGCCTGGGCAACTACGACGCCCGCATGGTGCAGGGCTACGTCAACCTGCCGCTGGGCGAGAAGGCGGCCTTCCGCTTCGCCGCCATGCACAACGAGCACAGCGGCTACAGCGACAACGGCGCGGTCGGCAATGGCGACGACGCCAACACCACGGCCCTGCGCATGGGCGTGCTGGTCGAGCCGACCTCCAAGCTGAAGGTCTACATCGCCGGCGAGGTGGTCGACGTCGACCAGCACGCGCCGTCGCAGTACGGCGTGGCCGTGACCTCCTCGACGCCGGGCGTCACCGATCCGGTGCCGTCGACCACCACGATCGAAGGCGGCGGCGTGCCCAGCAACGTCACCTTCAACCTGCCGCGCGACGGCTTCCCGCTGGCTAGCCTCGGCGTCCTCAAGTCCAAGCAGGCGGCGATCCGCGCCCGCATCGACTACGACCTGGGCTTCGGCGAGCTGACCTATGCCGGCGGCTTCCGCGACACCCGGGTTAAGGCCGTGCAGCCCCTGAACGGCTTCCTGCCGGAGACCTTCACCTTCTACAACGACAAGCTGGATTCCGAGACCCAGAGCCACGAGCTGCGCCTGTCGGGCGGCAAGGAAGGCAAGTTCATCTGGCAGACCGGCGGCTTCTATTTCCGCGAGACCAGCGACACGCAACGCGGCCTGTTCCTGCCGCTGGCGGCCGGCGGCAGCTTCTTGAACTACTACTACCGTCCGCTGACCTCGGAATCGAAGGCGGTGTTCGCGCAGGGCTCGTACTGGCTGATCGAGGACAAGCTGTCGCTGACCGCCGGCATCCGCTCGACCAAGGACGAGAAGAACGGCCAGTTCACGACCTTTGGCCCGCGCTTCGGCCTGGGCTTCAACCGCCCGTCGCAGAACGATCCGGCCGGCGTGAAGACCTATCCGACGCAGAGCTCCAGCCAGACCACCTGGACGGTCGGCGTCGAGTACAAGCCGGTCCACGACAGTCTGCTCTATGCCAAGGTCAGCAAGGGCTACAAGGCCGGCGGCTTCGACAATGTCGGCGCCTACCAGCCCGAGAGCCTGATCGCCTACGAGGCCGGTTCGAAGAACCGCTTCCTCGACCGCCGCCTCGAGTTCAACGTCTCGGCCTTCTACTACGACTACACCGACCAGCAGGTGCAGGTGTTCCTGACCACGGCCACCGGCGCCCAGACCTTCAACGCCGGCGAAAGCCGCATTTGGGGGATCGAGAACGACACCACCTTCCTGCTGACCCCGAACGACAAGCTGACGGCGTCGGTCAACTATCTCAACGCCGAGTTCACCGATTTCCCGGCCGTGCTGCCGGGCCTGACCTCGAACGTCTCCGACATCGATCCGGTCACGGCGGGCGTGCAGGCCCCGAACCTGAAGGGCAACAGCCCGCCCCAGGCGCCGAAGTGGACCATCGCTCTGGGCTACGACCACACCTTCGAGTTCGGCGACCACAAGCTCGTGGCCAGCGTGTTCTCGAAGTACAAGTCGGACTACTTCCTGACGGCCTTCAACTACGCCGCCGACCGCCAGGAGTCCTACACCCAGACCGACCTCAGCCTCGAATACATCGCGCCTGGCGACAAGCTCAGCGTGCAGGGCTACGTGCGCAACCTCGAGGACTACCGGGTCATGACCTACGCCGCCTTCACCGGTTCGGGCATCAACCTCTACAACTACATCTTCGGCGCGCCCCGGACCTACGGGATCCAGGTCGGCTACAAGTTCTAAGAGTAGCGAGGCGCCGATGGCCGACGATCCGAACACGACGCCGGTCGATCGGCGCCAGCTGCTGCTTTCGGGACTGCTGATCGGGGGGGCGGTGGTCGCCCCCATGGCGGTGTGGAGCCGCCTGCGCCACGGCGAGAGCGGAGCGGCCACCGAGCGGCAGCGCCTGCTGCTGGCGGTGGTCTGCGACCTCGTCATCCCCAGGACCGACACGCCGGGCGCGGTGCAGGTCGGCGCGCCCGAGTTCGTCGCGCTGGCGCTGAGCCACGGCCTCAACGACACCCGGGCGTTCGGCGCCGACGGCGCCAAGGCCGAGGGCGGGCTGTACCTGCTGGACGCCCTGGCCTGGGAGCTGGACGGCCGCTGCGGCGGCGACTTCCTGAAGGCCTCGCCCCAGCGGCGCCTGGCGACGCTTACGGCGCTGGACGCCGCCGCCTTCGCCGCGCCGCGCGGAGCCGAGCCGCCCTGGCTCAAGATCAAGCAGTTGATCCTCATCGGCTACTACACCTCCGAGGCCGGGGGATCGCAGGAACTGCAATACGAGCTCGTGCCGGGCCGCTGGGACGCGGACCTGCCGCACGTCCCCGGAACGCACGCCTTCTCCAGCGACTGGACCGCGGTGGATTTCGGATGAGTGTTGAGTTCGACGCGATCGTCGTCGGTTCGGGGATCACCGGCGGCTGGGCCGCCAAGGAGCTGACGCAGAAGGGCCTGAAGGTCCTGATGGTCGAGCGCGGCCGCAACATCGAGCACGGCTCAGGCTACAAGACCGAACTGGCCGCGCCCTGGGACCTGCCGTTCCGCGGCCTGGGGGACGCCGAGGTGTTCGCGCAGCAGTTTCCCGTCCAGTCCAAGAACCGCCACTTCACCGAGTGGACGCAGAACCACTTCGTCAACGACGTCGAGAACCCCTACGCCGTGCCCGAGGGCGGGGCCTTCAACTGGTGGCGCAGCTACCAGCTGGGCGGCCGGTCGCTGACCTGGGGTCGGCAGTGCTACCGCTGGTCGGACCGCGACTTCTCGGCCAACAAGGCCGACGGCCACGGGACCGACTGGCCGATCCGCTATGCCGACCTCGCCCCTTGGTACGACCATGTGGAGCGCTTCGTCGGGGTTTCCGGCGCGCACGAGGGCCTTGATGTCTTGCCCGACGGCCAGTTCCAGCCGCCGATGGCGCTGAACGCCGTCGAGGAGCACTGCCGCTCGGTGTTCTCCGATCGCTGGCCCGAGCGCCGGCTGACCATCGGCCGCACCGCCAACCTGACGCAGGCCAAGGAAGGCCGTTCGGCCTGCCAGTACCGCTCGATCTGCTCGCGCGGCTGCTCCTACGGGGCCTATTTCTCGACCCAGAGCTCGACCCTTCCGGCCGCCAAGGCCACCGGCAACCTGACGGTCGTCACCGACAGCGTGGTCGAGGGCGTCGACTACGACCCGGCGACCATGCGGGCCACGGGCGTTCGCATCCTCGACACGACGACGGGGGAACGGCGGCGGGTGACCGCGCGGCTGGTGTTCCTCAACGCCGGGGCCTTCAACAGCAACCACATCCTGCTGCGCTCGCGCTCGGAAGCTTTCCCGAACGGACTGGCCAACGGCTCGGGCGTGCTGGGCACCCACATCATGGACCACGCCTCGACGCTGTCGGCGGCGGCGCTGATGTTCGGCTTCGAGGACCACACGACCTTCGGCAACCGGCCGACCGGGATCGTCGTGCCCCGCTTCCGCAACCTGCGGGAAGGCGAGGGGACCGACTTCGTGCGCGGCTATTCCTACCAGGGCGGCGCCTTCCAGGGCACCTGGACGCGCGGCAAGCGCGAGCCGGGCCTGGGCGCCGAGTACAAGAAGAAGCTGCGCGAGGTTGGGCCCTGGCGAATGGTGCTGGTCACCTATGCCGAGAGCCTGCCGCGGGCCTCCAACCGCCTGACGCTGGATCCGGTGAAGACCGATCCGCACGGCGCGCCGGTGCTCAACATCGCCTTCGAGCACGGCGACAACGAACGCCGCGCCCTGGCCGACGCCAAGGCCCAGGCGGCGACCATGCTGGAGGCGGCCGGCGGCAAGGTGATCCTCGGCTTCGACCGTCCGGGACCGGGCGGCTCGTCCATCCACGAGATGGGCGGGGCGCGGATGGGCCATGATCCCTCGACCTCCGTCCTGAACCGCTGGAACCAGGCCCACGAGGTCGCCAACCTGTTCGTCACCGACGGCGCGGCCATGTCGAGCTCGGCCTGCCAGAACCCGTCCCTGACCTACATGGCGCTGACGGCGCGGGCTGTGGACGCTGCGGTGTCGATGCTGAAGGACGGACGGATATAAATCCTTCTCCCCTTGCGGGAGAAGGTGGCGGCCGAAGGCCGACGGATGAGGGGTCTCTCAGACATGAAACGCCGCGACAGCTGAGAGGCCGTCGCGGCGTTTTCGTTTGTGCGACCCCTCACCCGACCTCCCTGCGGGAGGCCACCCTCTCCCGCAGGGGGAGAGGAGAAAAAACAAAAGAACGGCGCGGCCTTTGGGGGCCGCGCCGTGAAGGCCGCGCTCGCTTGGGGAGATCGTTAGGCGAGTGCGGTGCGCGCGCCGGCAGGAAGGCGGCGCGACATGACGAATGCGACGACGGCGCCGACCAGGGCCACGACGCCGAGGACGGCGAAGGAGCCCAGGATGCCGCCGGTGGCGGAGCGGGCCGCGCCGACCAGGATCGGGCTGGTGAACTGGCCCAGGAAGAAGGCGGCGGCCCAGAAGCCCATGCCGCGGCCGCGATGGGCGGGCGACAGCGCGCCGGTGGCCCAGAAGATCAGGCTGGGCACGGCCATGCCCGCCCCGACCTGCTGGATCATGGCCAGGCCGGCCATCAGCTTGGGATCGCGGGCTAGGCCGATGCCGATCATGCCCAGGCCCAGGCACGTCAGGTAGGTCGCCACCAGCAGGGCCGGCGAGCCCTTCCTGGACAGCAGGCCGAAGATGATCGCGCCGACCGGCACGCCGATGCTGGCGACCGAGATGAAGAGGCCCAGGGTCTTGGGCGACTTCACGCCGATGGCGTCGAAGGCGAGACCCCCCTGGACGATGAACACGTAATAGAGGGTCGAGGAGAACAGGGTCACGGCCGAGAAGCCCATGACCGTGGCCCAGGGGAAGGGACCCGCCGCCTGGGCCGGTTCGTGCTCGGCCTTCAGGGCCGCGGCCGGCTCGTAGATGAACAGCACCATGGCCACGAAGATCGGCAGGGCGACGGCGTAGATCAGGAAGGCGCCGTTCCAGTGGCTTTCGGTCAGCACGCCCGAGAGGGCGATCACCGAGGTGCCGAAGATCGGTCCGACGACGCCCTGCACGGTCAGCCAGGTGCGGCGGCGTTCAGGCGTGAAGTAGTCGCCGATCAGGGTGTTGGTGACGGTGAGGATCGCCGCCTCGGCCACGCCCACCCCCAGCCGGCTGGCGAAGATCGGCCCCAGCTTGTCGAGGAAGAACGGAGCCACGCCGAAGAAGCCGTAGACCAGGGTGGCGGCCAGCAGGATCGGCCGGCGGCCGACGCGGTCGGTGGCCCAGCCCATGGCCGGGGCGAAGATGGCGATCATCAGGCCGGGCGCGGTGACCAGCAGCGGGATCAGGGTGATGGCGTTCGGCACGGCGCCGAAATGCTTGAAGAAGCTGGGCACGGCCGGGGCCAGCGAGACGATGGCCATGATCGGCAGGAAGGCGGCGACGACGATGGTCGCGCCCTGGCCGATTCCGGCCGTGCGCGCCGCCGGGTCCGGGTTGCGGATCGGTGTTTCCAAGGTTTCCTCCGTCCGCATACTCGGACTAGAATTATTGTTCTAATATCGATAGACCGCTCTTCAGCGAGCTGTCAACGAGAGAGCGATGAAGCCCACGATCCGCCGCCACCTTTCCATGCCGCGCGACGCCGAGACGGCCCTTGGCGGCTTCACCGCGCGGCAGCGGAACCTGGCCTTCGCCACCTTGATCGTCGCCTTCGTCATGGACGTGCTGGACAGCACGATCGTCAATGTCGCCGCCCCGGCGATCCGCGCCGAGCTGGGGGCGGGCGGCACGGCGGTGCAGTGGATGATCGCCGGCTACTCCATGGCTTTTGCGATGCTGCTGATCACCGGCGGGCGGCTGGGCGACATCCTCGGCTATCGGCGGGTGTTCGTGGCGGGGATGGCCGGCTTCACCCTGGCCTCGGTGCTGTGCGGCCTGGCGCAGGAGGCCTGGCAGCTGGTGGCCGCGCGCTTGCTGCAAGGCGCGGCGGCGGCCTTCATGGGACCGCAGGTGCTGGCCCTGGCGCAACTGCTGTTCAGCCCGCGCGAGCGGGTCAAGGCGCTGTCGCTGTTCGGGGTGCTGGGCGGGCTGACGGCGGTGCTGGGGCCGATGGTCGGCGGGGCGCTGGTCGAGGCCGACATCGCGGGCCTGGGCTGGCGGACCATCTTCCTGATCAATGCGCCGGTGGGCCTGGCGGGCCTGGTCGCCGCGCGCCTGTGGCTGCCGGAGGGCGGCGCGCCGGGCGGGGCGCGGCTGGATCCGGTGGGCAACCTGCTGGCGGTGGCGCTGGTCTGCGCCCTGGTCGTGCCGCTGGTGCAGGGCGCCGACTGGGGCTGGCCGATCTGGTGCTGGGCGGCGCTGGCGGCGTCGGCGCCGCTGGCGGCGGGACTGGTGCTGCACCTGCGCCGACGGGCGAGGGCGGGAGAGGCGGTGCTGGTCGACTTGGGTCTGTTTCGTGACGGCGGCTTTTCGAGCGGGGTGGCGGTGTCGCTGGTCTTCGCCATCGCCTGCGCCGGCTTCCTGCTGGTGCTAACCCTGGCCTTGCAGGTGGGGCTGGGCATGACGCCGTTGCAGGCCGGCCTGGCCCATGCGCCGTTCGCCCTGGGAGTCGGGCTCGGCGTGCGGGTGCTGGGGCGGCGGCTGCTGGACCGGTTCGGACGCGGCGTGGTGGCGGCCGGCGGCGCCCTGATGGCGGCGGCGATCGCGCTGATGGTTCCAGGCCTGTCCGGCGCGGAGCTGCCGCTCTGGCTGTTGCTGGTCCTGCTGCTCGCGGCGGGTCTGGGCATGGGAGCGGTGGCCGGACCGCTGTCGCCGATCGTGCTGGCGCGAGTGCCGTCCAGCCAGGCGGGCGCGGCCAGCGGCGTGCTGAAGTCGGTGCAGCAGCTGGGCGCGGCGGCTGGGGCGGCGGCGGTCGGGGCGGTGTATCTGGGCCTGTCCCACGGCGCGGCGGAGGCCGGGGCGACCAGGGCCGCCTACGCCCCGACGGCGGGTCTGCTGGTCGTGCTGCTGGCGCTGTCGGCCCTGCTCAGCCGGCGCATGCCCAAGGTGCTTTTCGACTGAGGCGGATGGCGCTCACCCATCCGTTTCATTGATGCAAACCCATAAAAACAATACATTTCCTATATGTCGGGACTGACATGACCATGGCCCCCAGAAGCGTCGCCGACAGAGCGGCGCCAGAGGGAGACAACGATCATGAAGGCTTGGCTCTTGGCCGGCAGCGCGCTCGCCTGCGCGTTCGGCGCAACGGCGGCGGTCGCGCAGGAAGCGCCCGCGACGACCCAGGGCGTGGCGCTGGAAGAGGTGGTGGTCACCGCCCAGCGGCGCGAGGAAAATCTCCAGAAGGCGGCGGTGGCCGTCAGCGCCGTGGCCGGCGACACCCTGACCAAGGCCAGCGTCACCCAGGCCACCGACCTGACGCGGCTGATCCCGTCGGTGCAGATCGCGCCGGCCGCCTCGTTCACCCAGATCTATCTGCGCGGGGTGGGCACCTTCGGCGCCAACGCCTTCGCCGAGCAAGGCGTGGCCTTCAATCTCGACGGCGTCTACCTGTCGCGGCCCGCCGCGCCCGCCGGCCTGTTCTACGACCTGGAACGGATCGAGGTGCTGAAAGGTCCGCAGGGCACGCTTTACGGCCGCAACGCCACCGGCGGGGCGATCAACGTCATCACCGCCAAGCCGAAGCTGGGGTCGACCAGCGGCCAGGTCTCGGCCGAGTACGGCAATTACGATGCGGTGAAGGTCTCGGGCGCGGTGAACCTGCCGCTGGGCGAGGACGCGGCCCTGCGCATCGCCGGCCAGCTGGCCAGGCACGACGGCTATTTCAGCGACGGCTACGATGACGAGGACACCAAGGCCGTGCGCGCCCAACTGCGCTACGACCCGGCCGGCGGCTTCGACGCCACTTTCTCGCTCGACTACGCCGACGTCGGCGGCATGGGCTCGGGCGGCACGATCATGCCGCTGGTCGGCGGCGACGCGCGGCTGGGGCCCAGCGACCCGCGGGTGATCGCGGCCTACACCGCCCGCAGCCCGACCGCGCCGGTCCCGCAGCTGATCGCCAGGAACGACGGCTACCAGAACAACAAGTTCTACGGCGCGACGGCCACCATCAACGCCGACCTAGGCTTCGCCCAGCTGACGGTGATCCCGGCCTGGCGCAAGACCGATCTGGACTTCCGCAGCTATGCGTCGAGCTTCCTGATCGACGTGGTCGAGGCCTCGGAGCAGGCCTCGCTGGAGGCGCGGCTGGCCGGCAAGGGCGAACGGCTGACCTGGGTGGTCGGGGCCTACGGCTTCTCGGAGGACGTCGACGCCGACCAGCTGTTCGACCAGGCCAGCAACGCCTCGTACATCCGCTCCAAACTGAAGACCAGGAGCGTGGCGGTGTTCGGCCAGGCCTCGTGGTCGCTGACCGACCGCCTGCGGGCGACGGGCGGCCTGCGCTGGACCAAGGACGAGAAGCAGCAGGACAGCTACGCCGAAAGCCGGCCGTTCGTCGGCTTCACCCCGGCCATGGCGCCGATCATCCTGGTGGTGCCGACGACGGCCAGGACCGACGTGAGCTTCGACAAGGCCACCTGGAAGGCGGGGCTGGACTATGACCTGGCCGAGCGTTCGTTGCTCTATGCGTCGGTCGCCACCGGCTACAAGTCGGGCGTGCTGTTCGCCGCCAGCGGCCAGAACTGGTCGCAGCCGGAGGAGCTGACGGCCTACACCGTGGGGATCAAGAACCGCTTCCTCGACAACCGGCTGCAGCTGAACGTCGAGGGCTTCTACTGGGACTACAAGGACCAGCAGATCTCGCACCTGGGGGCGATCCTGGCGGCGACGACGCCGGCCGGGAGCATCTACGCCCCGCTGTTCAAGACCGAGAACGCTGGCAAGGCGACGATCTATGGCGCGGAGATGGAGCTGCTGTTCCAGGCCACGTCGAACGATCTGATCTCGGCCAACCTGCAATACCTGCACGCCCAGTACGACGAGCTGCGCTACCAGGCCTATTCGACCACGGGACCGGCGCCGTCGGTGGGCTGCGCCGTCACCTTGACCAGCCTGACCGGGGCCAGCGCGGCGGCGAAAATCTACGACGTCGACTGCTCGGGCAAGCCGGTGGTCAATGCGCCCAGGTGGGTGCTGAACCTCGGCTGGGAGCACAGCTTCCCGCTGGCCAGCGGGGCGAAGGTGATCCTGGGCGCCGACACGCGGCTGGAAAGCTCGCGCTACCTGTCGGTCGACTTCCTGGAGGCGGGGCGTCAGGGCGCCTACGCCATGTCGAACGCGCGCCTGACCTACGAGGCGGTGGACGGGCGCTGGTCGCTGACCGGCTACGTCAACAACATCGAGGACGAGGTGGTGTTCGCCAACTCGCTGCAGAGCCCGGCCAAGGCGGGGGTGATCTACAACCAGGTGCGTCCGCCCCGGATCTATGGCCTGCGGCTGTCGGCGAGGTTCTGAGGTGGCGGGGTTGACGCGTTTCCTGGCGATCGAGGCCGGGGTCAGCGCCGCCGTCAACGGGGCGCTGAGCGCGGGCTTCGCGGCGCTGCTGTTCTCGGGGCGGGGGATGATCCCCGCCTTCGGGAGCGGCGGCTTCGCGCCCGACTTTCCGGTCCAGACCTTCATGGTCGCGTTGATGAGCGTGACGGTTCCGTCGCTGATCGCCCGGGCGCGGCTGCGTTCAGGAGGGTTGGCCGGAGCGGTGGCGGCGCCGGCCGGGCCGCTATGGCGGCGGGCGCTGGGAACGGCGCTGGCGGCGGCGGTCGGACTGGGTGGTGCGGCGATGCTGCTGAGCCTGACTGTTCCGCCGATGGCCTTTGCGACGCTGCTTTCGATCAAGGTCGCCTATGGCGCGGCCCTGGCGGCCGTGGTGACGCCCTGGGCGCTGAAGCGGATCTTCGCGCCGGCGTGATCGCATGCTGATCCATCCGTTGAATGGATGGGTCAGCATCAAAACAATGCATTTTTCGAATGACGCTTCGCACGCCTAGGGTCGGGGCAATCAAGGTGCGCGGCTCGACCCGCGGCAAGGGAGACGCGTTTTGGAACAGGCCAGGATCCTGATCATCGGCGGCGGCATCGGCGGCCTGACCTCGGCCATCGCCCTGCGCGGGCGGGGCTTCGAGGTCGAGGTGATCGAGCGCGACCCGGCCTGGACCGTCTACGGCGTCGGCATCATCCAGCAGTCGAACGTCGTGCGCGCCGTGGCGGCGCTTGGCATCCTCGACGACTATCTGGACGCCGGCTTCGGCTACGACCACGTCGAGGTCTACCTGCCCGACGGGCGCATGGTGGCCAAGATCCCCACGCCGAAGCTGGCCGAGGGCTATCCGGCCAATGTCGGCATCGGCCGACCGGCCCTGCACAAGGTGCTGGGCGACCGGGCCAAGGCCGCAGGCGCGGCGGTCCGCCTGGGCGTGACGGCGGAAAGCCTCGACGACGACGGCGCGGGGGTGGACGTCGCCTTCTCCGACGGTTCGCGCGGCCGCTACGACCTCGTCATCGGCGCCGACGGCCTCTATTCGACCACGCGCCAGGCGCTGTTCCCGGACGCCCAGACGCCCGAGCCCACCGGCCAGTCGGTGTGGCGCTACAATTTCGACCGCCCCGACGACGTCGTCAGCCTGCAGGCCTACGAAGGCCCGACGGGCGTGGGCTTGGTGCCGCTGTCGGAGCGGCGGATGTACATGTACGTCACCACGCCCGAGCCGGCCGGCAAGCGCTTCGAGCGCGAAGGTCTGGCGGCGGCGATGCGCGAGCGCCTGGCCAAGGCGCCGCCTAGGATCGCGGCCCTGGCCGGCGACATCACCGACGACGCCGAGGTAGTCTACAAGCCGCTGGAGTGGCTGTTCGTCGAGGGCGACTGGAGCAAGGGCCGGGTCGTGCTGATCGGCGACGCCGTCCACGCCACCACCCCGCACCTGGGCCAGGGCGCCGGCATGGCCATCGAGGACTCGCTGGTGCTGGCCGAGGAACTGGCCGCCGCCGACACGCCGCAGGCCGCCTTCGCCGCCTTCGAGGCCCGCCGCAAGGACCGCTGCCGCTACATCGTCGAGCGCTCGCGCGCGATCTGCGAGGCCCAGCTGGGCAAGGGGCCACCGGCCGACACCGCCACCGAGTCCCGCAAGATGTTCGAGGTCACCGCGCAGCCGATCTGAGGATCGCGCCGTCGCCGTCTTTCAAGGAGAACCGCCCATGGCCCGCGTCAGCGACGTGCGCTTCATCGCCTACGCCGTCCCCGACCTGGAGCGCGAACGGCGCTTCTATGTCGATACCTGGGGCCTGATCGAGGTCGCCGGCTCTGACGACGGCGTCGTCCACCTGGCCGCGCCGGGCTCGCCGGAGAAGTTCGTGGTGCGCCTGCGCCAGGCCGAGGTGCGCTCGGTCGAGCTGATGGGCTGGGCCGCCGAAAGCCGAGCCGAGGTCGACGCCCTGCACGCCCATCTGGTCGCGTTCGGCGCCAAGGTCATTTCGGCGCCGGCCGAGCTGGCGGGCCTTGGCGGCGGCTACGGCTTCCGGGTTTTCGACCTCGACGGTCACGCCCTAGAGATCTCGGCCGAGGTGGAGCAGGGGCCCTCGCGCCCGCTGACCCGCAACGAGGCGGTGCCGGCCAAGATCAGCCACATCGTGCTGCACACCCCCAAGGTGGCCGCCGCCGTCGAGTGGTACGAGCAGGCGCTCGGGTTCAAGGTCTCCGACTGGCTCGGCGATTTCATGTGCTTCCTGCGCTGCAACAGCTGGCACCATCGCCTGGCCTTCGTGCCCGGTCCGCCGGCCCTGAACCACGTGGCCTACGACGTGCCCAGCGTGGACGCGATGATGCGGGGCGTGGCCAAGCTGCGGACCGCCGAGCACGACGTGGTCTGGGGCCCCGGCCGCCACACCGCCGGCGACAACACCTTCTCCTATTTCATCACGCCCGGTCAGTTCGTGGTCGAATACACCTCCGAGCTGGTCGAGGTGGACGACGCGGCCTGGGCCGTGACGGTCCACAAACCCTCGCTCGAGATCATGGACCAGTGGGGCTACGGCGTGGGCGGTCCCAAGGACATGCCGGCCCCGATCCCCGACGCCCTGCTGTGGCGCGCCCCGGCCTTCTGAGGAATTCCGATGTTCGAGTATTTTCCCAAGAACTACGTCTGGAACCTGTCGGTCGACATCGCCATCGAGAGCGGCGCCCAGATCGGCGAGATCGACGAGATGTGCCGGCCGCTGCGTGACGCGGCCGCCCGGGGCGAGGACGCCGGCACCGGCGAGTTCCTCAAGCACTGGGTGGCGATGGCCGACAAGCTATCGGAGCTGGCCGCCGAGGACGAGGCCCTGGGCCGCAGGTTCAGCGCCGGCAAGAAGCTGCAGCGCGCCAGCCTCTACTACGTTACCGCCGAACGAATGCAGGGCCACGGCCATCCGGGGCGCGGCGCGACCTACGCCAAGGCCCGGCAGGCTTTCGACCGGGCCATGGCGCTGGGGCGCGAGAACGCCGAGCGGGTGGAGATCCCCTACGAGGGCGGGGTGATCCCCGGCGTCCTGACCCGCGCGGCGGGGCAGGGGCCTTCGCCGATCGTGATCTATGTGAACGGCCTCGATAGCTGCAAGGAGCTGCTCTATTTCAGCGGCCTGCCGCAGGCCCTGGAGCGGCGCGGGGTCTCGACCCTGTGCATCGACCAGCCGGGCTCGGGCGAGGCGCTGCGACTGCACGACCTTCCCGCCACCCACGAGAGCGAGCGCTGGGCCAGCAAGGTGGTCGACTGGATCGAGGCGCGGGGCGAGTTCGACGCGGCGCGCATCGGCATGACCGGCATCTCGCTGGGCGGCTACTACACGCCGCGGGCGGTGGCCATGGAGCCGCGCTTGGCCCTGGGCGTCGTCTGGGGCGCCAACCACGACTGGGCGCAGGTGCAGCAGAAGCGCCTGGCCCGCGAGGGCGAGAACCCCGTGCCCCACTACTGGGAGCACGTGCGCTGGGTGTTCGGCGCGTCCGACATGGACGACTTCCTGGAGAAGGCCAAGGGCATGACCCTGGACGGCGTGGCCGAGAAGATCCGCGTGCCGTTCCTGGTCACCCACGGCGAGCGCGATCGGCAGATCGGCCTGGAATACGCCCACGCCACCTTCGACCAGCTGACCGGCAGCCCCAAGCGCGAGCTGAAGGTGTTCACCGACCGCGAGGGCGGGGTCGAGCACGTGGGCGTCGACAATATGAGCTTCGGTCGCGACTTCATCGCCGACTGGATCGCCGAGACCTTCGGGGAGCAAACCGCATGAGCATCCGTCCTGTCCGCCGCGTCGTCACCGGCCACGACGCGGTCGGCCGCGCCATCATCCAGTCGGACGGCGCGACCGACCGCGTCCATGACAAGCTGGGCCAGGAGGGCCTGGTGTTCCACGAGATCTGGAACACCCAGGAGACCCCGGCCCGCATCGACCGGGCGGGCGGCCAGCCGCCGGAAGAGCGCCTGACCCTGGCGCCGCCCAAGGGCGGGGCGCGCATCCGCGTGCTCGACATTCCGCCGGACGACCCGAACATCGAACTGGACGAGGTGTTCGACAACATCGCCGCCAGCGACAACTTCAAGGGCGCGACCAGCGACCGTCACGCCAGCTTCCACCGTACGCAGACGGTGGACTACGGCATCGTGCTGGAGGGTGAGCTGGTGCTGATCATGGACGTGGGCGAGACCACGGTGCGGGCCGGCGACATCGTCGTGCAGCGCGGCACCAACCACGGCTGGGCCAATCGCGGCGACAAGCCCTGCCGCATCGCCTTCATCCTGATCGACGGCGTCTACGAAGACGGGCTGGAGGAGGCATGAAGCTCGCCAGCCTCGACAACGGAACCCGCGACGGCTGGCTGGTGGTCGTCTCGCGCGACCTGCGGGTGGCCGTCTCGGCGGGCAAGGCTTTGCCCACCCTGCAGGCGGCCCTGGAAAGCTGGGCCGGCGCGCGGGACGGGCTGGAGACGCTGTACGCCGCGCTCAACGCCGGCCGCGCGGTCGGCGCCTTTCCGTTCGATCCCAAGCAGGCCATGGCTCCGCTGCCGCGCGCCTATCAGTGGTTGGACGCCTCGGCCTTTCCCAGCCACGGGGCGCTTATGTCGAAGGCGTTCGGCATCGCCCATCCGGAGACCGACCGGCCGCTGATGTACCAGGGGATGTCGCACCGGTTCCTGGGGCCGCACGAGGCCGCGCGCTTCCCCAGCGCCGCCGACGGCATCGACTTCGAGGGCGAGTTCGGGGTGATCACCGACGACGTGCCGATGGGCGTCTCTCCCGAGGCGGCGATGGATCACGTCAAGCTGCTGGTGCAGATCAACGACTGGTCGCTGCGGGCCATCGCGCCGGTGGAGATGAAGACCGGCTTTGGCTGGATCCGCGCCAAGCCGGCCTGTTCCATGGCCCCGGTGGCCGTCACCCCCGACGAGCTGGGCGAGGCCTGGGCGGACGGCCGCGTGAACCTGCGGCTGGCGGTCGACTGGAATGGCGAGCGGTTCGGAAACGCCCACGGAGGGGCCATGGAGGTCGGCTTCCACGATCTGGTCGCCCATGCCGCCTTGACCCGTGACCTCTGCGCCGGCACGATCGTCGGCTCGGGCACGGTGGCCAATTTCGACCATGCCGAGGTCGGGTCGAGCTGCATCGCCGAGCGGCGAGGGTCCGAGATCGTCGCGTCCGGCGCGCCGCGCACGCCGTTCATGGCCTTCGGCGACCGCGTGCGGATGGAGGCGGTGGGCGTGGACGGCGGGCCGCTGTTCGGGGCGATCGACCAGAAGGCGGCGCAGGGCTGACGTCGCTCGCGTTTATGCTTTGACGCCCGACCCATCCTTGGCGTTGATGGGCCGTCGCCGGCGCAGACCGGCGCGGAGGAAACCGTGCGCTTCAAGAACCTCGACCTGAACCTGCTGGTGCTGCTGTCGTCGCTGCTGGCGACGCGCAGCGTGTCGGAGAGCGGCCGCCGGCTGCATCTGAGCCAGCCGGCGGTCAGCGCCGGCCTGGGGCGGCTGCGCGACTATTTCGGCGATCCGCTGTTCGTCACCTACGGCCGGCGGATGGCCCCCACGCCGTTCGCCGAGAGCCTGGCGCCGCTGGTCGATCGGGCGATGGTCGACATCGAGGCCCTGGTCTCGGCGACGACCGCCTTCGATCCGGCCACCTCGCAGCGGCAGTTCCGCATCGGGGCCTCTGACTACATCAGCCTGGTGGCCGTCTCGCCGCTGCTGCGCCGCCTGCAGGCGGTCGCGCCGGGCGTCCAGGTGCACACCTTCCCGCCGTCGGAGCTGATGCTGCGGGCCCTGGAGACCGGCGACCTTGATCTGATCATCACGCCCGAGGAGTTCCTGTCGTCGGACCATCCCTCGCAACTGCTGTTCGAGGAGCGGCACGTGGTGGTGGGCTGGTCGGGAAACCCGGCCTTCGCGGGCGGGACCATCGACGAGGCGGCGTTCTTCGACGCGGGCCACATCATCGTCGAGATCGGCAAGGAACGCCGCAGCTCGTTCGCCGAGCGGCACGTGGCCATGCTGGGCCGCCAGCGGCGGGTGGAGGTGACGACCTCTTCCTTCGCCGTCGTGCCCTGGCTGCTGCCGGGCACCGATCGGCTGGCGGTGATGCACGAGCGCCTGGCGCGGCTGAGCATGGAGGTGCTGCCGCTGGCCTGCGCGCCGCTGCCGTTCGAGTTTCCGCCGATGCGCCAGATGGTCCAGCTGCATCGCTCGCGCGAGGGCGATCCGGGCGTGACCTGGTTCCTGAACGAGTTGCGCGGCGCGCTCGGCCAATCGGGCTGACGCCGCCATCCATCCATGCCGTCGATGGGTTGGCTTCCAACCTTTGAATTGGTGGATGGCCGCCGATCGCTGTTAGCCTCCAGTCCAGATTGGAAAGCTGAAATTCCAACGGCGTCCTGGCGGAGCGGCTTTTGCGGCCGACCGGCGAGGCGGGACATGGGAGGAACGAAATGGCCAAGATCATCGGCCTGCTGATCTGCCTGGCGGTCGTCACGGTGCAGGGCGAGCACGAGAAGCCGCGCGCCGCGTCGACCCTCGATGGGCAGACGCCGCCGGCCTTCGCGACCCGCGACGCCTTCAGGGTTCTGAACGCCAGGTGAGGTAGCGCGCCGACCTCGAAGCGAGGGCCGCTTACCCGTTCGAGCGTTTGGCGCCGATCTCGTCGAGATAGTTGTAGATCGTGAACTTGGTGACGCCCAGGCGCGCGGCGACGCGCTCGACGGAGCCGCGGATCACGAACAGGCCGCGCTCGTGCATGGTCGCGACGGCGGCCTTCTTCTCGGCCTTGGACATGCGCTCGACGGGCGCGCCGGCGGCGTCCAGCGCCGAGGTGATGATTTCTTCGATCAGGTCCTCGATGCTGGTCTCCGAGCGCGGGGCGGGCAGGGGCGGCAGGATGGTCGGGACCAGCGCGCCCAGCACGTCGCGCTGGATGCGCTCCAACGCGCCCAGGTCGACATTGACGCACAGGGCTGCGGCCGGGACGCCCTCGGCGTCGAACAGCACCACCGACGAGGACCGCAGGGCGCGTCCGTCTCCCGCCTTGGAGGTGTAGTTGGCCACGACGCGCACCTCGTTGGGGTGGGCGCCGGCCTTGCTGGCGACGAGGGTGTCGAAGGCCTTGTCCTCGGCCGGGCCGGCGATGATCGCCGATCCGACGCGGCGTCCGCTGACATGGCCGTTGACGATCTCGATGATCGAGGACTCGGGCCGGCGCAGATTGTGGACCACCACCTCGGTGTGCTGGTTCAGGGCGCATTCCAGCGCCTTGGCCACGCCTTGGAGAACGCCCAGCAGGGCCTGTTCGTCTTGCACGGAGACCGGTTCCTTCATGCGAGGGCGTGGGGACGATGGTGGAAGCAGGTTAGGGCGCGAAATTCAACAGAGCGTTGATATTCCGACCTTGATCAGCGCCTAGCACGATCGCCGTTCGGCGTCGACGAACGGCTGGGCGCCTGTAATTTGACCTGCAATAGCCTGGAATGCATACGAAATCCCGTCAGCCTCAACGTTGCGTCGATGTATTCAACAAAACGTTGAAGACGTCTTCGTTCTGTTGCAAAGCTCTTGACGAACAAGGGTCTTGGGGCAGGCGTCTCGCGCCGTGCTCCGCTTCTGGGGGTCTGCGATGCGCAAGGGTTTCAAGGCTGTTCTGCTGGCGGGTTCGGGTGGCGCGTGCCTCCTGGCCGGGTCTCTGGCCCACGCTCAGGACGTCGCCGAAGACACGACGATCGGCGAAATCGTGGTGACGGCGCAGAAGAAGTCCGAGCGCCTGCTGGACGTGCCGGTGTCGGTGGCGGCGGTGACGGGCGAGAGCCTGGCCCAGCAGAACCTGGTGCAGATCCGCGACTTCTATAACCGCGTGCCCGGCGTCTCGCTGAGCGGCGGCGGGACCGAGCAGCGCGCCAACGGCGTGGCCATCCGCGGCGTCACTACCGGCGGCGGCACGGCGGCCACCGTGGCCTTCGCCCTCGACGACGCGCCGCTGACCTCGGGCGCGGCCTCGGCGCAGTCGCCGCTGATCGACATCGACCCGTCCGACCTGCAGCGCGTGGAGATCCTGCGCGGCCCGCAGGGCACGCTGTACGGCGCCTCCAGCCTGGGCGGCCTGGTGAAGTACGTGACGATCAGCCCGAACGCCCAGCGCTTCAGCGGCCGCATCGAGGCCGGCGCCAACACCGTCTCCGGAGGCGGGGAGGGCTGGTCGCTGCGCGGCGCGGTCAACCTGCCGATCGTCGAGGACAAGCTGGCCCTGCGGGTCAGCGGCTTCACCCGTCACGACGCGCCCTATCTCGACAACATCAACGCCAAGGCCGCGGGCGAGGACGTCAACGACAACCGCGTCCAGGGCGGCCGCGCGGCGCTGCTGTTCAAGCCGAGCGAGGCCCTGACCATCGACCTGTCGGTGCTGCGCCAGGAGTCGAAGTTCAACGGCAGCCCGCAGATCCGCGTCTGCGGCTCGTGCGGAACCGGCGCCTTCACCGGCGCGGTCGACTTCACGCCCTATTACGGCGACCTGACGCTGAACATCGCCCCGACCAAGCGCGACGTCGACGTCACCCTGTACCAGGGCCGCGCCACCCTTGACCTGGGCTTCGCCGACCTGACCTCGGTCAGCGCCTTCAACCGCGTGAAGTCGGCCTCGGATCTGGACCAGACCAACACCTTCGGCTTCCTGCTGTCGGCGTTCGCGGCCCCCAGCGGCTCCAGCGTCTCGCTGATCAACGCCGACCAGACCGAGAAATTCAGCCAGGAGATCCGCCTGGCCTCGACCTCGGACGGTCCGCTGGAATGGCTGGTCGGCGGCTTCTACACCCACGAGAAGATCGCCGTGGACCAGACGCTGATCGTTCGACCGACCACGGGTTCGGACGCCACCGCCTACGCCTCGGTGGCACCGTCGAAGTTCGAGGAAAAGGCGGCGTTCGCCGACGTCACCTATCACTTCACCCCGGCCTTCGACGTGCAGGTGGGCGCGCGCTATTCCTCGAACGAGCAGGACAGCGCCTCGACCACCACCATCGCCTCGCAGGCGACGCGCTTCTTCGGCCCCAGCTCGTCGGTGCCGCAGGCCAAGTCGTCGGACGACGCGGTCACCTGGCTGTTCACGCCGCGCTACAAGATCTCGCCGGACATGATGGCCTATCTGCGCGTCGCCACCGGCTATCGCCCGGGCGGCCCCAACAGCACCGGCGTCTCGGGCATTCCGCTGTCGTTCCAGTCCGACAGCGTGGTCAGCTACGAACTCGGCCTGAAGGGCGTGGTTCCGGCCCTGCGCTTCACCTACGAGGCGGCGCTGTTCCGCGTCGACTGGGACGACATCCAGCTGCTGACCACCGACGTCGACTCGCAGTTCACCTACTACACCAACGGTTCGACCGCCCGCAGCCAGGGCCTGGAGCTGTCGAGCCGCTGGGCGCCGATCGGCGGCCTGTCGTTCGAGGGCGCGGTGACGCTGCTGGACGCCAAGCTGACCGATGGCCTGAAGTCGCCGGCCGGCGCCTCGCCGATCTATGGCGACAAGGGCGACCGCCTGCCGGGCTCGGCCAAGGTCTCGGCCAGCCTGTCGGGCGACTACGACTGGTCGATCGGTCACGGCTTCTCGGCCACGGTCGGGGCCAGCGTGGCCTATGTCGGCGAGCGCTACGGCGACTTCGCCAACATCCTGCCGACGGCGAGCGCCAACGAGGCCTACGGCGCGCGCATCAAGCTGCCGTCCTACACCACGGTCGACCTGCGCGCCGGGGCCTATAACGACGACTGGAGGCTGACGGCCTACATCAAGAACGTCGGCGACGAGCGCGGCGTCGTGGAGGCGACGACGCGGGGCGGGACCAGCTCGCCGCAGGCCATCTTCCTGCAGCCGCGCACCGCGGGCCTGTCCCTGAGCCGCAGCTTCTAGGGATGCGGTTCTTCGACGAAGCCTCCGTCCTGCAGCGCCTCGATCTCGACGGCTGCCGGACGGCGGTGCGGGCGGCCATGGTCGCCCTGTCGGCGGGCCAGACCCGGCAGCTGCCGCGCTCGATCATCCCGATCGGCGCGGGGCGGCTGTTCGGGCAGATGCCCGGCGCGCTGATTACGGGGGGCTATTTCGGCGCCAAGCTGATCAGCGTCTTCGCCGAGCCCGACCGTCCGGGGCGCAGCGCCCACCAGGGCGTGGTGGTATTGTTCGACGCCGAGAGCGGCCAGGCGGTCTGCGTGGCCGACGCCGGGGCGATCACCCAGATCCGCACCGCCGCCGGCACGGCCGCGGCGACCGACGCCCTGGCCGTGGCGGGCGCCGAGCGGCTGACCCTGATGGGCCACGGCCACCAGGCCAGCGCCCATGTCGAGGCCCTGGCCCGGGTGCGGCCGCTGCGCGAGGTGCGGGTCTGGGGGCGTTCGATCGAGCGGGCCCGGGTCTTCTGCGACCAGATGTCGGAGGCGACCGGGCTTGCGGTCGTCGCCGTCGCCGACCCGCGCGAGGCCCTCGCCGAAGCCCAGATCGTCTGCACCGTCACCGGCGCGGTCGAGCCGGTGCTGATGGCCGACTGGCTGACCCCCGGAACCCACGTGAACCTGGTCGGCGCCAGCGTCGCCTCGGCCGCCGAGGCCGAGGCCGCCGTGGTGTCGGTCGGCCGCTATTTCGTCGAGAGCCGGGAGTCGGCGCAAAACGGCGCGGGCGAGTTCCTGCGGGCCATCGCCGCCGGCCTGGTCGACGAGGACTGCATCGAGGCCGAGATCGGCGAGGTCTTCGCCGGAACCCGGCCCGGCCGCCGGTCGCCGTCGGACATTACCGTGTACAAGTCGATCGGCCACGCCGTGCAGGACCTGGCGGCCGCGGCCTATCTTCACGAGCAGGCGCCATGAAACTGAAAAGCCATCTGGCCGGCGCGGCGGCCGCCGTCGTCGTGACCGCGTTCGGCGCGGCGACCCTGGCCCAGCCCGAGCCGCCGCCGCCGTCGTTGGCCGTGCTGCTGGCGCCTGGCCGGATGGACGAGGCCAGGGGCGCGGGCAGCGTCGCGGTGGAGCTGCGGTTCTCCGAACTGTCGGTCCAGGCCGGGGCGCCGCTGCTGACCCTGCCGCTGGTGATCGCCAACACCGCCACCGTCGCCGACACCCTGACCGGGCTGAAGGCGACCGACGCCGACGGCGAGATCCCGCTGACCGTCAGCGACGATCCGGCCAAGGGCATGGTCTGGTCGCGCCACTGGCTGGCCGGGCGCGCCACCCGCGGCCCCGTCGTGGTGCGCTACCTGGCGCCCGTCGACAACACCCCGCCCACGCGCGGCTCGGGGCCGCCCTACGCTCTGCGCACCGAGGGCGGCGGCGTCTCGGGCGTGGGCAACACCTTCATCCTGCTGCCGGAGGACAAGACCGCCCGCAGCATCCGCCTGCGCTGGGACCTGCGGGCGCTGCCCGAGGGCTCGACGGCGACCTCCAGCTTCGGCGAGGGCGATGTCGCCCTGCCGGACGGGCCGGCCGAGCAGCTGGCCTCGACCGTGTTCATGGCCGGACCGATGAAGCGCGAGCCGGGCGCGGTGTCGGAGACCGGCTTCTCGTCGGCCTGGATGGGAACGCCGCCCTTCGATCCCGCGCCGCTGATGGCCTGGACCAACCGGCTGCACGGCTGGATGAGCGGCTTCTTCCAGGACAAGACCGTCCCGCCGTACCGGGTGTTCCTGCGCTACAACCCGATCAACGCCGGCGGCGGCACGGCCCTGACCCGCTCGTTCCTGACCACCTATGGCGCGGCGACCAGGGGCGAGAGCCTGAAGGGCACCCTGGCCCACGAGATGATCCACACCTGGACCGAGTCCGACGCCGGCCAGTGGTACGGCGAGGGCGTGGCGGTGCATTACCAGGGCCTGCTGCCGTTCCGCGCCGGCCTGCTGTCGCCCGAGGAGTTCCTGGAAGATCTCAACGACACCGCCCGCCGCTACTACGCCAATCCCTTGAACGGCACGCCGGACGCTGAGATCGCGCCGCGCTTCTGGGAGGACAGCCGCATCCGCGTGCTGCCCTATGACCGGGGCGGGCTCTATTTCGCGGTGCTGGACGGGCGCATCCGTCGCGCCAGCGGCGGCAAGCGATCGGTCGACGACCTGGTGCTGGAGATGAACCGCCGCTACGCCGCGGGACAGAAGACCGACGACGCCGCCTGGGTCGAGCTGGTGACCCGGGAACTGGGCGAGGACGGCCGCAAGCTGCACGAGACGATGCTGGCCGGCGGCTTGATGCTGCCGCGGCCCGACGACTTCGGACCCTGCTTCACCCGCACGACGGCCAGGGTGCGCCGGTTCGAACTGGGCTTCGAACCGAAGTCGCTGGTCGGGACGACCAAGACGATCCGGGGGCTGATCCCCGGCTCGGAAGCGGCCAAGGCCGGCCTCAAGGACGGCGACGTCGTCACCTATGCGGTCGCGCTGGACGGCGTGCAGGGTGATCCGGCCGCGACCCTGACCCTGAAGGTCACACGCGACGGCAGGACCTTTCCGCTGACCTACCTGCCCCGGGGCGAGACGGCGCAGGTCTATCAGTGGGCCCGCAAGCCCGGGACGGAGCAGCTGAAATGCGTCTACTGATCACCGCCTTGCTCCTGGCCTCGGTCGCGGGCGCGGCCTTCGCGCAGGATCCCGCCCCGGCGAGCGTCAAGGACGGCTTCTCGCTGGCGGTGACCGGCGACCTGATCGGTCCGGAGCATCCGATCACCGGCTACGGCGATCCCGGCACGGTGAGGATCCAGCGCTTGCTGTCGGGCGCCGACGCGGCCTTCGGCAATCAGGAAGGGGCAGTGTTCGACTTCGACAGGTTCCCCGGCTGGCCGGCGGCCCAGAACGGCGGCGGCACGCCGATCAATGACGCCGCCGTCGCCTTCGACCTCAAGGCCCTGGGCTTCAAGGTCATGTCGATGGCCAACAACCACGCCACCGATTTCGGCGTCGAGGGCATGCTGGAAACCCAGCGCGCGCTGGACGCGGCCGGGGTGGTCCACGCCGGCACGGGCGACAGCCTGACGGCCGCGCGCAGCCCCGCCTACGCCAAGACCGCTCGCGGGACGGTGGCCCTGGTGTCGTTCGCCGGCACCTATACCGACATCTCCCTGGCCGCCGATCCCAATCCCGCCCGGGGCTTCCGCGCCCGCCCGGGCCTGGCGCCGCTGCGCTCGCGCGAGCTGCAGCGGGTGAGCGCCGAGCAGATGCGCACCCTGCGCGAGATCGCCGCCCGCTCGGCGACGCCCGACGCGACCAAGAATCCCGAGGTGTTCAGCGCCGCCAAAAATGGCGAGGAACTGACCATCGGCCGCACGACCTTCCGCGTCGATGACCGTCCGGGGCTGAGCTACGATCTCGACATCGGCGACCGGGCCGCGGCCCTGGCCAGCGTCAGGGAGGCGCGGGGCAAGGCCGACCTGGTGGTGTTCTCGATCCACGCCCACGAGACGGCCTCGTCCGATCCCGAGGACATCCGGCCGGCCGACTACATGACGCCGCTGTTCCACGAGCTGATCGACGCCGGCGCCGACGCGGTGGTGCGCCACGGGCCGCACGCCCTGCTGGGGGTGGAGATCTACAAGGGCCGGCCGATCTTCTACGGCATGGGCAGCCTGATGTTCCAGGTCGGCGACAGGAACCGCCAGTTCCGGGGCTTCACCCTGCCGGCCGAATGGTACGACGGGGCCGTTGCGGTCAGCGAGTATCGCGACGGCCGCGTCGCCGTGATCCGCATCCATCCGTTCGTGCAGAACCTGGAAGACGAGCGCCTGCAGGGCACGCCGAAGTCGCCGTCGCACGAGGACGCCCAGCGGATCCTCAAGCGCATCCAGGCGGCCTCGACGCAGTTCGGCACGCGCATCGACATCGAGGGCGACGTCGGGGTGATCCGCCTGCCGGCGGGTCGCTGAGATGCGGCTGGCGCGGCGTGAGGCCCTGGCCGGTCTCGGCGCGCTGGCCTTGGGGCCGAAAGCCTTCGCGCGGGGGGCGACGGTTCCCGATCCGGCTCTCTACCAGGCGATCCGCGACGAGGGGCTGAAGCGGGGCCAGGCCATGGCCTACGCCGAGAGTCTGGTCGACGAGGTCGGCGCGCGGCTGATGGGCTCGCCCGGTATGCGGCGTGCCTACGACTGGTCGCTGGCGCGGCTGCGGGCGCTGGGCCTCAGCGATCTCCGGCTCGAGCCGATCGGCCCGTTCGGCCTGTCCTGGCGCCAGACCCTGGCCTGGGCGCGGCTGACCGCGCCGGGCGATGCCCAGCTGGTCGTCGCGGCCAGCCCCTGGTCGGTGGCGACGAAGGGAGCGGTCGAGGGCGAGATGGTCGCCGTGCGCCTCGACGACGACGAGGATCTGCAGCGGTTCAAGGGGCGCCTGTCTGGCAAGGTCGTGTTGCTGGGACCGCCCAAGTCCGCGCCCGCCGAGGCGCAGGCGATCGTCCGCTACAGCGACGAAGAGGTCCTGAAGGGCGACGCCGCCGAGGCCGTGCGCGCCTATTACCGCACCGTCGCCGAGCGGCGCGCGCGCCAGGGGCGGGAAGGGCTGTTCAAGGCCCGCCGCAACGCCTTCCTGGCCGCCGAGGGCGTGGCGGCGGTTGTGGTTTACGGCGGCGGGGCGCAGCCCGGCGCCATGGTCGTCGATGGAAGCGAACTGGGCGGCCGGCCCTGGCTGGCGGCCGAGCGCCCGGCGTTTCCGGCGCTGACCATGGCGGGCGAGGCCTATGCCCGCTGCTGGCGCCTGGCGCAGGGCGGCGCCGCGCCGCGCCTGCGGCTGGAGATCGCCACGGAGGAGGGCGACCCCAGCGAGCCGGGCTACAACGTCGTGGCCGAGATCCCGGGGCGGGACCCGGCCCTGAGATCGCAGGTCGTGCTGGCCGGCGCGCACCTGGACAGCTGGGCGGCCGGCGTCGGCGCGGCCGACAACGGGGCGGGCGTCGCCGCCACCCTGGAGGCCGTCCGTATCCTGCGCACGGTCGGGGCCAGGCCCCGCCGCACGATCCGGGTGGTTCTCTACGGCGGCGAGGAGCAGGGGCTCTACGGCTCGGAAGCCTATGCCCGGCGGAGGCTGGGCGAGATCCCGCGCTCCACTGCGCCGGAACAGATGGCCCTGCCGGTCGAGGGGCGACGGGCCAAGGTCGGGCCGCTGCGCAAGGGGCCGGAGTACGAGGACTTCAGCGTCGCCTTCAATCTGGACGGCGGATCGGGCCGTATCCGCGGCGTGTTCACCGGAGGCAATCCGGCCCTGGCCGAACTCTATCGCGCCTGGATCGCGCCGCTGAAGGATCTTGGCGTGCTGGCCGTCTATGACGGGCCGCACTGGCCGGCCGACCAGTCGGCCTTCACCGAGATCGGCCTGCCGGGAATCTCGTTCCTGCAGGACCCGCTCGACTACGACGGCCGCGCGCACCACACGAGCCTGGACACGCTGGAACGGCTGTCGCCCGACGACCTGGCCCAGGCGGCCACGGTGCTGGCGATCTTCCTGATCAACAGCGCCGACAGCGACGCGCGAGCGCCCCGCGCCGGCGTCCATCTCTGACACGTGTCAGGCTGCGTCCGGACGACGCAAGATCAATGATTTCAAGAGAGAAAATGGTGGATGCTGCAGGGATTGAACCTGCGACCCCCTCGGTGTGAACGAGGTGCTCTCCCGCTGAGCTAAGCATCCGCCGTGTCGGCCGGGCCCTCCGAAGAAGTCCCCGCCGCGAGAGGAAGGGGGCTATAGACCGCTCTTTTCCGCGCCGCAAGTGCCCAAAAGCGAGATTACGGCCTCCGGCACCTCGGAAAAGCGATCTATCAACAGATCTCCGCCGAGCGTCTCGACGGGAGCCTCGGTGTAGCCGAACGAGACCAGCAGGGCCGGGACCTTGGCGTTCTTGGCGGCCAGCACGTCGTTGATGCTGTCGCCGACCATCACCGCGCGGGCCGGGTCGCCGCCGACCGCCGCGATCGCCGCCAGCACGTGGCGCGGGTCGGGCTTGGGAGCGGGGGCGTCGTCGGCGCCGACCACGGCGTCGAAGAATCGGGTCAGGTCCACGGCGTCCAGCAGGGCCACCGACAGGTGGGTCAGCTTGTTGGTGCAGACCACCAGGCGCGCGCCGGCGGCCTTGAGGTCCGTGAGCACCTCGACCACGCCCTCGAACGGCGCGCTCTCGTGGGCGATGCGGCCCAGATAGATGGCGATGAAGCGCTCGACCAGCCGGGGCGCGCGCTCGGCGTCCAGCGGCGCGCCGGCTGCGGCGAAGCCGCGCTCCAGCAGGGCCTTGGCGCCGCGGCCGACCATCTTGCGCACGTCGTCGAAGGGCAGGGCGAGCAGGCCCTCCTCGGCGAGGATGGTGTTCAGCGCGCCCACGAGGTCCGGCGCGGTGTCGACCAGGGTGCCATCGAGGTCGAAGGCGATCGTCGTGTCCCGAAGGACGGTTTCGTGGGCGTGCGGAAGAGACATGCTCTGGCCTTTCGGCTAAAGGCGCGGCTAATGCAACTTTGGTTCGCTTCGGAGTCGCTCTGGTCATGACTACGACCGCCTCATCCCGTGACAATGGCCGCCCGCGCGCGGCGGTGATCCTGGCCGCCGGCCAGGGCACCCGGATGAAGTCGCCGACGCCCAAGGTGCTGCACAGGGTCGGCGGGCGGCCGATGCTCGACCACGCCATCGACGCCGCCCAGGCCCTGGGCTGCGAGCGCATCGTGGTCGTGGTGGGCGCGCACAGCCCGCAGGTCGGCGAGCACGCCAGGACGCGCCTGGGACCCGACGCCACCGTCGTGCAGGACCCGCCGCTGGGCACCGGCCACGCCGTTCTGGCCGCCAAGGACGCCCTGGCCGATTTCGACGGCGACGTGGTCGTCACCTATGCCGACTGTCCCCTGCTGAACGCCCCGGTGATCGCGCCGCTGTTCGACCTGCGCGCCGCAGGGACCGACGTCGCCGTGCTGGGCTTCGAGGCCGCCGATCCCGGCGCCTACGGCCGCCTGGTGCTGGCCCCGGGCCATGTGCTGCTGCGCATCGTCGAGGCCAAGGACGCCGAGCCGGCCGTGCTGGCGCTCAAGCACTGCAATTCCGGCGTGCTGGCCGCCGACCGCGCCCAGCTTTTCGACCTGCTGGCCGCCGTCGGCAACGACAACGCCAAGGGCGAGTACTACCTGACCGACATCGTCGGCATCGCCCACGACCGCAAGCTGGCCACCCGTGCGGCCTTCGCGCCGGAAGCGGCCGTGCAGGGCGTCAATTCCCAGGCCGAACTGGCCGCCGCCGAGGCCGTCTGGCAGGCCGGCCGCCGCGCCGTTCTGATGGCCGAGGGCGTGACCATGCCCGCGCCCGAGACCGTCCACCTGTCGTGGGACACGGCGATCGCCGCCGGCGTCACGGTCGAACAGTTCGTGGTGTTCGGCGCGGGCGTCAGCGTCGCTTCCGGCGCGGTGATCAAGGCCTTCAGCCACCTGGAGGGCGCGATGGTCGGGGAGGGGGCGCTGATCGGTCCCTACGCCCGCCTGCGTCCGGGCGCCGAGATCGGCCCCGAGGCCCACATCGGCAACTTCGTCGAGGTCAAGAAGGTCAAGGTCGGGGCCGGCGCCAAGGCCAACCACCTGACCTATCTGGGCGACGGCTCGGTCGGCCCGAAGGCCAACATCGGGGCCGGCACGATCTTCTGCAATTACGACGGCTTCGACAAGTTCGAGACCCATGTCGGCGCGGGCGCCTTCATCGGCTCCAACTCAGCGCTGGTCGCGCCGGTGCGGATCGGCGACGGGGCCATGACCGGCTCGGGCTCGGTGATCACCGCCGACGTTCCCGCCGGCGACCTGGCCCTGAGCCGCGCGCCGCAAGCCAACAAGACCGGGTGGGCGGCCAGGTTCCGCGCCCTCAAGCAGGCCCAAAAGCAGGCGAAAAAGGACAAGAAGGCATGAGCGCCGACGACCAGAAGAGAATTTCGGGCGAAGCGGCCGCGCAGCTGGTGGAAACCGGCATGGTCGTGGGCCTGGGCACCGGCTCGACCGCCGCCTGGTTCGTCAAGGCCCTGGCCGCCCGCAAGCTCGATATCCGCGGCGTGCCGACCTCGGAGGCCACCGCCAGTCTCGCCCGCGAACTCGGCATCCCGCTGGTGGCGCTGGACGACGTCAAGACGATCGACCTGACCGTCGACGGCGCCGACGAGATCGGCCCGGGCCTGTCGCTGATCAAGGGCGGCGGCGCGGCCCTGCTGCGCGAGAAGCTGGTCTGGGAAGCCTCCAGCCGCTGCGTCGTCATCGCCGACGCCGCCAAGCACGTGAAGGTGCTGGGCAAGTTCCCGCTGCCGATCGAGGTGGTGCGCTTCGGCCACCCCCACACCGGCTATCGCCTGGCCGACATCGCCGCCGAGTTCGACCTGCCGCCGCCGCGCCTGCGCATGGCCGACCGCGGCGTCGTCGCCACCGACGGCGGCAACGTGATCTACGACATGGCCTCGGGCGCGATCCCCGACCCGGCCGCCCTGGCGGCGGCGCTGAAGACCGTCACCGGCGTCGTCGACCACGGCCTGTTCCTGGATCTGGCCGACGAGGCCCTGATCGGGACCGACGAAGGGGTGGTCAAGCTTCTGCCTTGATCCCATATCCCGATCCCGCTGTTTCCAGTTCGACTTGATCCGGAGCCGATGATGGCTGAGTACGACTTCGACCTCTTCGTCATCGGCGCTGGCTCGGGCGGCGTGCGCGCCGCGCGGCTGGCGGCTCTGTCGGGCGCCAAGGTCGCCGTGGCCGAGGAATACCGGGTCGGCGGCACCTGCGTGGTGCGCGGCTGCGTGCCCAAGAAGTTCATGGTCTACGCCAGCGAGGTCTCCAGCCAGCTGAAGACCGCCAAGGGCTATGGCTGGACGATCGGGCAGGCCAGCTTCGACTGGAAGACCTTCCTGCACGACAAGGACGTCGAGATCGCGCGCCTGTCGGGGATCTACGTCACCAACCTGCGCAAGGCCGGGGCCCACCTGCTGCACGGCAAGGCCCGCATCCTCGACCCTCACACCGTCGAGGTGCTGCCGCGCGAGGGCTCGAACGACGCCGGCCGCTACACCGCCAAACGCATCCTCGTCGCCACAGGCGGCCGTCCGGTGCGTCCGGAGTTCGAGGGCGCCGAATACGGCATCACCTCGGACGAGGCCTTCCACCTGCCGACCCTGCCCAAGCGGGTTCTGGTGGTCGGCGGCGGCTACATCGCCGTCGAGTTCGCCGGCATCTATGCCGGCCTCGGCGTCGAGACCACGCTCTGCTATCGCGGCTCCAACATCCTGCGCGGCTTCGACGACGACGTTCGCGCCCACCTCGCCGACGAGATGGAGAAGCGCGGCGTCAAGGTGGTGCTGGGCTGCTCGCACAAGTCGATCGAAAAGACCGACACGGGCCTCGTCAGCACCTTCAACAACGCCCTGACCTTCGAGAGCGACGTGGTGCTGTTCGCCACCGGCCGCGACCCCTATGTCGAGGGCCTGGGCCTCGACAACGCCGGGGTGAAGCTGAACGACAAGGGCGCGATCGCCGTCGACGCCCATTCGAAGACCAATGTCGACAGCATCTGGGCCGTCGGCGACGTCACCGACCGCATCAACCTGACGCCGGTGGCGATCCGCGAGGGCGCGGCCTTCGCCCAGACCGAGTTCTACGGCAACCCGACCACCTTCGATCACGACCTGGTCGCCTCGGCCGTGTTCTCGCAGCCGCCGATCGGCGCTGTGGGCATGAGCGAGGCCGAGGCCCGCCACGCCTTCGGCAAGGTCGACGTCTACCGCTCGGTCTTCCGGCCGATGAAGGTCACCTTCTACGGCGGCCAGGAGCGGGCGCTGATCAAGCTGGTCGTCCGCCAGGACAATGACCAGGTCGTCGGCGTCCACGTGGTCGGTCCCGACGCGCCCGAGATCATCCAGATGGCCGCCATCGCGGTGAAGATGGGCGTGACCAAGCCGCAGTGGGACAGCACCTGCGCGGTCCACCCGACCCTGGCCGAGGAGCTGGTGACCATGCGCGAGAAGTACGTGCCGGCCGAGGTGGGCGGCGTATGACCGACGGGGCCGTTCCGGAGAAGGCGACGCCCTGGCTGGGCGGCGTCATGATCTTCCTGTTCGCGATGACCCCGGTGCTGGGTTATCTCGCGCAGCTCGGGTTCGCGCCGCTGCTGGCGCTGGTCGGACTTCTCGCCCTGCCGGTCATGGGACGGCCGCGGGCGCCGATCGCGCCGGCCCTGATCCTGCTGCTGCTGGCGCTCTGGGGCGCCTGGAGCATGGCCTGGAGCCCGGCCGCGCCGGCCCCCGGCTCGCTGAAGGACTATGGCGACATCGAGACGCTGACGGCGGCCAAGCTCGTCCTGCAGCTGGCGCTCTATGGCGCGGCGGTGGGCGCGGCGATGCGCCTGTCGGTGCGCGCGGCCGATCGCGCCGCCGCTGTGATGGGGTTCGGCGTGCTGATCCTGGCGGTCGTCGTCGGGCTGGACGCCCTGACCGGCGCCTCGATCTTCCAGCGCTTTCGCGAACTGACCGGCGACCCGGTGCGGCCCGACGTGGCCAAGGTGAAGATCGGCATCGGCTGCTACGTGCTGGCGGTGATGTTCTGGCCGGCCGCCGCCGCCCTGGCGCGGCGCGGCAAGCGACCGGCCGTCCTGCTGCTGCTGGCGGGGGTGATCGTCACCTCGGTGTTGTCGAGCGCCGACTCCTGCCTGGTGGCGCTGGCCGCCGGCCTGGCGGTCTGGGCGCTGCTGAAGTTCGGCGGCAAGATCGGCGGGCGGGTGCTGACCCTGGCCGTGGCCCTGCCGTTCGTCATCGCGCCCATCGCGGTGCTGTGGGCGATCCAGACGGGCTTCTGGGCCTGGCTGCACGCCCTGGTGCCGCCGTCCTGGGACGCGCGCCTGAACATCTGGGCCTTCGCGGCCGACCACGTGCAGTCGCATCCGTTCCGCGGCTGGGGCCTGGACGCCAGCCGCACCTTCGGCGACGCCATCCCGCTGCACACCCATAACGCCCAGCTTCAGCTGTGGCTCGAGCTCGGCGCGATCGGCGCGGCCCTGGCCGGCGCCTTCTTCTGCTGGCTGGCCTACGGCGTCGCCCGCACGGCCGAGACCGACCGCGGTTCGGCCGCGACGGCGGGCGCGGCCCTGACCAGCTATCTGGTCATCGGCGCGCTCAGCTTCGGCGTCTGGCAGGAGTGGTGGATCGCCGTCGGGGCCCTGGCCATCGTCGCCTGCATCGCGCTGCGGCGGTCGAGCAGCGAATACCGAGACGAGTGGGTTGAAATTTCCCCGACGGCTTAAAATATAACCCTTATCCGCACGATTTTTGCTTTTACCCTCGGGGTGCGCTATCAGCGCTCCCCTTTAGAACGTTTGAGAACATCATGACCGCCCGGTGGACCCCCGCGACCTGGAGAGCCAAACCCGCCAAGCACGTGCCGACGGATTATCCGGACGCAGGCGCTGTCGAGCGGGTCGAGCAGACCCTCCGCCAGATGCCGCCGCTGGTCTTCGCCGGCGAGGCGCGCCGCCTGAAGAGCCTGCTGGGCGACGTGGCCGAAGGCCGGGCCTTCCTGCTGCAGGGCGGCGACTGCGCCGAAAGCTTCAAGGAATTCCACGCCGACAACATCCGCGACACCTTCCGCCTGATCCTGCAGATGGCGGTGGTGCTGACCTTCGCCGGCGGCAAGCCGGTGGTGAAGGTGGGCCGTATCGCGGGCCAGTTCGCCAAGCCGCGCTCGGAGCCGATCGAGACGATCGGCGAGACGACGCTGCCGTCCTATCGCGGCGACATCATCAACGGCATGGACTTCAACGAGGCCGAGCGCGTTCCCGACCCGGACCGCTTGCTGAAGGCCTACGGCCAGTCGGCGGCGACCCTGAACCTGCTGCGCGCCTTCGCCAGCGGCGGCTATGCCGACCTCTACAACATCCACCGCTGGACCCTGGGCTTCGTCGGCGACAGCCCGCAGGGCGCGCGCTACCGCGAACTGTCGGAGAAGATCTCCGAGGCCCTGACCTTCATGTCGGCCGTCGGCGTCACGCCCGACACCCAGCCCGACCTGAAGCGCGTGGAGTTCTTCACCAGCCACGAGGCCCTGCTGCTGGGCTTCGAGGAAGCCATGACCCGCGTCGACAGCACTTCGGGCGATTGGTACGACACCAGCGCCCACCTGCTGTGGATCGGCGAGCGCACCCGCCAGCTGGACGGCGCCCACATCGAGTTCATGCGCGGCGTTAAGAACCCGATCGGCCTGAAGTGCGGTCCGACCATGGAGGGCGACGACCTCCTGCGCCTGATCGACGTGCTGAACCCCAACAACGAGCCGGGCCGCCTGACGCTGTACGGCCGTTTCGGCTCGGACAAGATCGCCGACCGCCTGCCGCGCCTGATGAAGGCCACCAAGGCCGACGGCCGCTCGGTGGTCTGGGCCACCGACCCGATGCACGGCAACACGCTGAAGGCCTCGACCGGCTACAAGACCCGTCCGTTCGACCGCATCCTCAGCGAAGTGAAGACCTTTGTGGAAGTGGCCCATTCGGAAGGCGTCCATCCGGGCGGCGTGCACCTGGAGATGACCGGGCAGAACGTCACCGAATGCCTGGGCGGCGCCCGCGCCGTGTCGGAGACCGATCTGGCCGACCGCTACCACACCCACTGCGACCCGCGCCTGAACGGCGAGCAGGCTCTGGAGCTGGCGTTCCTGGTGGCCGAGAAGCTGAAGGCCGCCCGCGACGATCAACGCAAGGCCGCCAACGGCTAAGCACAGTTCGAGCTGACCTTAAGGGAAAGCTCGAATCCGAGACCAAAGGGGCCGCGTGGATCAGTTCCACGCGGCCCTTTCAATAGTGCCCTTACGGCATGGGAGACGATTTCGCCCTTGCGAGCGATTGCGTTTCGCAGATGCACACGCAAGACCTTCCAACGACTTGACCGCTAGCCCGGCGCTCTCCAATGGTTGTTTGAAGGGAGTGAATTTATGCGTCTGCAGGCCAAGTTGAAGCGGGAGTGGCGGTTCCTCAAGGGGCTGACTCGCACTCTGAAGCGCGTGAACTCGATAGCGCCGGACAGCGACAACCTGATCTGCGACGACCTCGAGGCCGCCGTCGACAAATGGAAGTCGAGCCCGGCGATCACCTTCGAGGGCAAGACGATCACCTATGGCGAACTCGACGCCATCGCCAACCGCTACGCCCACTGGGCGAAGGGGCAGGGGATCACGCGAGGCCAGACCGTGGCCCTCTTCATGCCCAACCGCGTCGAGTACCTGGCGATCTGGTACGGCCTTTCGAAGGTCGGTGTCGCCACCGCTCTCATCAATAACCAACTGACGGGCGCCGCGCTGGCGCACTGCCTCAACATCTCCCAGGCGCTGCACTGCATCGTCGATCCGGAGACCTCGCCCTGCTTCGAGCAGGTGAAGGACCAACTGGGCCGTCACATCCAGCAGTGGGTGCTGGGCCCGGTCCACGGCGACCAGCGCGACCTGGTCAACGCGCTGAAGAGCTGCAGCCAGCTGCGCCCCGACCGCGAGACCGCCCGCGGCGGCCTGACCGCCAAGGACACCGCCCTCTACATCTTCACCAGCGGCACCACCGGCCTGCCCAAGGCCGCGCGCATCACCCACATGCGCGCCCAGCTCTACATGCGCGGCTTCGCCGGCTCGACGGACTCGCGGGCCAGCGACCGCATCTACGTCACCCTGCCGCTCTACCACGCCACCGGCGGTCTCTGCGCCATGGGCGCGGGCCTGCTGAACGGCGGCAGCATCGTGCTGCGCAAGAAGTTCTCGGCCACCCACTTCTGGAGCGACATCGTCGCCGAGAAGTGCACCATGTTCGTCTATATCGGCGAGCTGTGCCGTTACCTCGCCAATCAGCCCGAGAACGAGTACGAGCGCGCCCACAAGATCCGCCTGATCTTCGGCAACGGCTTGCGCCCCGACGTCTGGGACGACATGCTCGACCGCTTCAAGGTGGGCGGCGTGCTGGAGTTCTACGGCGCGACCGAAGGCAACGTCTCGCTGTTCAACTTCGACGGCCGTCGCGGCGCCATCGGCCGGGTGCCGGGCTACCTGCGCAAGAAGTTCAACATCCGCATCGTCAAGTTCGACGTCGAGACCGAGACCCCGGTGCGCGGCCCCAACGGTTGCTGCGTCGAGGTCAAGCCCGGCGAGATCGGCGAATGCATCGGCCACATCGCCAGCGACGCCCGCTCCAACTTCACCGGCTACGCCGACAAGGCCGCCACCGAGAAGAAGGTGCTGCACGACGTCTTCGAAAAGGGCGACGCCTGGTTCCGCACCGGCGACCTGATGCGCCAGGACAGCGACGGCTACATCTATTTCGTCGACCGCATCGGCGACACCTTCCGCTGGAAGGGCGAGAACGTCGCCACCAGCGAGGTTTCCGAGCGCCTCGCCGGCTTCCCGGGCGTCAAGGAGATCAACGTCTACGGCGTGCCGGTGGGCGACCTCGACGGCAAGGCCGGCATGGCCTCGCTGGTCGTCGGCCCCGAGTTCGAGATCGACAACCTGGCGGAGTACGTCGACCGCGAGATGCCGGCCTACGCCCGTCCGGTGTTCGTGCGCCTGCAGCCCGAGATCGAGACCACCGGCACCTTCAAGTACCGCAAGATCGACCTGGTCCAGGAAGGCTTCGACCCGGCCAAGATCAAGGATCCGCTGTACTTCCGCGAACCCGGCAAGGGCTATGTGAAGATCACCAAGGCGGTGCACGCCAAGATCGTCGCGGGCGGATTCAAGCTGTAGCCTTGCCTCCGGCCGCCTCCCGCTTCCGTATCTCCTGCGAACGCGAGGGACGGATGCGGGCATGGATCTTCGAATGACGCGCCGGACGGGCCTCGCGGCCCTGGCGGCGGGCGTGGCTTCGGCCTGCTCGCCGCTGTCGCTGTTCGCCACCCTGACGCCCAAGGACGCGGCCACCGCTCCGCTGAGCGGGACGGCCTATGGCGGCCATCCGCGCCAGCGGCTGGACGTCTACGCCCCGCCGGGCGGGGTCCGGGGCGCGCCGGTGCTGGTGTTCTTCTACGGCGGGGGCTGGAATTCCGGCCGGCGCGCCGAATACGGCTGGGTCGGACGGGCGCTGGCGGCCCAGGGCTTCCTCGTCGTCGTGCCCGACTACCGGCTCTATCCCGAGGTGCGGTTCCCGAGCTTCCTGGAGGACGGCGCCCAGGCCGTGCGCTGGGCCGTCGATCACGCCGCCGGCCTGGGTGGGGATGCCTCCCGCCTGCTGCTGGCCGGCCATTCGGCCGGCGCCTATATCGCCGCCATGCTGGCGCTGGATGCGCGATACCTGCGGGCGGCCGGCGTCGATCCCGGCGCGGTGAAGGCCTTTGCGGGCCTTTCGGGGCCCTACGCCTTCCTGCCGCTGGACGGGGAGATCTCCACCCGCACCTTCGGCGGCGCGCCCGACCTGCCGGCCACCCAGCCGATCACCTTCGCCCGTCCCGACGCCCCGGCCGCCTTCCTGGCCACGGGCGAGGCCGACACCACCGTCCGCCCGCGCAACACCCGCAAGCTGGCCAAGGCCCTGCGCGACGCCGGCGTCACTGTGGAGGAGGAGGTCTATCCCGGCCTCGACCACGCCGCGCCGCTGCTGGCCCTGTCGCGGCCGTTCCGGGGAAAGGCGCCGGTGCTGGCGCGGATGACGGCGTTCCTGAAGGCGGCGGCTACGGCTGCGGCTGGGGCTGGGGCTGGCTAGCAGGCTCCACGCTCCACCACCAAACCACGCCTTCCTGGGCCTTGTGCCCAGGATCCATGCGTCGGCTTGCTCGGCGGATTCGAAGGAGATGAGGCGGTCTACGCCTCGCGGGCGGAACGCTGGGTCCTGGGCGCAAGGTCCAGGAAAGCAAAAGGGAAGGGCGATCGTCGCCTAGCTGCCGCACGTCCCCCCGTTCAGCTTGCGCTGATAGGCCTGGGCCAGGCTCAGATACGGCGGCAGGAAGGTGTGCAGCGCCACCGGCTTGCCGTCGGTCGTCACCCCCGCCAGGCCCGCCCGGATCTCGAAGTGCAGGTGGATGGTGGTGGCCGCGCCGCCGAAGTCGTTGGCCGCCTTGCCCAGCTTCTGGCCGGCGACGACGCTGTCGCCTTCCTTCACCGCCAGGGCCTCCATCTGCATGTGCAGGTAGCGATAGGTGCGATGGGGCGGGGCCGAGCCGACCAGGGTGACGGTATAGCTGCCGATGTCGGTGATGATCCCCGGTTCGGCCGCGACGGCCCAGTGCTGGTTCTTCTTGCAGGTGGCGGGGCGGATATCCTGGCCCTGGTGGCCGGTTCCCGAGCCGCCGCACAGCGGATTGGCGCGCGAACGGGCCTCGCAGAAGTTGTCGCGCCAGGGCAAGGCGTAATTCTCGCTGTCGCACTGGCCGCCGCCAGGACCCATGCCGCCGCCGTGGCCGTAGACCTGCGAGTTGGGATAGCCCGCCTCCATCAGCGGCCAGCACATGGCCGGCGCCCAGACGGTGCGGTCGAGATAGCCCGCGCCCTGGCCGGCCGGCAGCACGCCCGGCGGTCCGTGGGCGAAGGAGAGGCCGGCGTCCGGCTCGGCCGGAGCGGGCGGCGCGGTCTCGCCCGGCGGCAGGGGCTCGTCGGCGGCCTGTTCCGACCCGCCGTCGGCGGGCGCGTCGTCGCTGGTCGGGGCCGAGGGCGCGGTCGAGGCCGGGGTCTTCACTTCGCCGCCGGTTCCGGCGGCGGGCGGATCGTCGTTGCAGGCGGCCAGCAGCAATACGGCGAGGACCGGCAGGAGCGGGGAGGGGCGCATCGCGTTCAGCCTCCCAGCCCG
Organism: Caulobacter sp. GW821-FHT09B11; assembly: GCF_059418205.1. Taxonomy (NCBI): domain Bacteria; kingdom Pseudomonadati; phylum Pseudomonadota; class Alphaproteobacteria; order Caulobacterales; family Caulobacteraceae; genus Caulobacter; species Caulobacter sp. GW821-FHT09B11. Next base: position 32,735 of record NZ_JBWKPK010000022.1, on the reverse strand, counting down.
GCTTCGGCCCGGGCCGCCGCGCCCAGCACCACGGCCGTGGTCTTGCCGACCAGACCCAGCAGGTAGTTGTCGTCGGCGCAGCGCAGGTCGCCCGGCGCGTCGCAGCGCACCTCGACCGTGTAGAGCACGCCGTAGCGCACGAAGCTGGCCAGCTGGCCGTCGACGGTGCGCTGCACCGTCAGGCTCTCGGGCCCGACCTCGACCTTGAGAGGCTTAGCGATCGGGATCACCGCCGTCGTGCCGCTCAGCGACACGCCCGCGCCCTTCGCGTCGGCGGTGATCGTGTAGTAATCGCCGAAGGAATAGATCCGCGCCCCGGCCGTCAGCTTGGGATCGAGCGGCAGCAGGATCGGCACGCGGGTGCGGTCGACCGCGGCCCGGTCGAGATTGCCGGCCAGGGTGTCGCCGGCCCCGCCGGTTCGCCGCAGGCCGCCGACCGCGCCCTGCCAGTCCACCGCCCCGCGCGGACGGGCCACGGTCGTCGCCGCGGCCACGGGCGCGCGCGTCCCCGGGATCGCCGCGCCGGTCGCCGGGTCCACTCTCGTCTGGGAAAACGCGACCCCCAGGCCGGCCGCCGCGACCAGTCCGGCCGCCAGAGCCAGCCCCATCTTCGTCCGCATGAACGCCCCCTCGCATCACGCCGTTACGCGACCTTAGCCGAGAGGCGGGCTGCTGTTAACCATTCCCGTGCTGCGCTGCGATTGAACGCGAGCGTCTTCCTGTCTATATGGCCCTGACTGAACGCGGGTCATGTGTGTGGCGACCTCGCGAAATCCCAGTAGTTCAAGAAGATAAGAAGGGGCGTCGCCATGCTTCTGACCATGATGAAGGCCAAGCTGCACCGCGCCACGGTGACCCAGGCCGACCTCGACTACGAAGGCTCTATCGCCATCGACCGCGACCTGCTGGACGCCTCGGGCATCCTGCCCAACGAGCAGGTCGACGTGCTCAACATCACCACCGGCGCGCGCTTCACCACCTACGCCATCGAGGCCCCGCGCGGCTCGAAGGTGATCGGCGTCAACGGCGCCGCCGCCCGCCTGGTGCAGAAGAACGACACCGTCATCGTCGTCACCTACTGCCAGATGCCGGCCGAGGAGGCGCGCAACTACGCCCCCACTGTCGTGCTGCTCGACGAAGGCAACGTCATCAAGAAGGCCGCCTGATGCGGTCCGGCGCCGTCCTGGTTCTCCTGGCCGGCGCGCTGGCGCTGTCCGGCTGCGGCCCCAAGCTGCCCAAGAGCGTCGATCAGGACGCCCTGACCCAGTATGTCGGCAGGGCCATCGGCTCGGCCTCGACCTGCGTGCTGGTCGCCGACGCCAGGGGCAAGACCGTCTGGACCGGCGGCGGCTACGTCACCTGCGCCCGCAACCTGCCGACCTGCGAAGGCAAGGTGACGACGGCGCAGGACGTGCTGAAGGCCAATCTGTCCGGCGAGGCCCGCTTCCTCAGCTGCGACAGCGCCGGCGCCAACACCGTCGGCTGGGCTATGGGCCCGGTCCCGGCAGGCAAGGGCCGCCAGCCTTCCGGCCTGCGCTACCTCGCCGTCATGGAGGGCGAGCGCGCCCTGCCGGGCATCGAGATCCAGGACCGCGTCGAGCGGGCCTTCGTCCGCGCTGGGTTCTAGATCCTCCAACTCCCGTCACTACCGCCACAAGGGCGGGAATGACGGGAAAATGGGAAATGTGGTCCTCATCCCTAGAGCCTGTCGAAGGACGAGGACCACGCGACAGTCTTTACTGGCGCGCCTCGTAGGTCGCGCTGACCTCGATCCGCACCTTCAGTTCGCCGCCCGAGATCGCCGTCGAATCGGCCATCTCGCGCTTGGCCATGGCGAACATCGGCACGGGCTGCGGGGAGGGCGTGTAGCCGCCGGCCTCGTTCAGGCTGACCAGGCGCACCACCTTGTAGCCCGTGGCCCGGGCGTAGAGGTCGGACTTGGCCTTCAGGGCCTCGACCGCCTTCACGCGCGCGGCGTCCTCGGCCTTCTGCGGGTCTTGCAGGCCAAAGCTGATGCCGCCCACGGTGTTGGCCCCGGCCGAGGCGGCCGCATCGATCGTCTGGCCCAGCTTGGAAAGGTCGCGCGCCAGGATCGTCACCTGGTTGCTGGCCTGGTAGCCGGTCAGGCGCGGCGGCTGGTTCTGCTCGTAGACGTACTGCGGATTGACGTTGAGGTTCGAGGTCTGGATGTCGCGCTCGGCGACGCCGGCCTTCTTCAGCGCCGCGAGCACCTTGTTCATCGCCGCGCCGTTGGCCGACAGGGCCGCCTGGGCGCTGGCGCCTTCGGTCTGCACGCCCAGGGTGATGGTCGCCATGTCCGGCGCGATCACCGTCTCGCCCGTGGCCGACAGGTTGAAGGTGGTGGCGCGGAACGCCGCGTCGTTCGCGCTCTGGGCGCTCGCGGGCAGGGCCGACAGGGCCAAGGCGGCGACGCCGAAAGAGGCGATAGCCAGGGCGTTCGTGCGGGTGCGGGTCATGCTCGTTCTCCAGCGAGGGACAGGACGCCACAGTGCGTCGCCCCTCGGTTGGTTCCCGTGTCGCAAACTCAACCTGAACCGCACCTTTAAGCCGCGTGCAGCCCATGCTAATCGACCCGTCCTCGCCCGCGCCGACTCTGCTGTTCCGCGCGGTCCCTGGGGGCCTGTAGCTCAATGGTTAGAGCCGACCGCTCATAACGGTCTGGTTGGGGGTTCGAGTCCCTCCAGGCCTACCACCCTCGCCACGTTGCTGGGCTTGAGAGCCGGTTAGTCCTCCGCGGAGATGATATCCCTCGCGAGCATGATTGCGTTGACGATCATGCTCGCGGCCGGGACGCCGGTGCTCCCGCCGTAGCTCCTCATGTCCGACCTGGACCCATATCCATCGACGTAAACGGTTTGGGTCAGGGTCCGCGTACCGGAGACGATGCGCTCGCACGAATAGGTCTTGCCGCCGTGGTCGACGGTGAAGGTGTATCTGCTCATGGTGACGCTAGTTAGGGCGCGCGGCTCGCGGCGCAAGGGCCTGGGAGATCGAGGGCCTGGGAGATCGAGGGGCTGGGAGGTCCGCCCCCTCAGCTGTGGCTGCCCAGGTACTTCCGCACCTCCTCGGCCGACACCCCCGCGTGTTCGACGGCGGTGTGCAGCTGTTCCTCGCTGACGCCCAGGGTTTCGGTCCAGTAGCGGACGGTGCGGGGCTCTTCGAGATCGATGGCGTCGCGCTGCGGGGTGGCCGCGCGTTGCTCGGCCCGGGCCGGGAGGTCGGGCTTGCGGGCGGGCGGGATGATCTTGGTCGGATCGGCGTCGGGCATGGCTGGCCTCCTATCCGCTAGGAAGCCGTAGCGCGGCCGGACGTTCCCTTTTCCCTGCGGCCGCCGCCTCGCCTCCGGGGGGCGGGGAGGGGCGAGGCGGCGGTCGGGCGGCCGTCTTGGGGGAGAGGCGAGGCCGCGAGGATCGGTCGACGCCGCGGTGAGGCGCTCGACCGACAGGGCCATACTGGCGACTGGGCGGCGCCCAGGATTGGAGGCCGTCTCCGGCTTTTGTCGAAAGCAGGCGCATCCGTTGCGGCTTTCAGCCTGATACGAGCGTTTTTCTGCGATCGGCGGGGTGCGACATGTTGCCCCTGCAACGGATCCGGACTTTGCGGAAAAGGGCGAAAATCCGCTCTTGCGGCCAAGCTTGGATAACAGCGGTCAAAAACCGATGTTTCCCTTGCTGACTCAATCTTTCCGCGTCCCGAAAGTGGACCGATCTCCACTTTCGATAGAGGCGTGTATCGAAATTCTCCGCCTGGGCGAGTGAACCTGTGCGGCGGGCCGTCGCATCCGACCCCTAATACACGTTAATCACTCGGCAATGGCGAGCGCAGCAAGTCTTACGCGAGTGAAAACCTGTTCGAATTTCCAGAAGGGGCGGCCGGACATGAAAAAAATAGCGACTTCAGTTTTCGTCATTGGAACCCTGGCGGTCATGACGATGTCTGGTTCGGCGACGGCAGCCACGGCGTCGAGTTCCTTTCAGGTCAACTTGACCATCCAGGGCGAATGCAAGGTGCAGTCGGCCTCTAATCTGAGTTTCGGGTCGCACGGCGTCATCGATTCCAACATCGACACCACCAGCACCATCGGCGTTCAGTGCACGAACTCCACCCCCTACACCGTCGCCCTGAGCGCCGGGGCGGGTACGGGCGCCACGGTGGCCGCGCGGAAGATGACCAGCGCCGCCAACGACACGGTGGGCTACGGTCTCTACCGCGACGCGAGCCGCACCCAGGTGTGGGGCGTCACCCAGAACGTCGACACCCAGGCCGGCACCGGCAACGGGGCCGTGCAGTCCTACACCGCCTATGGCCGCGTCTCGGCCCAATCCACCCCCGCCCAGGGCGCGTACAGCGACCTGGTCGCGGTGACGATCACCTACTGACATGCGCGCGGTCGCTCTCCTGGCCGGTCTGGCCCTGGCCGCGCTCGGCGGCGCGCATGCGACCGCCGCGTCGCTGCGCGTCAGCCCGGTGAGCCTGGACCTGCCCGCCGGCCAGAACGCGACCACCCTGACGCTGCAGAACGACGACGCGACGGCCTTGAACGTCCAGATCCGGGTCTTCCGCTGGACCCAGGCCAACCGTCGCGACGTGCTGGTGCCCGCCACCGGCGTCGTCGTCAGCCCGCCGATCGCCAAGGTCGATCCTGGCGCCAGCCGCACGGTGCGGGTGGTGCGCCTCGACGGCCGCCCGCCGGAAGGCGAGGAGTCCTACCGTCTCATCGTCGACGAACTGCCGCCGCCCCTCAGCGAGGCCGGCCGGCAGGTGACGCTCCTGATGCGCCATTCCATTCCCCTGTTCTTCGGTTCCGGTCGCGAGCGGCCCAGGATCGAGTGGCGCCTGCAGCCGTCCGAGGACGGCGGCGCGGCCCTCGTCGGGCGCAACACCGGAACCCGTCGCCTGCGCCTGGCCAACCTGCGCATCGGCGACGCCAGCGGCGCGGTCCTTGCCGAACGCAAGGGCCTTGTGGGTTATGTCCTGCCCGGAGCGGAAGTCTCCTGGCCCGCGGGGGCGTTCCAGCCCGCCGCCGGCGTGCGGCTGATCGCCGACACCGACACCGGGCCAATCGATGCGCCGCTCAAGAGCGACTGAAGCGGTCGCCCTCAGCCTCGCCTTCGCCGCCTTGGGACCCTCGGCTCTCGCTCAGGACCTGCCCTTGCCCGACTTGAAGGCGGTCGAGACGATGCGTGAAGACCTTCAGCTGGAAGTCTGGATCAACGGACGCAACACCGGCCTGGTGGCCGCCGTCGCGCGCGAGGCCGACGGCCGGCTGGAGATGCGCGCCGACGAGATGCAGGCCGTGGGCCTGAGCGCCAGCGGCGTGGGGCTGGTGGACCTGTCCGCGATCCGCGGGCTGTTGGCCGCCTATGACGACATCGGCCAGCGGCTGATGGTCACCGCCGACATCGACCTGCTCGCCGTCCAGCGCTTCAACCTGGCCGTCCGCCGCGACGCCGCGGGGGCGCCGCGCCAGGACCTGGGGGCGGTGCTCAACTACGTGTTTTCGGCCGACGGCGGCCAGATCGACCAGAACGACGGCCTGGGCGTGGACTCGCTGGGCCTGGCGCTGGACGGCCGGGTCTTCGGCCGGTTCGGGACGCTGTCCAGCAGCCTCGCCGCCAGCCGGGTCGGCGACACGGAGCGGATCGTGCGGCTCGACACGACGTGGTCCTGGTACGAGCCCCGGCGGATGATGGGCGTGAAGGCGGGCGACTACATCAACGGCGGCTTCGCCTGGACGCGCCCGATCCGCATGGCGGGCTTCCAGCTGCGGCGCGACTTCGCCACGCGGCCAGACATCGTCACCATGCCGTCGCCGCGCCTGGCGGCCACCGCCGCCGCGCCCTCGACGCTGGAGCTCTACGTCAACGACACCCGGATCCTCAGCCGGCCCGTCGGCGCGGGGCCGATCGAGATCGACGGCCTGCCGCCGGGCCAGGGCTATAGCGACGTGCGCCTGGTCCTGGCCGACGCGGCCGGGCGGCAGGTGGCCGTCAGCGCGCCGTTCTTCGCCACGCCGCTGCTGCTGCGCAAGGGCCTGGCCGACTTCTCGGCGGAGGCCGGCTTCGCTCGTCGAGGTTATGGCGTCGAGACCGCCGACTACGCCGGCTCGCCCATCGCCTCGGCCAGCCTGCGCTACGGCCTGCGCGACGCCCTGACGGTGGAAAGCCATGTCGAGGCCGGGGCGGGCCTGATCCAGGGCGGCGGCGGCCTGACGGCGCAGGTCGGCGGCCTGGGCGTGGTGTCGGGTTCTTTCGCCGCCAGCCGGACCGACGACCAGAGCGGCGCGCTGGCGGCCGTGGTCTTCGACAGCCGCTTCGCCGGCTTCTACCTGTCGGGCATGAGCATGCGCGCCACGGCGGGCTATCGCGACCTGGCCGCCGTCACCTCGCGGCCCTCGTTCTATCGCAACTGGAAGATGGGCGGCGACGAGCCGCCGCGCGCCATCGACCAGCTCACCGTCTCGACGCCGCTGCGCCTGGCCCTGCTGATGCGCAAGGGCGACGCGCCGGTGGCCAGCGTCTCCTACAGCGCCCAGACCGCCGCCGCCGGCCCGCGCCGGCAGGTGTGGAGCGGCTCGCTGCGCCATACCTTCGGCGAGCGGCTGACCGCCTACGCCACCGGCTATGTCAGCCAGGGCGAGCGACGCGACGCGGGCGCCTTCCTGGGCCTGTCGGTGCCGCTGGGGTCGCGCACCTCCTCGTCGGCCGGCGTGCAGGTGCAGGGAAGCGACACCACGGCCTTCGTCGAAGCCAGCCGGGCCGAGACCCAGGCCGACGGAACCTACGGCTGGCGGGCCCGCATCGAGCAGGGCGCCCGCCAGGGTTTCGAGGGGCAGGCGGCCTATCGCGGCCGCAACGCCCGGGTCTCGGCGGCCGCCCAGTACGCCGATGGCGCGGTGCGCGGCCAGCTTCAGGTCGACGGCGCGGTGGCCTGGCTCGGCGGCGGCGCGGCGACCACCAACCGCCTCGAAGGCTCGTTCGCCCTGGTCGAGGTCGGCGCGCCGGATGTCCCGGTGCTGTACCAGAACCAGAAGGTCGGCCGCAGCGATCGCAACGGCCGGCTGCTGGTGCGCAATCTCGAGGCCTTCGACGTCAATCGCCTGTCGATCGACAGCCAGGACCTGCCGCTGGAGCTGGAGGCCGCCCAGACCGAGCGCAGCGTGGTCCCAATGGCCAACGGCGGCGCGATCGTCCGCTTCGGCGTCGGCAAGAGCCCGCCGGCGGTGCTGCTGACCCTGCGCCGCCCGGACGGAAGCTTCGTTCCGCCCGGCGCCGAGGTGATCCGCGCCGGTGTCGCCGAGCGGGCCATCGTCGGCTACGACGGCCAGACCTTCCTGACCGGGGTGAGCGAGGACGCCGACCTGCGCGTTGTCGTCGAGGATGGAAACGAATGCGCCGCGCGCCTGGTGATCGGCGCCGCCAGCGAGGGAGGCCGGCATGTGGTCGACGCCGTCTGTCGTTAGCCCCTGGCGGGCGCGCTTCGTCGCGCTGGCCGGCCTGCTGGTCGCCGCCTTCGTCTGGTTCGGCGCGCCGTCCTCGGCCCAGGCCGCGGCCAGCTGCACGGCCTCTGTCACCAGCGTCAATCTCGGCTCGACCCTCAGCCCGCTGACGGCGGGGACGGTGGACGCCACGGCCAACCTCAACTTCAGCTGCACGGGCCTTGGGTCGCTGCTGAGCTATTCGCTGTGCCCCAATCTCGACGCGGGCTCGGGGGGCAGCGACGGCGCGGGCCAGCGCTACATGGTCGGGCCGGGCGGAGCGACGGTGGCGTTCCAGATCTATCAGGACGCCGGCCGCACCCAGACCTGGGGATCCTCGTCGCTGCTGGTGTTCGGCACGGTGCCGACCATCACCGCCAGCCCCGGCACGGGGACCTCGATCAACGTCAACCAGACCGTCTATCTGAGGCTGACGACCACGACCACGACGGTTCCCGGGGCCTATTCGACCAGCTTTTCCGGCCAGAACTTCTTCTGGGGCCTGAACCTGCTGACCTGCGCCGGCGTCACCATCGGCTATGCCGTCGTGCCGGCGACCTTCACCTTCAGCGCCACCCTGATCCCCGACTGCACGATCTCGACCGGCAATCTCAGCTTCGGCAGCGTCGGGGTGCTCAGCGCCGCCAAGGACGCCCAGAGCGGCATGTCGGTGACCTGCACCAAGGACACGCCCTATGCCATCGGGCTCGACAACGGCCAGCAGGGAACCTCGGCCACGGCGCGGCGGATGAAGGCGGGAGCCGCGTACGTCACCTACGGCATCTACCAGGACGTCGCGCGCGGCTCGCCGTGGGGATCGACGGCGGGCCAGACGGCCGGCGGAACCGGAACGGGCGGGGCCCAGCCGCTGACGCTCTATGGCCGCGTGCCGGCCCAGACCACGCCGGCCCCGGCCTCCTACGGCGACCAGGTGGTGGCGACGGTCACCTACTGACGAGATCCCTGGACAGGTCCCAGGCGAAGGCCTCGCCCTCGAAGCACTCAGCGCCTCGCCCGATGGCCTCGATCGCCGCCGACATCAGTCCTTCGCGTCCCAGCGCCGCGTCGGCCAGGGCGACCATCAGCCGGTTGGGCGTGGCCGAGGGCGACAGGCGGCGCAGGGCCTGGGCCAGTTCCGCTTCGTCGCGGTCCGGGCGTCGGGCGCAGGCCAGGATGAAGGCCGCCGCGGTGGAACGGCTGACCCCGGCGTAGCAGTGCAGCAGCAGCGGCCGCTCGCCGGTCCAGCCCTCGGCGAAGGCCAGCAGGGCGGCGACCATGGCCGCGTCCGGCGCGACGAGGTCGGGCCGGGGCTCGGCGATGTCGTGGAACGCCAGATGCAGCCGCTCCACGCCCTCGAAAGGCGGCGGCTCGGCGGCGGGCGACAGCAGGCTGACGAGGTGCGAGGGGCTATGCGCCGCCAGCTGTTCGTCCAGCCGGCTGAGCGGGCAGACGGCCAGGATCACGCCAGCACCGCCGCCAGGCCCAGCAGCGCGCCCAGCTCGGCGACCTGCTCGATGCCGCCCAGCACGTCGCCGACATAGCCGCCGATCAGCCGGCGCGACAGCAGGGCCAGGGCGATGGCAAGGACGGCGGCCAGCGCCAGGGCGGCGACAGCGGCGGCCGGCGGCGCCAGCAGCAGCGGCCACAGGCCCAGAACGGCGGCGACCAGCACCTCGACCGGCTTCACGCCGTCTGGCGCGGGCTTGTACTTGGCGTCGGCGCGGTCGCTGACGTGGGGCAGGACGGCCATGGCGGCGACGGCCGCCACGCGTCCGACGCCGTGGGCGGCCAGCAGGGCCAGGGCGGCGTGCAGGGGCGTCAGCGTCGCCAGGGTCGCGGCCTTGGCGCCCAGCACCACGACCAGGGCCAGGACGCCGTAGGTCCCGACCCGGCTGTCCTTCATGATCTCCAGCCGCCGCTCGCGGGTCTGGCCGCCGCCCAGGCCGTCGGCGGTGTCGGCCAAGCCGTCCTCGTGGAAACCGCCGGTCAACAGGAAGCCCGCGCCCAGGGCCAGGATCGCCGGAACCCAGCCGCTCCACACCTGGCTCGCGCCCAGCAGCACCAGGGCGCAGAGCCCGCCGACCATCAGCCCGACCAGCGGGTAGTAACGCGCCGAGCGGGTGATCCAGTCGGGCTCGAAACCGCGCAGGGGCGGGGTGGGCAGGCGCGTCAGGAACTGCACCGCGCAGAGCAGCAGCTGGACCTGCCGGCCCATCATCCCAGCACGTCGGCGAGGTCGGCGACCTCGGTCAGCAGATTGGCGGCCGCCGCCAGCAGGGGCGCGGCCAGCGCAGCGCCCGTGCCTTCGCCCAGCCGCAGGCCAAGGTCGAGCAAGGGCTTCGCGCCCAGGGCCGCCAGCATGGCGCCGTGACCCTTCTCGGCCGAGCCGTGGGCGAAGACGCAGTAGTCGAGGGCTTCAGGGACGAGGCGCACGGCCGCCAGGGCCGCGGCTGTGGCGATGAAGCCGTCCACCAGCACCGGCCGCCGGCGCGCGGCCGCGCCCAGCACCGCGCCGGCCATCATGGCGATCTCGCAGCCGCCGAACTGCGACAGCACGGCGAAGGGCTCGGTCGCGTCGCTGCGTGCGGCGGCGCGGGCGATAGCGGCGGTCTTGCGGGCCAGACCGGCCTCGTCGTGGCCCGTGCCCTGGCCGACGCAGGCTTCCAGCGGGGCCGGCGCCAGCCGGTGCATGACCAGGGCCGCGGCCGAGCTGTTGCCGATGCCCATCTCGCCGATGGCCAGCACGTCGGCGCTCTCCAGCGCGCGGCCGACGATCTCGATCCCGCGCGTCAGGGCCAGGGTCGTCTCCTCCGGCGTCAGCGCGGCTTCGCGGGAGGCGTTGCGGGCGCCCAGGCGCACCTTGGCGTCGATCAGGTCGGGATGGGCGGGCAGGTCGGCGGCGACGCCGGCGTCCACCACCTTCACCGTCACGCCCGTCGCCTTGGCGAAGGCGTTGACGCTGGACCGGCCGCTCAGGAACAGGCCGACCATCGCCACGGTGACGCTGGACGGATAGCTGGAGACGCCTTCCTCGGTCAGCCCATGGTCGCCGGCGAACACCAGCAGGGCCGTGCGGGCGGCGCGGGGCGAGAGGCGGTCCTCGATCAGGCCCAGCTGGACGGCCAGGTCCTCGATCCGGCCCAGCGACCCTGGCGGTTTGGCCTTGCCGTCGAGCCTGGCGCGCAAGCTCGCTTCCAGGGCGCGGTCGACGGCGGGGATGGCGGGGGGCGTGAAGGTCATTGCACAAGTCTCCAGCCGGCGGCGCAGGCCAGGGCCACCAGCAGCCACAGCAGGGCGCAGGCCCGGCGATAGATCTGCAGGCCCCGGCGCAGGTCGGTCAGGTCCGGCGCGCGGCCGTCGCCGAAGCTCGGGCGCTCCGTCGTCTCGCCGTCATAGCGTGCGGCGCCGCCCAGCTTGACGCCCAGGGCGCCGGCCATGGCGGCTTCCGGCCAGCCGGCGTTGGGCGAGGCGTGCTTGCGGGCGTCGCGGCGCATGACGTCCCAGCCCTTCCAGCCCGCGCCCAGGCAGATCAGCAGGCCGGCCAGCCGCGCCGGGACGAAGTTCATCACATCGTCGGTTTTGGCCGCCGCCCAGCCGAACGAGCGCCAGCGCGGCTCCATGTGGCCGATCTGGCTGTCTGCGGTGTTCACCGCCTTGTAGGCGAAGAGGCCGGGCAGGCCGAACAGGGTCAGCCACGAGGCGGGCGCCACGACCCCGTCGTTGAAGCTCTCGGCCAGGCTCTCCAGCGCCGCCGCGGTGATCCCATGCAGGTCCAGCTCCTCGACGTCGCGGCCGACGATCTTGCCGACGGCGAGGCGGGCGGCGGGCAGGTCGCCGGCCTCCAGCGGGTCGAGCACGGCCATCACGTGCTGGTGCAGGCTGCGCTGGGCCAGGCCCAGGGTGGCCAGCAGAGCGATCGCCAGGGTCGCCAGCAGGCCGCTGTCGAACATCGACTCCAGCGCGCCGCCGATCAGCACCGCGCCGAGGATCAGCAGCGCCACGGTGACGACGCCCAGCTCCCGGCGGCGCAGCTCCGAGGTCTCCGGCCGGTTCCAGCGCCGTTCCAGGGCGTCTATGGCCTTGCCGATCCAGGTCACCGGATGGGGTATGACCGCGTGCAGGCTCGCCGGATAGCCGACCAGGGCCTCGATCACGAGGGCCAGCGGAGGGGCGAGCAGCAGCGGTTCAGCCATGGCGTCCGACCAGTTCGATCAGCGGGCCGGTCTGGCCCTCCACCAGCCTTGCCGTGACTCCGTAGGCCCTGGCCAGGACATCCGGGGTCAGGGCCTCGCGCGGCGGGCCGTCGGCGATCAGCCGTCCGTCCACCAGCACCAGCACCCGATCGGCCAGGCGCGCGGCCACGGCCAGGTCGTGCAGGGTCATGACCACGCCCTGGCCGTCCCTGGCGGCGAAGTCGCGCATCAGGTCGACGGCGTCCAGCTGGTGGCCGGGGTCCAGCCCCGCCAGCGGCTCGTCGGCCAGCAGCCACGACGGCTCGCCGGCCAGCACGCGGGCAAACAGGGCCCGGCCGCGCTCGCCGCCCGACAGGCTCTTGACCTCGCGCAGGGCCAGGTCTTCGAGGTGGGTCTGTTTCAGGGCCCTGGCCACGGCCAGACGGTCGGCCTCTGAAAGGCCCCGCGCGCCGCTGTGCGGCGTGCGGCCAAGGCCCACCAGGGTCTCGACGTCGACGGCCCAGGCCACCTCCGGCGTCTGCGGCAGGAAGCCGATGCGTCGGGCGCGCTCGCGATGCGCCAGGGAGGCCAGGGGCGCGCCGCCCAGAGAGACGCCGCCGGCGTCCGGCTTGCGCAGGCCCGCCAGGCACGCCAGCAGGGTCGACTTGCCCGCGCCGTTGGGGCCGACCACGGCGGTGACTTCGCCGGGGCGGAAATCCGCGCTGACGCCTTGCAGCACCGCGCGGCCGCCCAAGGCGACAGTCAGGTTCTCGGCCGAAAGGATGTCGCCAGAGAGCGGGGGGATCATGCAAGCCTCCGGCGCATGGTGATCAGGAGGGCCAGGAAGAACGGCCCGCCGACGGCGGCGGTGGCCACGCCCAGCCGCATCTCGGCCGCCGAGGGGGTCAGGCGCACGACGATGTCTGCCGCCAGCACCAGGGCCGAGCCGGCCAGGGCCGAGGGCACAAGCAGCGCGCCCGGCCGGTGCCCGACCAGCGGCCGCACCAGGTGCGGGGCGATCAGGCCGACGAAGCCGATCAGGCCGGTCACCGCCACGCTGGCGCCCGAGGCGACGCCGACGCCGACGGCCAGCAGCACCCGCACGGCCGACAGGTTGACGCCCAGGGCCGTAGCCCCGGTCTCGCCCAGGGTCAGGGCGTCCAGCGAGCGGGGCAGGGTCAGCAGCACTGCCAGGCCCGCCACGATCAGCGGCACGGCCAGGCGCACCTCTTCGACGCTGCGGTCGGCCAGCGAACCCAGCAGCCAGCTGATGATTTCCTGCGCCGCCCAAGGGTTCGGAGCCAGCGACAGGGCGAGCGCGACGCCGGCGCTGGCCACGGTGTTGAGGATCACGCCGGCCAGCAGGAAGGTCACCGCGCCGCCGGTCGTGCCGGCCAGGGCCAGCATCAGGCCGACGCCGACCGCCGCGCCCAGCACCGCGCAGGCCGGCAGCAGCCAGGTGGCGGTGAAGGCCAGGCCCAGATAGAGGCTCATCACCGCCCCCAACGCCGCCATCGACGACACGCCCAGCACGCCCGGGTCGGCCAGCGGGTTGCGGGTGTAGCCCTGCATGGCCGCGCCCGACATGCCCAGGGCCGCGCCGATGGCCACGGCCAGCACGGTGCGCGGCAGGCGCAGTTCGAAGATGATCGCCCAGCGCGGGTCCGATTGATCGACCCAGGCGCTCCACGGCGCCCAGACGCGGCCGCTCATCAGAGACAGCCCGAAGAGGACCGCGACGGCCAGCAGCAGGCCGGCGATCAGCAGAAGGGTGCGGCGATTGTGGCTCATGCTCGGGCCTCAAGGGCGTGGCGGCGGGCGGCCGCCAGGGTCGCGGCGGTGTGGATCAGGGTCGGGCCGCCGCAATAGAGCAGCCGCTCGGGGAAGGTCTCGCGGGTCATGCGATGGCTCACCTTGGCGAGGGCGGGGTGGTTGAGCATCCGCTCGGCCCAGGTCGGGGCGTCGGGGCGGGCCTGTCCGGCCAGCAGCACCTGCGGCGGATCGGCCAGCAGCCGCTCCAGCGGGACATTGCCCCACTTCTTCAGGCCGTAGCGGCTAGCGACATTCCGAAATCCCGTGCGGGTCAGCATCTCGTCGACCAGCGTGCCTTCGCCGGCCGCGAAGCCGTTGGGCTGGAAGACCAGCGCCTCCAGCGGCCTGGAGCCCGGCGGCGGGGCGGCGGCGGCCAGGGCCTGGTCGATCCGCGCGATCAGCGCCTCGCCGCGTCTGGGATTGCCGGCGGCGGCGGCGATGCGGCGGATGTCTTCCTGGTTCTCGGCCCAGCTGTTGGGCACCTTGAAGAGCTCGGCCCGCACGCCCAGCCGCTTCAGCGCCGCGCGGGTGGCGGGCGAGGAATGGGCCGCGCTCAGCACCACGTCGGGCCGCAGCGCGATCACCTCCTCGGCGCTCTCGTAGGTCATCGGATAGGACTTGGCCCGCTCGGCGATGCTCGATTGCTGCGGATCGCGGGCGTAGTGGCTCAGCGCCGCGATCTGGTCGCGGTCGGCGACCTCGACGAGCACGCCGTCCAGGCAGGGATTGAGGGAGACCAGGCGCGGCTTCTGGATCGGCGCCCAGGGCGCGGACGCCCCAAGGCCGACAGTAAGGCCTGCGCCCAGAGCGACACGCCTGCTGAAACCAGTCAAAATTCCACCCCGCGCTGGGCCTTGAAGCCCTGCTCGAAGGGATGCTTGACCAGGGTCATCTCGGTGACCAGGTCGGCGATCTCCAGCAGTTGCGGCTTGGCGTTGCGGCCGGTCAGGCAGACGTGCTTGTCGTTGGGGCGGGCCTTCAGCGTCTCCACCACCTCGTCGATGTTGAGATAGTCGTAGCGCAGGGCGATGTTGATCTCGTCCAGCAGCACGAAGTCGAGCGTCGGATCGGCGATCATCGCCTTGGACTCTTTCCAGGCGGCCTTGGCGGCGGCGACGTCGCGCTCGCGGTCCTGGGTGTCCCAGGTGAAGCCCTCGCCCATGACGCGGTAGCGAACCTGGTCGGGAAAGCGGCTGAAGAACAGGCGCTCGCCGGTCTTCCACTTGCCCTTGATGAACTGCACCACGCCCACCTGCATGCCCCAGCCCAGCGAGCGGGCGACCATGCCGAAGCCGGCCGAGGATTTGCCCTTGCCGTCGCCGGTGTGAACCAGCAGCAGACCCTTCTCCAGGGTCTTGGTCTTCATCAGCTCTTCGCGCTCGGCCTTGAGGGCGCGCATCGCCTCGGCGTGCTGCTCGTTGGCGTTGTCGCTCATTGCTGGATCTCCAGGGCGGCGGCCAGGCGCGCCCAGTCGGCGTCGAAACCGGGCAGGCCGAACCGTAGCAGGCTCGGGTCGTGATCGAAGGGGCGGGTGAGGATCCCGGCGCGCGCCAGGGCCTCGAAGCGGACGGTTGCGTCGGCCGCACGGGCCAGGCGGAACAGGCTGGTCCCGCCGAGCACCTCGAAACCGGCGCCGACAAGCAGGGCGTCCAGCCGCGCGGCGTCGTCGGCCAGGCTGGCGCGCGTCGCGTCGGCCCAGGCGGCGTCTGGATAGGCGGCCAGGCCCGCGGCCAGGGCCGGGGCGGAGAGGGGCCATTCGCCCAGGGTGTCGCGCAGACGCCTGGCGAGCGCGGGACGGGCGATCACGAAGCCCAGGCGCAGGCCCGCCAGGCCGTAGAACTTGCCGAACGAGCGCAGCACGATCAGCCGCTCATGGCCGGGCGCACCGGCGAAGGCCGCGACCGACAGCGACGGCTGGCACTCGACGAAGGCCTCGTCGACCACCGCGCCGCGCTGGCCCAAAGCCAGCACCGCCTCGGGCGCCAGGCTGCGGCCGTCGGGATTGTTGGGGTTCACCACCACGCAGAGGTCGGCTTCGTCCGGGTCGGCCACGACCTCGGAACCGACGCGCCGCCAGGCGAGCGGATGGCTGGAATAGGTGGGAACCGGCAAGCTCACGCGGCCGCGCGGCAGGAGCTTGGGCAGCAGGCGGATCGCCGTCTCGCTGCCGGGTACGGCGACGACGCGAGCGGAGTCATCGACGCCGAAGGCCCGTGCGGCCACGGCCTCCAGCCGCGCCAGGTCGGCCGGATCGGGCAGTCGGCCCCAGTCCTCGAAGGCCTGGCGCGGAACCGGATAGGGGCGGGGATTGATCCCCGTCGACAGGTCCAGCCACGGCGCGGGCGCGTCAGGAAAACGCACCCGCGCCGCCGCCAGGCGGCCGCCGTGTCCGGAAAGGGACGACGGCGAGCCGTTCATCAGAACTTCGCCCGGACGCCGGCGAAGGCGCCGCGGCCCACCGAGCCGTAGCGGTAGATGGTCTGGTATTCCTTGTCGAAGAGGTTCTCGACGCGGCCGAACACCTCGAAGGTGTCGTTCAGCGGATAGGCGGCCCGCAGGTCGAAGAGGGCGTAGCTCTTCAGGCGGCGGGCGTTGGTGGCGTTGTCGTAGCTCTCGCCCACGTACTGCACCGAGACGCCGGTGGTCAGGCCGCTCTTCCAGTCATAGTCGGCGTTCAGGTTGGCCGTTTCGCCGGCGCGGCGCGGAAGGCGCTTGCCGTTGTTGGCGGCCGAACGGTTGATCGGGTCCATGTTGGTGTAGTTCGCCGTCACCTGCAGCGACGAGGTCACCTCGATGGTGGTCTCCAGCTCCACGCCGCTGGTCTCCGTCTTGGCGAAGTTGGCGTAGCCGCCGTAGTTGGGCGGGGTGTTGTTGGAGACGTAGTCGATCTGGTTGGTGATGTCGCGGTGGAACCAGGTCAGGCCCGCGCGCACCCGGCCGTTCAGTACGCTGTGCTCGACGCCCAGGTCGACGCTTTCCGACTCCTCGGGCTTCAGGTTCGCATCGCCGTAGATGCTGTAGAGCTGGTACAGCGACGGGGCCTTGAAGCCCTCGCCGTAGTTGGCGCGGAACACCGTCACGCCGCCGTTGGGCGAATAGGACGCGCCGGCTTGGTAGACCGTGGCGTCGCCGAAGGCCGAGTGGTCCTCCCGGCGCACGCCGCCGGTCAGGGTCAGGCCTTCGAGCGGCTGGGCGCGCAGGTGCAGGTACAGGCTGTCGGTGCGCGCGGCGTGGCTGTCGGGCTTGGGGTTCGGTTCCCATTCCGACGGCGAGGCGGTGCGGAACCACGAGCGCTCGGTCTCGGCGCCGAAGGTTGCGCGGAGGATCTCGCTGACCTGCCAGGTCCCCTGGTACTCGAAGCGCTTGTTGGTGCCGCGGGCGTCGAAGGTCTTGGGGACCGACGAGCTGGGATCGAAGTTGTCGCGGTCGGTCTGGGTGTAGCCGAAGCCGAGGCGGTTCTTCAGCGCGCCGTCGAAGGCGCTCAGGCGCACGCCGGCGTAGCTGACCAGTTCCTTGGTCTTGCCGTACTCGGGGCTGTCGGCGAAGGCGTAGAGCGGGGCGGGGAAGCCGTCGAACTCGTTCTTCGAGGCGGCGTACGACGTGCGCAGGTCGACGGTGGCCCAGTCGGTGACGTTCAGGTCCAGGCGGCCGCTGACCCCAGCGTTGCGGTAGCCGTCCTTTTCCTTGCCGCCGTACGACTTGCCGAAGGCCGAGACGCCGTCGGTAGTGTAGTAGGCGCCGGCGATCCGCCAGCCGCCCCAGTCGCCGCCGGCGCTGAGCGCGGCGTTGCCGTAGGCGGTGTCGCGCGAGCCGACCTCGGTCGCCAGCTGGGTGGTCAGCGGGCCGCTGGGCGTGGCGGTCAGCAGGTTGACGACGCCGCCGATGGCCTGGCTGCCCCACAGGGTCGACTGCGAGCCGCGCAGCACCTCGATGCGGTTGACGTTGCCGGCCAGCAGGGTGGCGAAGTTGTAGCCGCCGCCGGTCGAGGACGGATCGTTCAGCTTGACGCCGTCGATCAGCACCACGGTCTGGTCGGTCTCGGCGCCGCGGATGCGCAGCTGGGTCGTGCCGCCGACGCCGCCGTTGCGGGTGACGGTGACGCCCGGGGTGCGCGACAGCAGGTCGGAGATCACGACGGCCTGGGCCTTCTTCAGGGCCTCGGCGTCGATCACGGTCATGCTGGTCGAGACTTCCGACAGCTTTTCAGGCTCGCGACCGGCGGTGACCACCACCTGATCGACTTCGGCCACGGCCGTATCGGCGAAAGCCAGGCCAGGCAGGGCCAGGGCGGGAACTGCGGCCGCGAGGGCCAGCAGGGAAACAGGGCGCATGTCATTCCTCCGTGCGCGACAAGAAGGAGCGTGTTCTGGTGAACACGCCCGGACCGAAGCGTCGCCATGCGGGAAGACCCGATCGTACGGCGCACCCCGGCCGGACGAAGGACGACTGCGACAGGCAGGTCTCCTGGCTCGCGGGTCATCGTTGCTGCGCGTCGCCTTCCCAGCTCTTTTCCGAGGAACAGACCCAGTGGCGTGTGACGCGCGAACTCGCCGCTTACAGTTGCGGGGGCAGCCCGGGTTTCACACCCGAGTTCCCTTTTCATCCTCTTTGGGAGGAACCTGTCGCGCCGGCTGGACTATAGGGTGCGCTGCACACCGTCAATCTGGAGTTCCCCGTTGTCACTGACACTCGTTCTGGGCGGCGCGCGTTCGGGTAAGAGCGCCTTCGCGCAAGGGGCGGCCGAGGCGATGGCAGCCGCGGTCGGCGTCCGGCCGGTGATGATCGTCACCGCCCAGGCCTTCGACGCCGAGATGGAGGAGCGCATCGCCCGCCACCAGGCCGATCGCGGCCAGGCCTGGACCACCCTGGAGGCGCCCTTCGATCTCGTTTCCGCCTTGCGCGGCCTGCCGTCGGGCAGCGTGGCGGTGGTCGATTGCCTGACCCTTTGGTTGACCAACCTCATGCTGGCGGAAAAAGATCTCTCGACCGAAGCGGCAGCGCTGGTCGCGGCGGCCTCGGCCGTCGACGGCGAACTCTGGCTGGTGTCCAACGAGGTCGGCTGGGGCGTCGTGCCCGACAACGCCTTGGCCCGCAGGTTCCGCGACGAGGCCGGCCGTCTGCATCAGGCCCTGGCGGCCGTCGCCGACGCCGTTGAACTGGTCGTCGCTGGGCTAAGCCTGCGGATGAAGTGATTCTCGGCGCTCCCGCCCCGATTGCTCAACTTTCGGCGATGCGACGATTGCGCACGCTGACACCGGGGGCGCAGGCATGGTTAAGACCTATTTACACATTCGAATTCACTTAATTCGACGGGCGGGCTGCCATGCGACGGATCCTCATCGCCGAAGACGACATGCTGCTCGGCGGCGTCTACGAGATCCTGCTGGAAGAGGCGGGTTTCGAGGTGCTGTGGAGCCGTGACGGCCAGGAAGCGCTGGAAGCCTTCGAGGCCTTCGCGCCCGACCTGCTGATCACCGACAACGCCATGCCGCGCATGACCGGCGCCGAACTGATCCGTTCGCTCGAAGGGCGGGGGACGCCGGTGCTGATGGTCTCGGCCAGCGATCCGCGCGTGCTGAAGGTCGAGCCCGACCTGTGGCTCGAAAAGCCGGTGACGCCGGCCAGGCTGCTGTCGGCGGTGCGCGCCATGGAGCGCGCCGGCGTTCAGGCCGCGGCCTGAAGTCCCAGCGCGACGGCGGTCGCCAGAAGTCCAAGACCCAGACCCCAGGCCGCGCACAGGGCCAGGGTCGGATGGCGCTGCCACCATCGGGGATGGGGAACGCCGGTGATGGTCTTGTCGGTCATGCGGTCGCCTCGCGTGGTCGTCGACCAACCAACGCGAGACGACCCGCCTTTAGTTCCGTTTAGCCGCCGAAGCCGCGCGAGCCGCCGCCGAAGCCGCCGCGCGAGATGACGCTGCTGCGGCTCTGCACGCGGGTCGGCGCCTCGTAGCGCGAGGGGGCGTCGAAGCTGTCGCTGCGCACCCGGCTGCGGCCCGAGAGATAGTCGCGCGACACCGGATAGCCCGAGCCGCTGTAGTAGGTGCCGTCGCGGTCGCGGTACATCGGCGCGCCGCGATAGCCGCGGTTGTTCATGCCCTCGAGCGCCTGGCCGATGATGAAGCCGGTCAGCAGCGGGGTGAAGAAGCTGCCGCCGCCATTGGCCTGGCTGCGCGGCACGCACTGGTCGACGCCGTAGCGCTCCTCGCAGCTCTGCTGGTCGGAGAACTTGGGCGCGTTCTCGGCGCTGGCCTTCTGGGCTTCGTCATAGGCCGTCTGGCACTGGTCGGCCGTGAAATCGCCCGAGGCCTTGCACTCGTCGAGATTGGCGAAGCTGGAGGCGTCGACCTTCTTGCCCGAGACGGCCGCCGGCGGGTCGCCCCACTGGGTGGCCGAGCCGGGATCGCCGCACGCGGACAGGGTGAAGGCCGAGCCGGCCATCAGGCCCGTCAGGGCCACGGCGCTGGAGCGCTTGCGGCGGCGGGACGGGGCGGGGGAGTGGGCGTTCATGTCCGGCCTCACGAGGTCATGCAGGCGGCGTTCAGCAGGCCGACGGCCAGCGAGATCGAAGCCAGATAGACGCCGGCGGCGACCTCGGCCTTCTCGATCCGGTCGATCAGGTCCTTGAGCACCGTGAACCGCACCAGGGTGAAGGCGGCGATCTGGATGACGGCGGCCAGCAGGGCCCAGGCGGCGAACTCCAGCAGGCTGACGGTGTGGCTGAGCGCGGACGCCAGCGGCAGCACGTAGCCGACCACGGCGCCGCCCAGGGCGATGGCGGCGGCGACGTTGCCCTCGCGGATCAGCTTGGCCTCGTTGTAGGGCGTCACCGCCTGGTAGACGATCTTGAAGATCACCGTGAACACGCCGGCGGCGACGAAGGCCACCAGGAAGGCCAGGGCGCTTTCGCCGAAGGCTTGGACGTCGAACATCTCTAGTTTCCCCTATGGACCTTGGTTCAGGCGCGGAATTCGCCGACTTCGAGCGGCACGCCGATCATGGTTTCGAACGAGACCTCGCGGTCCTCGGTCTCCATCTCGATCGCCAGCAGCAGTTCACGGCCCTCGCCCGGCAGGTCGCGGGCGAACAGCATGCAGGTCTGGAAGATCCGCCGGTCGGGGATCCCGTCCCGGTCGTCGTGCAGGTCTTCCCAGAAGGTCACGGGTTCCTGGCTCTCGGCGTCCTCGCCGAACCAGAAGCGGTGGTACTCGGGCAGGCCGGCGGGCGTGAAGGTGCGGGCGCGCAGGCGCTTGCCCCAGGCGTCGCGATCGGCGCGGCCGCCCGGATAGGCGCTGTCCCAGGGGACGAACAGGGTGACGTCGGTCAGCCGTTGGCCCTCGCGGTCGTCGGACACCGCCTGAAACATCACGTGGTCGTCGGTGTAGAACCGGTGCACGAAGCCGCCGTCCTTCAGGTCCACCAGGCCCTGAGCGGTGATTTCCAGCGTGTCGTGGTCGAGCGGGAACTTGCTGTCGGCGCCGAAGCGCTTCCAGGCCAGAGGGTCCAGCCAGACGGTCCGCCCCAGCGTAACGTTGCGGATGGCGGGCAGGGCCGACTCGGGAGCGGGCTCCTTGCGGCCGAATAAGCGACTGAACATGGCTGGTCCCTGAAAGAACGCTTCCTCATGTACGGCGCCAGCCTGCGCTGTAAAAGGGGCCATGCTCGCTCTCGACGACTGGCCTTCGGCCTCCCATCTTGTATGAAACGGTCAAGATGGCCGGCTAGAGAGGATCACGACCCGATGAGTCAGACGCCCTGGACTGTCCGCTCCCTGAAGGCGGCCCTGGACGAAGCGCCCGGCGTGGGCGCCGACGAGCTGAGCGTGCGGGTGCTGGAAGGCTCCGACCCGATCCTGCTGGCCACCATGCACTGGCAGGGCGACCTCGAGATCTATGTCAGCGTCAGCGACCAGCAGATCGCCGCCTCGGCCCTGCTGTGGCCCGTCGACGAACAGGAAGACCGCCACGCCTTCAACGAATTCCTGCTGAAGGCCCAGAAGCTGGTGCCGCTGTCGAACTTCGGCATCAGCGCCGTCGGCGGCCGCGACTACTACGAGCTGTTCGGCGAGCTTTCGACCACGACCTCGATCGAGGATATCGTCATCGAGCTGCGCACCCTCGCCGAGAACGCCATCGAGGCCGCCTCGGACCTGCGCGCCTCGTTCTCCACCGCCGCCTGACCCTAACCGAAGTTTCCCGGAGCCCTCCGATGTCCATCTGGCGCAAGCTGTTCACCCTGGGTCGCGCCGGCGCCCACGAAGCCACGTCCGCCGTCGTCGACGCGAACGCCATCCGCATCCTCGACCAGGAGATTCGCGACGCCGACACGGCCCAGGCCAAGGCGCGCGACAACCTGGCCACACTGGTCGCCCGCCGGCGCATCCAGGAGAACGACGTCAAGAGCCTGCGCGAGCAGGTCGCCAAGTACGAGAACTCGGCCCGCGCCGCCGTCACCAAGGGCGACATGGACCTGGCCCGCCAGGTGGCCCAGCGCATCGCCGACCTCGAAAGCGACATCGCGCTGAAGGAGCCGCAGATCGGCGGCATGCGCGAGGCCGAGGACCAGCTGCACACCGCCATCGCCGCCACCGACCGCCGCATCGACACGCTCAAGCGCGAAGTCGAGGTCGTGAAGGTCAACGAGTCGGTGCAGCGCGCCCAGGCCGCCGTCACCGCCCGCGGCGCGGGCGCCGGCGCGTCCCTCGGCTCGGCCGCCGACAGTCTGGCGCGCATCAAGGAGCGCCAGATGGTCCGCGGCGAGAAGATCAAGGCCGCCGGCGAACTGGAAGACCGCCGCACCGGCGCGGATCTCGACGAGAAGCTGCGCGTGGCCGGCATCCTGCCGGGCCAGTCGTCGGCCGACGACATCCTGGCTCGCCTGGCCCCGGCCGCCCCGCCGCTGCAGATCGAGCAGAAGTCCACCGACGGTTCGAAGACCGAATAAGGAACCCGCGTGCGCCGTCTTTCCCTGACCCCGCGCCCAGACTGGCGCGAGAAGGCCGAAGCCGTCGGCTTCGTCTACCACCACACCGGCGGACAGGCCTATTGGGACGAGGGGACGGCGTACGCCTTCACCCTGCGCGAGGTCGAGGAGGACCTGGAGCCGGCCGCGGCCCAGCTTCACGACCTGTGCCTGGATCTGGTCGACGAGGCCGTCGCCAGCGAAGAGCTCCTGGAGAAGCTGGCGATCCCGCCCGAGCACTGGGATTTCGTCGCCGCCTCCTGGCGCGCCAAGGAGCCGTCCCTCTACGGACGGTTCGACTTCGGCTATGACGGCTCGGCCCCGCCCAAGCTCTACGAGTACAACGCCGACACCCCCACCAGCCTGTTCGAGGCCGCCACCTTCCAGTGGCTGTGGCTCGAGGACCTGCTGGCGCAAGGAACGCTGCCGGCGGGGACCGACCAGTTCAACAGCCTGTTCGAGGCCATGCGCGAGCGCTTCGGCGTGCTGTTCCCCAAGGGCGGCTTCGTGCACTTCGCCAGCGACGCCGACGCCGTCGAGGACCGCCAGACGGTGCGCTTCCTCGAAGACCTCGCCACCCAGGCGGGGCTGGACCCCAAGTTCGTGGCCATGGACGCCATCGGCCTGAACGAGGAGGGGCAGTTCGTCGACACCGACGGCTACCTGCTGCAGGCGGCGTTCAAGCTCTATCCCTGGGAAGACATGCTGCGCGAGCCCTACGCGGCCAACCTCACGACGGCGAAGGTCCGCTGGCTGGAGCCGCCGTGGAAGGCGATCCTGTCCAACAAGGCGATCCTTCCGCTGCTGTGGGAGCGCCACAAGGGCCACCCCAACCTGCTGGAGGCCTATTTCGAGGGCGACCCGGCGGCGTCCAATCTCGGCGCCAACTATGTGCGCAAGCCGCTGTTCTCGCGCGAAGGGGCCAATATCGAGATCGTCGGGGCGGGCGCCGAGCCCGTGCTCGACCAGGGCTACGGAGCCGAAGGCGCGATCGTCCAGGCCTTCCACCCGCCGCCCAGCTTCGACGGCAGGCATCCGGTCGTCGGCGCCTGGATCGTCGGGGCCGAGCCCGTGGGCATGGGCATCCGCGAGGACGACAGTCAGGTCACCAAGAACCTGGCGCGGTTCGTGCCGCACATCATCGAGGGCTGAGGCTTTCCCGGCGGGAACCATCTCTTCCGTAAAATCCCCGCGAAAGCGGGGACCCAGGCGTTTTGTCGTCTAGCGCCCCGCGTTTCAGAAAAAGCCTGGGCCCCCGCTTTCGCGGGGGTTTTACGGATGTGGGGCAGGTCCAGACCCGTGCTAGGCTCCCCCAAATGAGCGACTCCAACGACGACGGCCCGCCGGGCGAGACCCCGATCCAGCGCGCCCTGCGGCTCAAGCAGGCGGCCCTGGCCGCGCGTCCCAAGCCGCCGCGCGGCGGTCGCTTCCAACGTGAGCAGGCCAACCGCATCGCGGCCGGCTCCTCCAAGCCGTGGAACAGCTGATGGCCGGTCTCAAGGACAAGCGTGGCTTCATCGACAAGGAGCGCCTCGACCTCTCCGAGCGCCAGGCCGTCGAATATTGGATGAAGCGCTGGGGCGTCACCCGCGACCAGCTGACCGCCGCCCACCGCAAGGTCGGCAAGATGACCAAGGACATCGCCGCCGAGCTCGGCAAGAAGCGCTGAGCGGCGAGGGCGCTCGCCCCCCGCTGGCCCCATGAGTCCGTCTCGCGACTCCCGCTGTGCGATCACAATTCAAATCGGCGACGCGCGGTGGTCGTCCGCCAGTCCCGAAAAGGCGGCGTAATTGTCCGTGTGGCGACGTTTCGTGCCTTTGAAATGGCGAGCGCCGTCAAACTGCGATCAAGACAACGTTGTCATAGCAATGATTTGCTGAATTCTTGGCAAAACTGCGGGAACGCAAAGCGCAGGTGGACGCGTTCTTGGCCAAAATGCTAGGGAGGCCACGGATATTGCACTGCGGGATTCAAGAACGCGGTCATGTTCCAAGGCGAGACGACCCCGATAGAGGGCGCGGCCTTTTTTCACTTTATCGCAGGGTGAATTCAAAATGCCGGTTGAGACGCTGACGAAGTCCCTTTGGGTCTATTCGTTCGGGGGAGGCGGCGCCGATGGCGACGCTTCGATGAAGAACCTCCTCGGAGGCAAGGGCGCGAATCTCGCTGAGATGTCGTCGCTGGGTCTGCCCGTTCCGCCCGGCTTTACGGTCACCACCGAGGCCTGCGTCCACTATTACAGCAACGGCAAGCAGTACCCGGCCGAGCTGGCCGGGCAGGTCGCCGCGGGCCTGGCCAAGGTGGAAGCCATCACCGGCAAGCGCTTCGGCGACGTGACCAACCCGCTGCTGGTGTCGGTGCGCTCGGGCGCCCGCGCCTCGATGCCGGGCATGATGGACACCGTGCTGAACCTGGGCCTCAACGACGAGACCGTCGAGGGCCTGGCCAAGCTGTCGGGCGACCGCCGCTTCGCCTACGACAGCTATCGCCGCTTCATCCAGATGTACTCGAACGTCGTGCTCGACCTGGAGCACCACATGTTCGAGGAGATCCTCGACGACCATAAGGACCGCCTCGACGTCCACGTCGACACCGGCCTCACCGCCGACGACTGGGCCGCGGTCATCAAGGACTACAAGGCCGCCGTCCAGAACGAGCTGGGCAAGCCGTTCCCGCAGGACGCCCAGGAGCAGCTGTGGGGCGCCGTCGGCGCCGTGTTCGCCAGCTGGATGAACGACCGCGCCAAGTTCTATCGCCGCATGCACGACATCCCGGAAAGCTGGGGCACGGCCGTGAACATCCAGTCGATGGTGTTCGGCAACATGGGCGACACCTCGGCCACGGGCGTTGCGTTCACCCGCAACCCGTCGAACGGCGACAACCGCCTCTACGGCGAGTTCCTGATCAACGCCCAGGGCGAGGACGTCGTCGCCGGCATCCGCACCCCGCAGTCGCTGACCAAGGCCGCCCGCGAAGAGATGGGCGACACCTCGCCGTCGATGGAAGAGGCGATGCCGACCGTCTTCCAGCAGTTCAAGACCGTGGTCGAGACGTTGGAACGCCACTATCGCGACATGCAGGACATCGAGTTCACGGTGGAGCAGGGCGTGCTCTACATGCTGCAGACTCGCAACGGCAAGCGCACCGCCAAGGCCGCGCTGAAGATCGCCGTCGACATGGCCGCCGAAGGCGTGATCAGCAAGGAAGAGGGCGTTTCGCGCGTCGAGCCGGCCTCGCTGGACCAGCTGCTGCACCCGACCATCGACCCGACCGCCCACCGCGACGTCGTCACCGTCGGCCTGCCGGCCTCGCCCGGCGCGGCCACCGGCAAGATCGTCTTCGACAGCGACGAGGCCGAAAAGGCCGCCGCCAATGGCGAAGCCGTCATCCTGGTGCGTGAAGAGACCTCGCCGGAAGACATCCACGGCATGCACGCCGCCCGCGGCATCATCACCGCCCGGGGCGGCATGACCAGCCACGCCGCCGTCGTGGCGCGCGGCATGGGCCGTCCCTGCGTCTCGGGCGCCGGCGACGTGTCGATCTTCGCCAAGGAAGGCCTGTTCCGGGCCAAGGGCCGCGAGTTTAAGGCCGGTGAGGTCATCACCATCGACGGCTCCACCGGCGAGATCCTCGCCGGCTCGCCGAAGATGGTCGAGCCCGAGCTGACCGGCGACTTCGCCACCCTGATGGGCTGGGCCGACCAGGTCCGCCGCCTGAAGGTGCGCGCCAACGCCGAGACGCCGCTCGACGCCAAGACCGCCCGCCAGTTCGGCGCCGAAGGCATCGGTCTGTGCCGCACCGAGCACATGTTCTTCGACGACACCCGCATCGCCGCGGTGCGCGAGATGATCCTGGCCGACGACGAGGCCGGCCGCCGTACGGCCCTGGCCAAGATCGCGCCCTTCCAGAAGGCCGACTTCGTCGAGCTCTTCACGATCATGGAAGGCTTGCCGGTCACCATCCGCCTGCTCGACCCGCCGCTGCACGAGTTCCTGCCGCACACCGAAGAAGACGTGCAGGCCGTGGCCCAGGCCACGGGTCTGGACGCCGCCAAGCTGCTGCGCCGGGCCAAGGAACTGCACGAGACCAACCCCATGCTCGGCCACCGCGGCTGCCGCCTGGGCGTCTCCTATCCCGAGATCTACGAGATGCAGGTCCGGGCCATCATCGAGGCCGCCTGCGAGATCGCCAAGTCGGGCAAGGCCGCCCCGGTGCCGGAAATCATGCACCCCCTCGTCGCCAAGGGCGAGGAGATGAAGTACCTGCGCGAACTGACCGACCGCGTCGCCAAGGCGGTGCTGGCCGAGCAGGGCGTCGACCTGAAGTACACCGTAGGCACCATGATCGAGCTGCCGCGCGCCGCCCTGCGGGCCGGCGACCTGGCCGCCAACGCCGAGTTCTTCAGCTTCGGCACCAACGACCTGACCCAGACGACGTTCGGCATCAGCCGCGACGACGCCGGCAAGTTCCTGGGCGCCTATATCGACAAGGGCATCTTCGAAAAGGACCCCTTCGTCAGCCTCGACCAGGAAGGCGTCGGCGACCTGATCCGCATCGCCGCCGAGCGCAGCCGGGCCGTGCGTCCGGACGCCAAGCTCGGCATCTGCGGCGAGCACGGCGGCGACCCGGCCTCGATCGCGTTCTGCGAAAAGGTCGGCCTCGACTACGTCTCCTGCTCGCCCTACCGCGTGCCGATCGCCCGCCTGGCGGCCGCTCAGGCGGCCCTGGCCGGGAAGTAGGGAAGGGGAGCCTCTCAAGGGGGGCTCTGTTCTAGCTCCGAAAAAGAGCCGCCTCCCTCGCCCTTGTGGCGAGGGCCCATGTCGGCCGCTGCTCAGACCTGAGCCATCATGCAAAGGTCTGAGCAGGCTGAACGATGGATCCTGGGCACGAGGCCCAGGAAGGCGGTTTGGGTTGGGCGTCATTGATGACGCCATCCATCGGGAGGGTCTCTCCTCACACTGCGACAACTTGAAACGGCCCCGCTCCACGAGCGGGGCCGTTTTTCGTCATTCGCCCGCTTGCACGAACATCGATAGGAAGCTATCTAAATAGATAGCAAGCTACCTATCGTTCTTCGAGCATCGTTCCATGACCGACGTCCGCATCCTCAGCGAGCGCGCCTTCACCGGCGCCATCCTGCGCCTGGCGCGCATCTACCGCCGCGAGGTCAATCGCGCCCTGGCCGAGCACGGCCTGTCCGACGCCCGCGCCCTGCCGGTGCTGCACATCGCCCGCGCCGGCGGCGGCCTGCGCCAGGGGATGCTGGCCGAGGAACTGGGCGTCGAAGGGCCGTCCCTGGTCCGTATTCTCGACCAGCTGTGCGCCGCCGGTCTGGTCGAGCGCCGCGACGACCCGGCCGACGGTCGCGCCAAGACCCTGCACCTCACCCCCGACGGCCAGGCCCTGGCCGTGATCGCCGAAGACACCGTCCAGGCCGTCCGCTCGCGCCTGCTGGTCGGCGTCAGCGACGAGGATCTCGCCGCCACCCTGCGCACCTTCGCCGCCTTCGAGGCGGCGCTTGAAGCCGCCAACGGGCAGGGGGCTTAGGTCCCCGCCATGCCCAAGTTCGATCGGTGGACGCTGCTGTTCTCGGTGAACAGCTTCGCGGCCGCCATGCTCGCCCTCTGGATCGGCTTCGCCGTCGGCCTGCCGCGTCCGTACTGGGCCATGACCACGGCCTATATCGTCAGCCAGCCCCTGGCCGGCGCCGTGCGCTCCAAGGCGCTGTACCGTGTGCTCGGCACCATGCTGGGCGGCGCGGCCGCCGTCGCCCTGGTCCCGGCCCTGGTCAATGCGCCGGTCCTGCTGTGCCTGGCCTTGGCCCTGTGGGTCGGCGGGTGTCTGTCCGTCTCGCTGCTGGACCGCACGCCGCGCAGCTATGTCCTGATGCTGGCCGGCTACACCGCCGCCATCATCGGCTTCCCGGCCGTCAGCCAGCCGTCGGCCATCTTCGACCTGGCCGTCTGGCGCGTGGTCGAGATCGGCCTTGGCATCGTCTGCGCCACCCTGGTCCATAGCCTTGTGTTTCCGCGCCCGGTCGGCACGGTGCTGCG
This sequence comes from Caulobacter sp. GW821-FHT09B11, assembly GCF_059418205.1. Taxonomy (NCBI): domain Bacteria; kingdom Pseudomonadati; phylum Pseudomonadota; class Alphaproteobacteria; order Caulobacterales; family Caulobacteraceae; genus Caulobacter; species Caulobacter sp. GW821-FHT09B11. Next base: position 4,240 of record NZ_JBWKPK010000022.1, on the reverse strand, counting down.
CGCCCGCCTGACCGCCTGGCTGGGCGAGGCCGACCGCTGGGCGCTGGATGTGCTGAAGGGCGCCGACGCCCAGGCCTTCGCCCGCGACCGCCGGCATCTCGCCGCCGCCGCCAGCGAGATCCAGATGCTGGCCGTCCACCTGCCGTTCGACACCTCGCGGCTGCGCGAGACCACCGGCGTCGTGCGGGCTTTGCACGAACGCCTGCTGATCCTCATCCCGCTGCTGTCGGGCCTATCCGACCGCATGCTGGCCCTCAAGGACGTCCGCGACCCGGCCGCCCGCCAGGCGCTCGACGCCGTCGTCGCCTGGATCGAGGCCGGCGCCACGCGCGGTCCGGGCCTGGAGCTGATCGACCACCTGCGCGCCGAGGCCGCCACGCGCCGCGGCGGCGACTGGAACGCCCTGCTGGTGGAAAGCCTGCTGGTGCGCCTGGCCGAGACCGTCCAGGCCCTGGCCGAGGGCCACGCCCTGATGGTCCGCTTCGAGAATCCCGACGCCCCGCTGTCGCCGGCCCTGGCCGCCGCCACGCTCACCGCCGCCCGCCGCCGCATGCACAGCGACTTCCCGCTGGCGCTGCTCTCGGGCGCGGCCGCCGCGATCGCCGTGCTGCTGTCCTGCGCCATCTGGATCGTCTCCGGCTGGGGCGACGGCGCCTCGGCCCCGGTCATGGCGGCGGTGTTCTGCTGCTTTTTCGCGGCCATGGACGATCCCGTGCCGGCTATCCGCAGCTTCGGCATCTTCACCCTGGTCTCGCTGCCGCTGTCGGCGCTCTACATGTTCGCCGTGCTGCCGGCCATCGACGGCTTCCCGCTGCTGGTCCTGACGCTGGCCCCGCCGCTGCTGTTCATCGGCCTGTTCATTCCCAATCCCAAGACCATGGGGGCGGCCCTGGCCGTGCTGATGGGATTCTGCAACGCTATGGCCCTGCAGGAGACTTTCAGCGCCGACTTCGCCAGCTTCCTGAACGTCAATCTGGGCCAGTTCGTCGGCCTGGGGGCGGCGATCTTCGTCACCGCCGCCATGCGCTCGATGAGCATCGACGCCGGCGCCCGCCGCCTGCTGTCGCGCACCTGGAAGGGCCTGGCCCGCCTGGCCCGCGCCCGCAACGCGCCCGAACCGGCCGCCTTCGCCGCCACCCTGGTCGACCGCCTGGGCCTTCTGACCCCCAAGCTGGCCGCGGTCGGCGAGCGCCATGACCTTGTCGGCGTCGACGTCCTGCGCGACCTGCGGGTGGGCATGAACCTCGTCGCCGTCCAGGGCGCGCGGGGCGAGGTCTCTGGCCAGGCCCGCGCCTCCCTCGACGCCGTGCTCGACGGGATCGGCGATCACTACGCCGCGCTGTCGGCCGGCCGCCGCCAGCCGCCGCACGCCGACCTGCTGGCCCGCCTCGACCGCGCCCTGATCCGCATGGGCCAGACCACTTTCGTAGCCGGCGGCGTCACCGGTCTCGTCGGCCTGCGCCGCAACCTCTTCCCCGACGCCCCCGCCTTCAATCCGGAGCCCGCCGCATGATCGGCGAATACAACATCGACGGCGTCTTCCTGTCGTCCGTCCTCGTCTCGGCCGTGGCCGCCCTGGCCGCCACCTTCGTGCTGCGCCGCGTGCTGTCCTGGACCGGCGCCTACCGCCTCGTCTGGCACCCGGCGCTCTTCGACACCGCGCTCTTCGTCATCCTCTGGGCCGCCGCCGTGGCCCTCGTCCGTCCGTAGAAAACCATGCCCCAGCTCAAGACCATCCTCCCCCAAGCCGGCCGCGTCGCGGTCACCCTGGCCGTCGTCGCCGTCGCCGCTGTCGGCGGCAAGCGCCTCTGGGACCACTACCAGGTCGATCCCTGGACCCGTGACGGCCGCGTCCGCGCCGACATCGTCCAGGTCGCCCCCGACGTCTCGGGCCTGGTGACCGACGTCCAGGTGGTCAACGACCAGACGGTCAAGGCCGGCCAGCCGCTGTTCTATGTCGACCGCGACCGCTACGCGCTCGCCGTCCGCCAGGCCGACGCCGCCGTCGCCGCCCAGAGGGCCCAGCTGGCCCAAGCCCGCCGCGAACTGGCCCGCAACCGCCTGCTGGGCGACCTCGTCGCCGGCGAGGTCACCGAGCAGAGCCTGGCCAAGGTCGAGCAAGGCCAGGCCGCCCTGGCCCAGGCCGAGGCCGCCCGGGATCTCGCGGCCCTGAACCTCAAGCGCACCCTGGTCACCGCGCCCACCGACGGCTTCCTGTCTGACCTCACCTTGCGCACCGGCGACTACGTCACCGCCGGCAAGCCGGTGCTGGCCCTGATCGACAGCCGCTCGTTCCGGGTCGAGGGCTATTTCGAGGAGACCAAGCTCAAGGGCCTGCACGTCGGCCAGAAGGTCGACGTCCGGGTCATGGGCGAGGACCGTCCGCTGCACGGCCACATCCAGTCGATCGCCGCCGGCATCGAAGACCGCGACCGCGCTTCGGGCGCCAGCCTGCTGCCCAACGTCAACCCGACCTTCAGCTGGGTGCGCCTGGCTCAGCGCGTGCCCGTCCGGGTCGCGCTGGACGAGACCCCCAAGGACCTGCGCCTGATCGCCGGCCGCACCGCCACCGTCGCGGTTCTGGGGGGGGCGAAGTGAGCGCGCTGCGCACCCTCGGCGCGGCCGCCTCGCTGCTGGTCCTGGCCGCCTGCACGACCGTCGGCCCCGACTACAAGCGCCCCGACGCCGCCAAGATCAACGAACCGGCCGCGCAGGGCGCGTTCATGGGCGCCTCGAACGACGCGATCAGCCAGGACCCGGTCCCCGACGGCTGGTGGAAGCTCTATGACGACGAGACCCTCAACGGATTGGTCGAACAAGCTCTGACCGCCAATGCCGACCTGCGCGTCGCCGCCGCCAACCTGGCCCGCGCCCGCGCCGTGGCCGGCGAGGCCGACGACGCCGGCGGCTTCTCGGCCGGCGCCTCGGCCGCTGCGATGCACGCTCGGGAGTCCGGTGAGCAATATCTGATGACCGAGCCCCTGCCGGTCGAGAACCTGGCCGACGCCGGGGTGAAGGTCTCCTACCAGGTCGATCTGGTCGGCCGCCTCAAGCGCGCCGCCGAGGCCGCCCACGCCGATGAAGACGCCAGCCAGGCGGCCCTCGATCTGGCCCGCGTCAGCGTCGCCGCCGACGTGGCCCGCGCCTATGTCGAGGCCTGCTCATCCGGCCACGAGATCCACGTCGCCGAGCAGACCCTGGATCTTCAGCACAAGAGCCTGGACGTCACCAACCGCCTGATCGCCGCCGGCCGCGGCACGGCGCTGGACGCCACCCGCGCCCGCGCCCAGGTCGAGCTGCAACGCGCCGCCATCCCGACCTTTGAGGCCCATCGCAAGGCCGCGCTCTACAAGCTGGCCGTCCTGACCGGCAAGCCGCCCGCCGAGTTTCCGAAAGCCGTCGAGGCCTGTGCGTCGCCGCCGAAGCTGTCCCAGCCCCTGCCGGTCGGCGACGGCGCGGCGCTGCTCAAGCGTCGTCCGGATGTCCGCCAGGCCGAACGCACCCTGGCCGGCGCCACGGCCCGCATCGGCGTGGCCCGCGGCGCGCTCTATCCGAACATCAGCTTCGGCCTGGGCGCCGGCTCGACGGGCCTGCTGGCGGACATCGGCCAACCGGCCGCCAACCGCTGGAGCCTGTCGGGCCTGGTTTCCTGGACCCTGCCGGGCGAGGGCGAGCGCGCCCGCATCCGAGGCGCCGAGGCCGGCGCCGACGGGGCGCTGGCCAGGTTCGACGGCGTGGTGCTGAACGCCCTGCGCGAGACCGAAACCAGCCTCACCGCCTACGCCCACGAACTCGACCGCAACGCCGCCCTGCGCGCCGCTCGCGACGAGGCCGCCAAGGCCGAACGCCAGGCCGCGACCCTCTACAAGGCCGGCCGCACGCCTTACCTGCAAGGCCTCGACGCCCAACGCACCCTGGCCGGCGCCGAAGCCGCCCTCGCGGCCTCCGACGCCGCCGTGGCCGCCGATCAGGTCAACCTCTTCCTGGCGCTAGGCGGCGGCTGGGAGAACGCGCCTGCGGTGAAGGTGGTGCAGGCGCAGCGCTAGCCAAGATCCTCCCCCTCTGGGGGAGGTGGCCCGAAGGGCCGGAGGGGGGCCGTTTTCAGCTTCCGCGACGCCGGCCGTCTCCGCGCCCAGCAACAAAACTCCGCCTCCCTCGCCCCCGTGGCGAGGGCCCATGCCGGCGACCGCTCAAACCTCGGCCGTCCTGCAAAGACCTGAGCAGCTGAACGATGGATCCT